>JAFXYD010000057.1 GCA_017541995.1 Oscillospiraceae bacterium
GGACCTTTCAACCCTCTATATCCGGCTTTCTTCAGATTCCGCCTCGCGACGGACACCCTTGCCTTTGGCTAACGCTTCCCGCTGCCGGGCGCGTTCGGGACTTTCACCCTATAGAACGTGCGCTCACCGGGCGCACGCGAAAACAGGCAGATCCGGGACGCGTCCCGGATCTGCCTGTTTTTTTGGTTCTTCAGACGGATTTGCGATGCTCGTTCAGCCCTCCATGGCCTTGTACAGGAAGGTCACGATCTGGGCTCTGGTGCAGGTTCTGCCCACGCCGAAGAGGGTGGTGCTGACGCCGCCAGTGATCTTGTTCTCCACGGCCCAGAGGATGGGCTTGTAGTAGTATTTGCCTGTCTTGACGTCGGTGAAGGGATTTTCGGTGCCGGTGGGCTCCGGGGAGCCGCAGGCCTTCCAGAGGAAGGTCATGGCCTGCTCCCGCTTGCAGGGCTGGCCCACGCCGAACTTGTCCGCGCTGACGCCGCCAGTGATGTTGTTCTCCACGGCCCACATAACCGCCTTGAAGTAGTACTTGCCGGTCTTCACGTCGGTGAAGGGGCTGGTGGTGTTCACGGGCTCCGGGGCTCCCTTCGCCTTCCAGAGGAAGGTCACGATCTGCTCCCGGGTGCAGGTCTTGTTGGGGGAGAAATGCGTGTCGTCCGTACCGCCGGTGACCTGAGGCTCGTGACTGTAGGCCCAGAGCACCGCGCTGTAGTAGTACTTGCCCTCCGGCACGTCCACGAAGGGGTTGGCAGGGGGCACGGGGGGCAGGGCCTGGGTCTCGGTCTCGCCGCAGCGCTCACAGGTTCGGGACTGGACGCCGGCGGCGGAGGCGGTGGGCTCCTGGGTGGTCTCCCAGGGGCTCCAGGCGTGGCCCAGGGCGTCGAGGGCCAGGTCGGCGCTCACTGCCGGGTAGGCTCCGGTCTCGTCCATGGCAAGCTCTCCGCAGTGGACGCACTTGTAGTGGTCGGCGGTGCCGGCGGCGGTGCAGCTGGGGGCGTTGCCGGCGACGGGGGCGAAGTTGTGGCCGGTGGCGCACCACTTGAGGATCTCGGGATCCACAATCTCGCCGGAGGCGTTCTGGGCAACGGGAATCGCTCTGGTGGGAAGGCTGACCGCCTGGGGGATCTCCAGCTTGGTGGACAGGCCGCAGCGGCTGCACTCGTCATACTCCGGATAGCCGTCCTCGGTACAGGTGGGATCCTTCTGTTCGTGGTGGACCCAGTCGTGGCCCAGGGGCGGCTGGAAGTTTTCGTCGAAGGTGGAATAATTGCACTTGGCGCAGGTGTCATAGGCGTTCCAGCCCTCGTAGAGGCAGGTGGCGGGCTGGGCCTCGTGGTGGATCAGTTCATGGCCCTTGCCGGAGACGTTGAAGGTCTTGGTGCCGATGTGGCCGCAGGCGCAGGACTGGTAGTAGGTGAGGCTGCCGGTGCAGGAGCCGGATTTCAGGAACTGGGCCGCCTCGACGCGCTGGTTATCATTGTGGGTCGGGACGATGCGGACGTGGGCCTTCTCGTCCTTGTTCATGGTGCTTGTGTTGTACCTGATCTGGTCTCGCAGGCCCTGCTCGGTGACGTCGGTGTAATTGCCGTTGATGTCCCCCACGGAAATGGTAAGGTTGTGGACCTTGTTCGTGAAGAGGAGCTTGTCCACAGCTTCATCAGATACAAGATTGCCCAACATATATCCGTACTCATTGCTTCTCGCAATGTACTCAATTGTGCCGTTCTTGTAGTTGATTGTTCCGTAGGGTGCTTGCATACCGATGGTCATACGGTCAAGGGTCAGGATGCCGGAACCGTTGAGATAGATGTTGCCGTGGCCACTCCACAGGCCGTAGCAGCTTCCATGCGGGTTCAGGGTCAGATTTCCGGTGCCCTGGATGGTCAGGTTTCCCTCGGCGTGGATGAGGTTGTGAACCAATTCGTTGTCGGACTGGATTTTCAGAAGGCTGTTGTCGCCCAGCAGCTCGATGGTGAGATCATCGTTGGAGTAAATGGCGGAGGCCACACGGACAGGCGCATTGAAAAGCATTCCGAACTCCGTATCCACACCCTTATCCACCAGATAGAAATCTTTGAGGGTCAGGGTTTTAGAAGCTGGATCGTAATGCCAGCCATCCCGCTCCAGGTTGCCCAGGTTGGTGTTGGTAACCACGTTCCTGCCCACATAGACGCCGTAATCCATCTCGGCGGTGCGGAAAGGCTTGGTGTAGACGGTGCCGTGGATGCCCTGCTTATAATAGAGCGTATAATCGGTGTTGGGCGCAAGGTCCACAAGGCCGTCGTACATCACATAGTGATCGCCGTCCACGGAGATCATGATGCCCGCTACGTCGTTCAGATCCTCGTCCTTGATAAAGGCGTGGACGTCGTTGGTGCCGGCAATGACCTGCAGCTCGTCGGCATAGATGGTATGGACGATCAGCGTATCCCCGGGTTGGGCGTCTCCCGTGATGCCCAGTGCTTCTACACCATAGGTCCGGTTGGAAGTGGAGCCGCTGCCGTTTTTCCAGACGTTCACATTGCCGTCCTGGTAGGCCGGGTCAGTGATGGAATAGACAAAGGCGTTTTCCACCTCGGGAATGGAAATAGGCTTGCCATAGGGACAATCCAGGGTGGCGTACACATTCCCCGCGGGGTCCAGAACGGTGACGTGATAGGGCTCCTTGACAGGCGTTGCAGGCACAGCCGAGGCGTTGGCATAAATAATCTTTTCTCCGCCGGTGGTCCGGAAGTATTCGGGTCTGCCGTCGCCGTTGGCGTCAAAGTCCACGCGGACGTAGACGTACGGATAATAGTTGCTGTTGGGGGGGAGCTTTACTGCCGTAATCGTTCCTCTATCCAGATCGTAGGTGTAATAAGTCTCACCGTTGTCGTAACTGCAACGCACTGTATCAAGGCTGATGGTCACTCTCGGATCGTCACACACCAGAAGATCGCTGACATCTACAGTCTGACCCACCACCAGGTTGTAATCTTTGATGGAATACTGCGGCATGGGCTCCGGCGCTTTGGCAGGCTGCACGGCGTAGGTATCAAAGGCATTGACTATGATAGAATGCGTGGTCTTGTAATAGACGCCGCCTGTGGGCTCGCCGTTGACATATACTGTGATATCATTTTTATCTTCGGGGAAGTCCGCGTCCAAACTCATCGGAATCATGACGGACGCCATCAAGCCAGTCTGAACGCCGGGAACGAAGACACTGAACTCATTGGCGTCTATTAAGCGGTGATCGCCGTAGGCCTCTATGATTTCATAGGCGTAAGCGCCGTAGGAGGCATAGGCCTTCATGTTGAACTGCTCGTTGTCGCCGTTGGTGTAGATGTGGACCTTCTCCATCCATTCGTTGACCGAATCGCCCTCGTAGACCTCGGTGGGGAATTCCAGATAGATCTTGTCCACCACGCTGCTGGCGCCGCCCACAGAACCGTTGAACTTGTAGCGCAAGACATACTTGCCGTCTCCGTTTTCGCCGTCCCACTTCCTATAGGACAAGCAGTTCAGGCTCAGATTGGCAATTTCGGAAATAGTGTCCAGATTCCCGTCCGCCAGCTCCGCCTCAATGGTGAAGTGGAAGTCCACGGAAGCCATTTTGCAGAAATCGTTGGGAGATACGACCACGTTCATGGTGTAGGCGTGGTAGTTCTCCGCCTTGGTCCCCGCTGGGAGCTTGGCTTCCTTGTTGTCGATGGTCCAGAAGACCTCCTGGACATGATAGTTGGCGTCCTCCGGCAGGGTAATCTGGGAAACGTCGGTGGGCAGGGTCTTCCCCACGGTGGGGGCCTTGAGACCGGAAATATCCAGGCTGGATATGCTTTCCACAACCCGGAATGTCACGGAAACGGCCTTGCCGTCGGGGCCCTTGCCGGAGATGGTGGCCTCGCCGGGGATCTTGCCGAAGAGGACGTAGCCCCGCTGGTCCAGAGCGGCCACGTCGGGATCAGTGCTGGTGAACTTGGTAAAGTCATAGCCCACGGTGGCGCCGCTGGGCTTCGGCAGGAAAGCCAGCATCCCGTTTTCGTATTTTCCGTTCCGGAGGTCCTGGAGCAGGATCGTCTGCGCCTCGTCGCCCAGGCGGGAAATGGAGGTGGCTGCCTTCTGGTAGTTGAAGGTGGAAATGCCGGTGTCGAAGGTGCGGCCCTTGCTGGTGGTGTACTGGGCGAACATCTGTTTGTCACCGGTGCCCACCTTTTGCAGGTTGTAGCCGGATTCGTAGAAGTCCGCCGGGAACTTCACCGTGGGGAGATCGTCGGGATCCGTGACCTTCAGGCCGGTGAATTCCTTGGAGTGGCCGCCAGCGTAGTAGTAGACGGAGGTGATGCTCTCGCCGCTGCCCAGGCCCGTGATGTTGGACAGGGAGAGGGCCACGGGCTTGTCGTAGGTGCCGTAGGCCATATCGCCGGTGTAGACGGCGTTCAGCGTGCCGGTAAGGGGCTGAGCGGGGGCCTCCCGGACCTTGACGACGTGGGAGTAGAAGGTCTGCTTGCTGTCATAGGCCATGGGCCAGCGGACGTTCTGGACCACCACCTTGACCTGGAGGTACTTGCCCGCCATATCCTCGGGGATGTAGCAGCGGTCGTTGTTGTCCTGGAAAATCCGGTTGTTGCCCAGGTGGAGATTCTCGCTGCCGTCCCGGGTCAGCTTTGTGACGTCGGTGGAGCCGGCGATGTAGGCGTGGAGCTGGTAGTCCTTCCACTTGGTCGGGTCGGGCTGGCCGTTGGACTTGCCGGGCAGGCCGTGATAGGTGTAGCCGGCGGCATTGGGGTCGTTGGGGTCCACGGTGTTGACGAAGGTGTGGGCGGTGTCCCCCGCCACGTTCCAGCTCGAGAAGCGGTGGTCGTCGTAGCCGCCGTTGGCGGGGTCATAGTAGAAGTCGGTGCCGGCGATCATGCGGATGGGGGTGCCGTCGGCCTTGACCTCCCACCACTGGTAGTAGACGTCGAAGACCCGGGTGTCGCCCCGGTAGTCGGTCATGCCGGTCTTGGCGTTGACGAAGCTGATCTTGGCGGTGTTGCCGGCCTGGAAGAAGAGCTGGCCGTCGTCGTTGATGCTCCACATACTGCGGTTGGTCCACCACTGGAGGGGGGTATAGTCGTGGGCGTTGTAGAGCTGACCTTGTTCGCTCTTCTGCTCCTTCACGGAGAAGCAGCGGAAGAGGATGGTGGACTGGGATTTGGCGGTCTTCAGCTTCTGGCCCCAGACACCCTTGCCCTGGTAGCCGGCGGCCACGACCTCCTCCACGTCCAGAACGATGCGGTACATCTCGCCCTGCTGGTAGCCCTTCCAGTCGGGACGGCGGTCCTTGATCTGCTGCTCCACGGTCTTGAGGGGCAGCTTGCACTTCAAGGCGTCGTTGCTGCCGGCGCCGTAGCGGACCTCGATGAGGGGCTCGTCCTCGCCGAAGACGTCGGACTCGCTGAGGTTCTCCCGAGTCAGGGGGTCCACCCGGTAGACCCGGTAGGTGAAGAAGCGGAGGGTTTCGCGGACGCCGTCATGCTTTTCGGCATAGTACTTTATGGTGTCCTGATCTACCACCTTGAGGGCGCTCTTCCATGCGGAGTCAGTTTTGCACCGCTGAGAGATGCGCAGAGTGAAGGTGGTGGATCCCGCCCCGTGCAGCACGCCGGTGAAGCCGGCCTCGCCGTAGCGAACGTCTCCGATGGGATGGCCCGAGGCGTCCAGGGGCTCGGGGTAGTACCAGACCTCGGAGTTGTTCAGCCGCTCGCCGTAGACGTCGGACTGCAGGGCGTCCATCTTCTCGGCCTCGGTGTCGGTGGCCTGGAAGTGGAAGTTGGGCATGACGGACCAGGCGTTGGCGCCGGTATCGTCGAACATGTAGTCGAAGTAGTTCTCCGTCTGGCGGTAGGGGGTGCGGTCGTTCTCCTGATCGTCGGCAAAGAGCAGGGAGCTCCGCTTGCCGTTGCCGACGTAGGTGGAAAGCTGCATGGAGTGGGAGGTGTTGGTGTCGGCGTTGTTGGGGTAGACCTCCAGATAGGACTTGTAGCGCAGCTCCGTGTCGCCGCAGAAGAGGCGGTAGTGGTAGAGACCCTCGTAGTCCCCCACCTCGTCGGCCCGGTCGTCCAGCAGGACCAGGGCGCCGTCGCCGTATTTGTCCACGATCTGGATGCGGCCGTCGTAGATCAAATCGCTGTTGAAGCTCTCGATGCCCAGGTTCACGCTGCCCATGGTGCCCATGAACTTGGCGAAGTTCTTTTCGTCCCCCTCCTGACGGGTGGCCACGTTGACCAGGTCGTAGAAGCAGCGGAAGACGCCGCCCCGGACCTGGACGTTGGAGGTGTTGACGGGGATGGGGGTCACGGTTCCGGAGGCGTCGTTGGCCACCTCGGTCTGGTTGTCGTAGTAGTAGACCTCCACGCCGCCGGTCTCGTTGGTGGACAGGGGCACCCGGGTGGGCTGGGAAAGCACGCCGTACTGGTTGCGGGTGTACTGCAGGGCGTACTGGGTCTCGTTGAAGCGGATCATGTTGAAGACGTTGGCGCCGTTATAGGCCTCGAAGGTGCCGCCGTAGATGTAGGCCACGCCGCCCTGGGTCTTGGAGTGATCATAGGCCTTGACGCTGCCGGGGACCACGTTCACCTCCACCACGGCGTTGCGGGTGTTGGGGGTGGAGCCGTAGCCCTGGAAGGTGCCGCCGTAGGCCACGAAGGAGCCGTTGTTGCCCACGCGGACTACGGTGCCCTGGATGGCCTGGGTGACCCGGGTCTTTGGGTCCGAGCCGAAGAGACCGGCGATCCCCTGGACCAGGTCGATGACGCCGGTGACCATGCCGGTGACCTTGCTCTTGTCCAGGGCCTGCTTGACCACGTTCTCCTGGGCCTGCGCCAGGGAGGTCTTGGAGTCGTCCTTGCCGTTGCCCTTGGCGTTCCCCTTGTTCTCGCCCTCCTTGGTGCCGGGCTTGCCGTTGTCGATGTTCTGGTCCTTGGTCTGCTTCTTTTCGTCCACGGTCTGGTTGCGGCCGGTGTCCTTCTTGCTGTCGCCGGCCTGGGCGGGAGTGTCCTCCTTCTTTTCCGTGGCGGGCTTTTCGCCCTTGTCCTCCTCGCTGCCGGTGCGGGGAAGCATGGTCTGGGTACTGCCCTGGGAGCCGTCGTCCTCTCCGGTGTCGCTCTTCTCCTGCAGGGCGGAAAGGTTCATCTGCTGCTGGAGCAGGTTCTGATATTTCTCCGTGGCCACGCCGATGCCGGTGGCGTACTCCGCCACGCCCACGCCCAGCTCCACGGCCTGGCCGATGACGTTGGTGAGCTTGGTCCAGGAGAAGTTGGACTTCATCTGGTCCCGCTTCCGGCCGGCCTGGAAGGTGCCGCCGTAGATCACCAGGTTGCCGTTGTTCACATGGAAGAGATCTCGGGTGCAGTAGGTCCAGATCTCGTATTTGTAGGGGTCCACCAGATAGCCGGTGAAGGACAGGCGGCCGGTGCCGGTGTGGGTCTTGCCCTCGCCGCGCCAGGCGGAAGAGTCGATGATGGTGAGGGTGGCGCCATCCTCGATCTCAAAGGCCCAGCAGTTGTGGGTGGAGAGGTCCACCTTGTTCTGCTCCCGGTTGGAGCTGCTGTTGTTCCGGTTCCGGTTGTACTTGATGTCAATATAATGGCCGTTCAGGTCCAGAACCTTGTCGGTGGTGATCTTGATGGGCTCCCAGCGGGTTCTGGCGTGGTATTCCGTGCCGTTGTCACTCTCCAGGCAGATATACTTGTCCGCCGGATCGGTGGAGGCCAGATAGGTGCGAATAGAGCCCTCCTGCAGATCTCTGCAGGTCCAGCTCCAGACGTGCTTCCACTGGAACTCGTTGTAGTTGCTCTTGTAGTAGTTCTCGTCGATGGCGGGGGAAAGGCCGTCGCCCTGCTTGCGGTAGGTGGAGCTGTTGTCACCGGCCAGGCGCAGGGCGTCGGAAAGGTTGGTGACACCGTTCTTCGTTGCGTAGTCAAAATCGATGGTCAGGTTGTAGTCGGCGTTGGTCTGATCGGGGGGATCCACGTTGTCGGCCTCCGCGGCAGGCTCCGCGGCGGCCCGGAGAAGCAGCTCCCCGGGGGGCAGCAGGCTTGCCAGCAGCAGAACTGCCAGCAGCAGGGAAAGGATGCGGGTTCGGCGTTTCATGTTGCTTCCTCCTTTTCATTCATTCTATGCGTCGGGTTTCGATTCTTTTCGGGTGCTCTACGGCTTTTTCTCTGCTTCTTCCTCGTCCTCGTGGACCACCAGGCCCAGGAGCCTCGCGTTGACGGCCAGGTCGATGCGGTTTTTGTAGCCGGTTTTTGCCAAAAGGTTTTCGATGTGACGCTTCACGGTTTTGGGGGAAAGGCCCACGTTGGCGGCGATTTCCTCGTTGGTCAGATTCCGGGTCAGCTCCCGGAGAACCTCCAGCTCCCGGGGGGAGAGCTCGTACTTTCGCACGTTCCCGAATTCGGGGTTGGGCGGGGCGTCGGGGTAGACCAGCTCCCCCGCCATGACCCGGTCCATCACCTCCGAAAGGGACAGCTCGGAATACTCCTTGAACCAGAAGCCCTCGATGCCGGAGCGCCGGGCCTTCTCGAGCCAGCGGGCCTCGGCGGTGGAGGTGGCCAGGATGATTTTGGTTTTGGGCCGGTTGTTCTTGATGGTCCGGGCGCAGGTCAGGCCGCTGAGACCGTATTTCATCACCACGTCCATGATCACCAGATCCACCGGATGCTCCAGGCACCAGCTCACGGCCTGCTCCGCGTTGGCCAGGGAGGCCGCCAGCTCGTAGCGCCGGGTCATGCTTACCTGCAGCTCAAAAAAGCCTCTTGCCACGTACTGGTCGTCCACAACCAGCACCCTGTATTTTCCGGCCATGGGAATCAGCCTCCTTTCGACGTGCCATTTTGGGGGAAGGGACGGATTTCCCGCTCCGCTTGGAAGGACGGGCGGGGGGGACGGATTTCTCGCTTTGCTCGAAATGACGGGATGGGGGAAAATGGACATCTCGCTTTGTCGGGAAGGTCAAAAGGGCATCTGTCCGGACTTCGGACAGACGCCTTTTTTGAAATACCTGTCCTGATTGTATTATATCGGAACAAGCATATTTTGTCATGGGCCGTTCGGCCCATCTTTGGCGCAATCCCCGGGGATTGTAATCTCCAGCCGGAAGGCGGCTTCGGCGTCGCGGCCCCCCCGGGCCTTCATGGTGCCCCCCTTCCGCTCCACCAGACTGCGGAGGGACAGCAGGCCCCCGGACTCCCGGATGGGCGCCTCCGGCGGGGTTCCGTTGGAGCAGAGGAGGAAGGTCCGGTCCCTGCCCCCGGGCCCCTGCTCCAGGAGCTCCACGGTCAGTCGGTCCCCGTCCGCGTGCTTTACGGTGTTGGCGGCGCACTCCCGGATGGCCGCCGCCAGAATGCCCCGGAAGGGCTCTCCCTCCGGGAAGCGGCCCGTGACGGACACGTCCACCCCCAGGATCTCCGCCGCCTCCAGGGCCTCCGCCAGGGGATTCCGGTCGGAGTCGTCCTGCTCATACTCCCGCAGAAGGACGGTGTTGGTATATTGCAGGGACTGCAGCAGCCGCGCCTCATCGTAGGAGGCCGGGTCCCGGAGATAGCGCTGGGCCTCCAGCAGCACGCCGCCCACGGCGCTGTGGACCGCCATCCGGGCGCTCAGCAGTTCCTGGGCGATGATGAGGCGGTCCGCCTGCCGGTTGTAGCGCTCCAGCCGCAGGCGGAGCCCCAGGAGGCGTTCGTGCTTGCGCTCCAGATCCTGCAAAATCCGCGCCTGCTCGGTGATCTCCTCCACCGCAAACTGGAGATAGTCCTCCCCCTCTAAGGTCAGGGGCCGCCGGGTCAATTGCCAGATCTGGCCGTCGGACAGCGTCAGTCGGGCCTCCCCTGTCGGGCCGCAAAGCCCTTCCAGCAGGGTCAGATCGTGGAGGCCCCGGCCGCTGAGCTGCCGGACCAGATCGTCCATGGTGCGGTTGCATTGGGCTACGGTGCCGTCGGCTCTGCCGATGGCAAGGCCGATGGGCAGCAGATCCATGGCCTGCTTGACGCTGTCCAGGGAGGGACGGGTCCTGCCATAGCGCCAAAGCTCCCGGAAGCAGAGCGCCAGAATCAGCAGGGTGGCTGCCTCATAGAACAGAACCCACGCCCCGGGCAGGGCGCCGAAGGCTTCGACGAGGGCCGCGGGCCCGGTTCGCTCCACATTGTAGTCGATGGTCCAGAGCAGGTTCATCAGCGGGAAATAAGCCCCCAGAAAGCTGAAGAGGCCGTGGAGCCAATACAGGATGATGCGGGTTTTGCCCCGCCGGTAGCGATGGGAGGAGAGGATCAGCAGGATGTGCGCGGTGAGAAGCAGCAGCATAAGGCTCATCACCAGGGTGTTCCAGGTCTCCAGAAGCTTCCGAATCGTCATTTCTCCTCACCTCCCGCCGGGCACAGGATATCCATGTAGAGGGTTCCCTCGGCCCGCCGCAGCCTCACCGGGAGGGGGCTTTCCTCCGGGTCCGGGGCCGCCTCGGTCTGGGCCGCCAGGCAGAGGCCCGCGGGCTTCCAGGAGACCATCAGGGCCGGGGCCCGGTCCAGAAGCTGCTCCGTCAGGACCTGGAAGGCGTCATAGAGCCCCACGGCCAGCTCCGGGGCATAGGCCCGCTCCTCCGGCGCGGCCACGGTGGTCTGGAGCCCCGCCAGGCTCAGATAGCGGGCCGACTCCTGCAGGGCCAGGGCCAGCTCCCGGGCGCTGACGCGCTCCTGCTCCGAGGCCAGGAGCAGCAGATTGGTCTTTCGCTTCACGTAGGCGTTGAGGACGCAGGCCAGAGCGATCCGCTGCCGGAAATCCTCCCGTCCGGGCTTGGCCCCCTCCAGGAGCCGGCTGATCCGCTTCTGGCAGGGATAGAGCTCCTGGGCAATTTCGTGGTAGATCCGGTGGCGGGAGCGGAGGTAGGCGTCCTTCTCCCGCTGCTCCGTCTCCGCCCGGAGCAGGTCGTTCTCCTGCTCCAGCAGCTCGTTGGCCTCGGAAAGCTCCTCCTGGGCCCGGTGGATCGGGCCCTGATCCGTGACCCAGAAGGCATAGCCGCCCCGGACCGGGCTGCCGCTGAGGGTCAGATCCTCCGTCAGGGCCAGGGGCGCGTCCAGAGCCTTTTCCAGGCTCTCCCGGTCCGCCTCCGGGCTCCGGGCCGCCGCATAGGCAGGACGGAGGGAGCGGTCCGTAATCAGAGCCGGGATTTGCAGCCGGGAGAAGAACCCGGCGTAGTTTTCGTTGCAGGGAATCAGACGGCCCCGGATGCAGATTTCCAGAAAGCCCAGCATACAGAAAATATTGATCTCCGGCATGCCGTAAACCCGGAAGGGAATGAGCTTCCGGTCCTGCACCAAATGGGTCAGCAGGGTCAGCCCGATCCAGAGCCCCACAAGGCCCAGCAGCCGGCGGATCGCCTTCGGGGCGCGCTTTCTGGTCTCCCGGAGCAGCAAAATCACCCCCGCGGCCGCCGCCGCACCCATCCAGCCCATCATCAGCCAGAAAACCGGGCCGTAGCCATAGGTGCCGGTCTCCACCCGGAAGGCGGATATTGGGACGTTGGGCCGGTAGATCAGCCGGTGCAGGTCGCCGGTCCAGGCCAACAGGGCGAAGATCGCCCCCGGGATCAGCACCAGGGCCGGGCTCCGGCGGCTCCGCTGCCTCCCGCCCTGCCGGATCCGGAGGCTGAGACGCAGAAACAGAGCCGGGATCAGCATCTGGGGGGTCCAATAGGCATAGCACAGATAGCGGACAATCAATGTGCCGTTGTTGTAGTCATATTTGACGATCCGGATCAGAAACCATCCGATCATCAGCCCCACGATCCAGAGGACGTCGGTCCTGGCCCCGGAGAGCGGCAGCCGGGTCCGCACCGATTCCAGCCAGAACAGCAGCAGGCCCACGTAGATCAGGCTGCTCAGGCTGTTCATGAGGACGTCCGGGAGCAGATAGCCCGTGCGGGTCAGGGTATGGCAGAGTCCCGCCGCCAGCAAAAAGCCAAGAAAGCGCAGCGTGTTTTTTCGTTGCTTTGTCATAAGCCCTCCAATGAAAACCCGTCTTCCCAGAAGCCGGTCTGCCGCATGCTGACGGAGCAATCCCTTTCTCCGGGGCGAAATACCAAAAAAGAGGCACCCACGGAAGGTGCCTCTTTTGGTACGCCGGAAGGGACTCGAACCCCCGACCTACTGGTTCGTAGCCAGTCACTCTATCCAACTGAGCTACCGGCGCATACCACGCTTTCTCAAGCGCCTTGATATAATAGCACATTGTTTGGGAAAATGCAAGTGTTATTTTTCGTTTTTCAGAAGTTTTTTCTTGCGATTTTTCTTGCGATTTTTTCTGTGCCGTATTTCCGCCGCAGACGCCTTCCGGCGGGGGCGGCTGCCGGGGCTTATCCGCCGAAGGGGCAGATGGGGTAGCGGCAGTCCGGGCAGCCCAGGCAGAGGCCACCCTCCCCCAGGCGGATCAGGTCCTCCCTGCCCAGCTCCACCCCGGCGGCGATCCGGGGCAGCAGGAGGTCGAACACCGTCGCCTTGGCGTACATGACGCAGCCCGGCAGGCCCAGGATGGGGGTGCCGTCGCCGTAATAGCCCAGCAGCAGCATGGCCCCGGGCAGCACCGGGGCCCCGTAGCTGACCACCCGGGCGCCGCTGGCCCGGATGGCGCCGGGGGTATTGTCGTCGGGGTCCACGCTCATGCCGCCGGTGCAGAGGATCAGATCCGCCTCGGCCGCCCGGGCGTCCAGGATGGCGGCCCGAATCGCCTCCGGCGCGTCGCCGGGCAGGCTGTGGTGGATGATGCGGATGCCGAAGGCCCCCAGCTTCTCCACCAGCACCGGGGTAAAGCGATCCTCCACCAGGCCGTTTTTCACCTCCGCCCCGGTGGTGACCACGGCGGCGGTTTTCAGCCGGAAGGGCAGCAGCTCCAGCAGGGGCTTCTCCCCGGCGGCAGCCTCGGCGGCGGCCAGCTTCTCTTCCCGGATCACCAGGGGAATGACCCGGGTGCCGCAGAGCTTGTCCCCCGCCCGGACGGCGGTATTGCCCCGGCGGGTTGCGATCATCAGCTGGTCGATGGAATTTACGGCGTTGAGCCGGGCGCTGTCCACCCGGAAGAGGCCGTCGTGCTCCGCCCGGAGCTCGATCTTCCCCTCCCGGACCTCGGACTGGCTCATGCCGGGGCCCCGGCAGAGGGCCGCCAGCCGGACGGCGGCGTCGTTCTCGTGGAGCATCCCGGGCTCCAGCTCCCAGACGTAGAGATGCTCCTTGCCCATGGACAGCAGCACGGGGATATCCGCCTCGGTGACGATATGGCCCTTGCGGAAGCGGGGGCCCTTGAACTGCCCGGGGATGATCTGGGTCAGATCGTGGCAGAGCACGTGACCCACGGCGTTTTCGGTTTTGATCTGTTTCATCTCAGCTCCTCCACCGCTTCGATTTCGTCTCCGGGCCGGACGGCGCCGGATTTCAGCACCACGGCAAAGATCCCGTCGGTGGGCATGACGCAGCGGCCCACGGCCTGCCGGATGGCGCAGTCGGTATGGCACTCCTTGCCGATCTGGGTGACGGCCAGCAGGGCCGTCCCGACCCGGAGCACCGTGCCCACGGGGAGGCTTTTCAGCTCCAGGCCCCGGGTCAGGATGTTCTCCGCGAAGATCCCCGGGGGCAGCTCCAGTCCGGCGGCACGCATCTGATCCACGGATTCCTCCGCCAGCAGGCTGATCTGCCGGTGCCAGGGCCCGGCGTGGGCGTCCCCCGGAATGCCGATCCCCAGCCGCAGCTCCAGGGCCGGGACGGGGTGCTTGGGGGTTCCCTTTTTTTCGGACAGACAGACGGCGACGACGCTTGGCATGGCAACGGCTCCTTTGTTCCCTGGTGTTTCGGCAGGCATTCATACAAGTAATAAGGAATATGTGATTTTGTCGCAAGCTCTGTCTTATTACTTATTACCTATTACTTATTACTTTGCTGGGTATAGCGGGCGGCCAATGACCGCCCCTACGGCCCGGACGGGGTACGGCGGGCGGCCGATGACCGCCCCTACGGCTGTACAGTGGGGGCGGGGGCGGGCTCGGGCTGGAGGGCCTCTCCGTGACGAAGGCTTTCGCTCTGCGCCCTGGCCTCATTCTCCTGGGCCATTCTCTGCTCCTCGGGGCGGATCTGCAATCTCTCGTTTGCAAAGCGCAGGACCATTTCGGCTGCCTCCACCCGGTTTCTGGTGTATTCGCTGGCGTTGGCCGGGAGCTGCCCATGATTTGTCAGCTTCCCCGTCAGATAGGTCTGGGCGGCGTCCCGCATGGCCCGGGACAGCTGGGTCAGGTGCTCCAGGTCCTGCTGGGTCACCACGGCATCCCGCTCCCGGTGATAGTCGGCCCGGCGCCTGGCGTCCTCGCTGCCCGCGCTCTTGAGCCGTTCGTTCAGGCGCTTCTGCGCCTTGCGGTAGTTCTCCACGGCGGTCTGCAGCCTGTCATAATTGTCCGAGGAGAAGCCCCACCAGCTTCGCTTGCTCAGGGTCCTGCTGACGTGATCGGCCAGACTGTACTCCCGGAGGGCGGTGGAGGGAACGGCCCGGTTTTTGCTGCCCACAGCCACGAGGTTGTTCAGATTCTCAAAGGCCTTCTGCTGCTTCTGATACTTTGCCCCCAGCCTTTTCACCTGGTTGGTGGCTGAGAGGAAGAGGTTCTCCGTCACCACGCTTTTTTTGGGGTCTTCCGGGTCCTCGCTGACGTAAAAATCCTCCGCGTCGTAATCCATCCATTGGTTGTCCTTCAGGATTCGGACGTGGTCTGTCAGCAGGGGCTTGCCCCGGTGGGTACGGTCGTACTCCCGATAGAATTCCTTCTCCCGCTTGAGGTCGGTCTGCAGCGTGGTGAGCCGCTGGCCCGCCGCCTCCAGCTCCGCCTCCGAGAGGCCGTAGCCCCGCAGGGCGTATTTCAGCACGGCGGGCTGGAGCTGCTGAATGCGCTCATAGGTCCTCTGGGACACCGCCATCATGCGCTTCGTCCCCACCAGCCGGTTCATCCCATTGCCGTCTTTCAGGGTCAGGGTCCCCATGGAGCAGTCGTTGTCAAAGCCCTGGCCGCCTGTAAAGCTGTTGTATTCGTCAAACTGGTAGCAGAGATTGCCTGGGTGACGGTCCACGTTGCCGCAGAGATAGTCCAGCACCTGCAGGTCCCCAATGTCCCGGAAGCCGTTGCCGTTTGTCTGGATCAGCGAGTCCTCGTTGATCCGTAGGGCCCGCGCGGGCAGATTCCCGGAGTCCAGGCCCTTGGCCGCGGCCATAAAGGTTCCCTCGATCACCGTGCCGTCGGGCTTCACCAGCTTCATGGGCCGGGCCCGGGCCAGCAGATTGGGCAGACCCAGCAGGTCCGCCACGGTGCTCATGGCGGCGTTGCGGGTATCCAGCCGGGCGCCGTCGGGGATGCCCGCGTCTAAATGATTGATGGCCAGCCGGGTGCGGATTTTGTACAGGGGCGGCGCCAGTCTTTCCCCCATCTCTTCCGTGAATTGCAGCTTCATCTCCTGGGGCAGCAGCTTACGGATGACGGCAGTCACGGCCAGGGGATTGATGTAATGATTTCCTTTTTTGTCCTTCTCTTTGCCCATCAACTGCAGCACGGAGAGGAGATTGCGGCTCCGGTCCTCGGAAAAGGGATATTTGCCCTCGATGGTGACGTTTTTCCGCAGAAAAGCCGGGTCGTTCAGCTTTTCGTTTACCACCTGGAAGATCTGCCGCAGACTGTCCTGCTCCTGGGCCGGAGAATCCTCGATAAACTGCTCCACAAAGCGGTCAAAATCCTCGGCGATCCGCAGCTCGGTCTTTTCGGTGAAGAGCCCGCTGATCTTTTTGCCCTTGCTGTCGTAGATGGCCAAGGGCGTCCGCTGGGAGAGATTTTTGCCCCACTTTTGGTTTTTGATCTCTCCCGCTCCCACGTGGACCACCAGGGTCCGGGCCTCCGCCTCCAGGGAGTCCAGGGTCTTGGGCTCCTTGGGATCGTAGCGCAGCAGGGCCCGGTAGTTCTGGGAGGCCAGGTTGGAGAGCTTGCGCACGATATTTTTCAGATGGGGCCCGTCCTCGCCCTCCAGCAGGGCCTCCGCCTTGCGGCCGATCTGCTGGTGCAGGCCCATGAGCCGCGCCCGGTCCGCGGCCTTCACCAGGGGCAGCTTGCTGCGCCTGCGGAAGCGGCGGAAGGGGGCGGAGGCCTGCTCCAGCGCGTCGATGGCCTGGAGCAGCTCCTGATGCTGGGGACTGAGCTCCTGGCTCTGTCTGAGCTCCTGAATGACGTCCTGTATCGTTTCTGGCATAGCTTGATCCCTCTTATCACACTGCGCCTTCCGCCGGGCTCCGGGCCCGACGGAAGGTGCGAAATTTCTCCTTTACGGTTGAATGGCCTGGGCCTCGGGCCGGTCAAGGGCCACCCAGCCCTCCTGCTCCAGCTTGTCGCCATAGCGGCGGTCGAGCCGCTCCCTGGCCCGGAGCTCGTTGCGCGAGGCGACCTCGATCTCGTTCTCCCTGATGCGCTCCCCCGCCTTGCCGAATTCCAGCAGGGTCTGGGCCGCCTCGATGCGCCGCCGGGTATAGGGCTCGTAGTCCTCCAGGGTATGCCGGGGGGGCTCTCCCTCCCGCTTGGGCAGGATGCCCTTGCCCCGCAGATAGACCTCGGCACTGGCGCGCATGGCCCGGCTCAGGCTCTGCATCTTCTGCAGGTCCTCCGTGGTCACCACAGGCAGGTCTGCCTGTGGGTCCACGTCCCGCAGCTCCGGCTCCTCGCCCGTCAGGCGCTGCTGCAGGCGCTCCTGGAAGGCCAGGTAGTTGGCCGCCGCCTCCTGCATTTTGTCGTAATTCCCGGAGCTGTGGAAGCGCTTGGTGCGGTCCTTCAGGGTCTGCTCCATCTGCCTGGCCTTCTCCAGCTCCTGATCCACGGTAACGGCCAGGGCCCGGTTGCCGGTGCCGATGGCGATTTCGCTGCGGAGCTCCCGATAGGTCTTTTTCTGATTCTTATAGTTGGTGGGAATGGCGCAGACCTGCCGCCAGACCCGGCTGAAGAGATTGGCCTCCGTTTCCTCGGGCTGCCGCGTTCCCTTCTTATACCGCTGGTAGCTGCATTTCCGATCCAGCTCCTTCCAGTTGAGGGATCTCCACTGCTCATCCTTGAGAATGCGGGGCTTGTCGCCCCCCACCAGGCTGTTTTTCCCGGCCTCTGGCTCCGTCGTCTCCTGACTCTGCTGCCCGGCCAGCTCCCGGTCCCGCTTGGCGTGGTATTCCTTGCCCGCCTCGAGAACCTGCTTCAGATGGTCCATCCGCTGCGCGGCGGCGTCCAGCTCCTCCTCGCTGAGGCCGAAGCCCCGCAGGGAGAATTTCAGCAGCTCCGGGGTGATCTGCCTGAGGCGCTCATACATGGACTCGGACACGGCCACCATATTCTCCGGCAGAACCATGCAGGACACGTCGTCGCCCGGCTTGGGAACCAGGGTGCCGAAGGCGGTGTCGTTGTCGAAGCCCTGGATGCCGATGAGCTTGCCGCTGCGCTCGTGGAAAATATAGCTCACGTTCCCGGAATGCCGGTCGGTGTTGCCGCAGATATAGTCCAGCACCTGCAAATCCGCGATGGATTTCATGGCCCGCCCGTCCAGATTCCGGATGGATCTGTAATCGTGCAGGCTGTCCTCCTCGCTCAGGTTGCCCACGTCCACGCCCTTGGCCTCCATCATGAAGGTGCCCTCCACGGGGTTGCCGTTCTGGTCGATCATCTTCATGGGGACGGATTTTGCCAGCAGATTGGGGACGTTCAGCAGCTCCGCCACGGCGTTCATGGCGGCGTTGCGGCTGTCCATCCGGGCGCCGTCGTGGATCCTGGCGATCTGATTGTTGTTGATGATGGCGGTGCCCAGACCGTGCAGCTCTGCGGCCACGATCCTGGCCGGGATCGCTCCGGTTTCCCGCAGGATCTGCTCCGGGCTCAGGGGCCGCTCCGGGGTGGAATAGAGCCGGGCCATGAGCTCCGCCACGGCCTGTTCGTAGCCTCCGTAGCGGGATTGCACCAGCCTCTCATAGAGGGCCGCCAGCTTGGCGCTGCGGTCCGCCTGCTCCGGCAGGCCCAGGACCAGGGCCCCCTTGGGGGTATCCAGGGTGGACATCAGATTTTGGAGGTACGCCTTGCCCGCGGCGCTGAGCTTCTCCTTCTCGCAGCGCTTCCGAATGGCCCTGTCCAGGCTGTCCCAGTGATCCGCTTTTTTCGCGGGGGTGAAGAGGCCGGTGATCTCCCGGCCCTGGCCGTCCAGGAAGGTCAGGGGCTGGCGCTTGTTCTGATTGGCGCCCACGGGCTCCCGCAGCACCGATCCCCGGGTATCCACCTTCAGCGTGCGGACCGACTCCAGCAGCTCCGGCAGGCTCTTGAGCTCCTGGGGGTCATAGCGCTGCAGGGCTCTGTGGTTGCCCGCCGCCAGGGCGGTGATCTTCTTCACCAGTCTTTTGCGCTCCTCGTTCCCCTCGCTCCGGTAGACCCCCTCGGCTGCCTGGCCGATCTTCCGATGCAGCTCCATGAGCCGCTGCCGGTTCTCCTGGGTCACCGCGGGAATCCTGCGAAAGCCGTCCGGGGTATGCAGACGGGCGATCTCCCGCTCCGCGTTTCGCACCGCGTCCAAATATGCCTTATAGCTGGGGTCCTCACCCACCAGCTGTTCCAGCTGTTGCTTCAGCCGCTGAATGCTTTCCTCTGGCATATTCCGTTCCTCCGATTTCTTCTCTCATGATTTCAGGCTTCTGCCCCGGAGCTTACTGCTCCCATTCGTTGCGCCGCAGCACCAGCTGGGGCGCGTCGGCCTCGGCCTCCTGCCGGGCTTCGGCCTGGGGCTGCTTCCCGGCCCGGAGCTTCTCCAGAATGTCGCCGCCCTTTTCGGGCTTGATGGCGGAGAGCTTCTCCGCCCAGCCTCCGAAGAGCCGCTCATACTCTCCCGCCATCTCGGGCAGTTTCTCCTTGGCGGCCTTGAAGTCCTTGAAAAAGCCCTTCAGCTCCCGGGCGGCGGTCTTCAAAAGCCGCTCTGCGCCGTCCTCGGCGGTGGCCAGGCTCTTGGTGTGGAGCTCCAGATTCACCAGGCGCTTGCCCAGATCGTGAACCGCGCGGAAGTGGGTCTCGGCCTTCCGGTCGTCCTCGGGGGCCTTCTGCCGGGGTCCCTTGGTCTTGACGGCTCTGCGGAGCTTCTCAAAGAAGTCCTTGTCCTCCCGAACCGAGGCCGCCAAATGGGCCGCCAGCAGCTCAAAGCGCTTCCACTCCGGCTCCTTGCCTGCCTGGGCGGGCTCCGCCTTTTTCTCCGTCTTCTTCTCCGCCTTCTTCTCGGCGGCCTTTTCCGCCGCCTTCCGTTTTTCCCGCGGGGCCTCCTGCTCCCGGACGGGCTCCGCCTGGGGGGCGGAGCTGGTGGGAGCCTCGGGGTCCTTGCTCTCGGTGGCGTGAACCACGGCGTCAATCAGCTCCGTGGGCAGCAGGGACGGGCCCGCGGCCTCCCGCTGCCGGGCGATCTGCTCCATGGCCTCGCCCTCCTGAGCCCGGCGCTTCCGGGCCAGCTGCTCCCGCAGCTGCTCCAGGCGCTGCTCCACCCAGGCAATCAGAGCCTCGGCGTCCCGGCGGGCGGATTTGAGATTCCCCTCGGTGCCTCCCAGAAAGGCAATTCGCAGCTCCTTCAGGCGTTTGAGGCCCTCCTGGGCGTCCGCCTCCGTGGCGGCCCGGGTCATATCGTTCACAAGACCTTGCAGGGCTTCCACCAGAGAGTGGCCGGACTGCCGCGCCTGGGCGGATTTCGTTTCATTCTGCTTCCTTGATGGCATTGCGGAGACCCCCTTGATTCTTAGTTCTTAGTTTTTAGTTCTTAGGGAAGGTATCTTTCAAATTGCCATTTGAAAGATGATAAATGATTTTCCATTTTCCATATCAAAGATATGGAAAATACCATCCCTAATCCCTAATATCTAACACCTGACACCTGGTATCAGCTTCCCGCTACCGGGGCGGGGTTGTTCACCGTGGGCTCGCTCTGGCTGCGGACGATGGTCTGTCTGCGGTTTTGCAGCTGGTTCTGGGCCTGCAGCTCGTTCTGCTGCTGGGGCTGCTCCCTCTGCGGGGCGGTCGCTCGCTGGAGCATATCGGAGATTTTGTAGTTCCCGCTGGGCTTCAGGCCCTGATACAGCTCCTCCACGCTCTTGTCCGCCAGGCCCTCCTGCTCCACAATCTTGTCCACCAGCTTGAAGAAGGATTTTTCCGACTTGGGATCGGCCATGTCCGTCACAAATTTCGGCGTCTCGGCATACTTCGCGATGATGCCGAATCTGGTGAGACCGTAGCAGTTCTGGTTGATCTGTCCCTTGGGCAGAACGGGCCATTGCTCCCGATTGGGATTGTACTGCTTGGAATGCACATTGCGGGTCTCGTCGTTCACAAAGCTGATCTGATCCAGATACTTCTTCACGCCGGGCTGGTTCTCGGCCTGCTTTGAGCCGAACTGATACAGCTTCTGAGTCAGCAGCCGGGAGGCCACGATGGTTCTGGCAAATTCCTTTTTGGTCTCTCTGTCCAGCTGCAGGCCCTCGGCTCTGGCTCCGGCCAGGCCGCGGACGGCGTTGAAGCTCAGGGTGTCGATCTCATCCATCCGGATCATGCCCTTCACATTATTCAGGGTTTCGGGCTTCAAGCCGTTGTCCAGGGCCAGGGTCATGAGCTCCGGGTCCTTTTCCGTCAGAGACAGCAGCCGGGAGCAGGCCGCGGCGCTGCCGGCGATCTCATAGCCCATTCCCTTGGTGGAGCTGAAGGTATTCAGGCTCATGAGGGCGGTGTTGAAGCCGTTGACAATGAGCTTTGCCAGGGGTTTCTTATCGCCGTTCTGATAGGCCTGCAGGGCCTTGACGGTCTCCTGGCGGCCCCGGTCCGAGTAATAGCCGAACTTGACGCCCTCGTTGGTACGGCCCTGCCGCATGAAATTGTCCAGGGTGCCCATGGAGCGGCTGCCGTAGGACATCACGGCCTCCAGGTCCTCCTCCGGAACGCCCAGCATACGCAGACTCTCCCTGACGGATGGATCAAAGTCGTTGGAGCGCTTTACTTCCTCCATGGCGATATCGGGGCGGAAGCAGGTCAGCATGGACAGGGAGGCGAACTCCTCGTCCGACAGCCTGCGTCCCTCCGGCCCCAGCTTGATGGCGGCCTGGTCGAACTCCACAAATTTATGGGGCTTGAATTTCTTCTGCTCCGCGGGGCTCAGGCTGTTTTGATAGGCCTCCTCCTCCAGGCGGCGCTGCTCGGCGTTCTTGGTGAAGACCGTCAGGTCCTTGAACTCGTCTTCGGTGTAAATGCCCCGTTTGACGTAATTCACCTCGGTGACGGTCTTGCCGTTTTTGACCACCTCTTTATACTCCTTGATGCCCACGTGCTGCTCCTGGATCAAGGGCTCGGCGCGGAACATGGAGACAATGTTGTCCATGCCGTCCGCCTTCTCCATGGCGTCGCTGTAGGCGGCTTCCAGATCCTTGTCCAGGGCTGCCTGGGCCAGCCGCTTCCGCCGGTCCTCCACCATTTTCTGCTCGCCCGCCTTTTCCTGCGCGGCAATGGCGGAGCGGCTGTTTATGATGCTCCGGAGCTTCTGGGCTGCGGCCTGGTTCCGCTGCTTCTGCTGGGCAATTCTTCTCTTTTTTTCCCGGTTGGCATAGCCAAAGGAGAAGAAGCGGGCCGCGCTCTCTCCGGCGGTCATCTCCTCCACAGGAGCCGCCAGCATGGCCTCGGGCTCCAGGGGAGCGGATTTCGTGAAAACCGGACTGGAGGTATCGAGCTTCCCGGCCTGCAGCTGGACCGGCTTGGCCTCTCCCAGGGGAAATACCAGGACGTTGCCCCGCAGAATCTGCTGCGTGAATTCGTCGCTGCCAGGCAGGATGCCCAGCTCGTTGGGGTCCTGAAGGCCGTTGGGCCCGAAGATCATGATCCGGGGCGTTTGATTCTCGCCCTGGGGAACGCGGCCGTTTTCATCTGCGTCGATCCGGAATTCATCCCACAGCATTTGCCGGACGTCTCTCTTGAGTCGGCTCGGCACAGCCGCGTGGGTCTGGGGAGGCTCGGAATTGAATCGCATGGTTTGTTGAATACTGAGCGGCATGGCAGTCTATCTCCTTTTTGCGATATTGCGTATGGTTTTTGTGATCGTTATTTATTTTTTATGATGCCCAGCGGCGCGCTTTCTCAGCCGCCGTCGATGAAGCGGAAGTAGAGGCGGCCGGAGGTGAGCTCCGCCCAGGGGTACTGCTGCATATACTGGCCGTCGAAGCTGTTGAGGGCGGCGCTGTCCCCCTCCAGCATCCGGAAATAGTCGCAGTCCACCAGGTCCCGCCGGATGGCCAGCTGGCCGCTGCGGCGGATCAGCAGCTCCCCCATGCCGATGCGGTCCAGGCTGGTCTTCAGGTCGCTCACCAGGACCCGGAGGCGGTTCTTGGTAAGCTTCAGGTCCCATTCCTCCTCCCACAGGGCGGCGGAGACCTCCTCGGCGGTGCTGGAGGCGCCCTCCTTGTCGATGAGGAAGGCCAGCAGCTCCTTGGTTTTCCGCCGGTCAAAGGACAGGGGCACCCCTTTCCAGAAAACCTCGAACTGCCCGAAGCAGCGGGCTGTCAGCTTGTCCGGGGCCGCCGGGGCCGGGGCCGCAGCCGGGGCGGGCTCCGTCCAGAAGGACAGCTCCTCCGCCACCCGCTCCGGCTCCAGGGGCTTGAGCACGTAACCGTGGGCATGGATGCGGTAGGCCTCCACGGCGTACTCATCGTAGCCCGTTACAAAGATCACCCTGGCGGAGGGGCAGACCGTCCGCAGCCGCACGGCGAATTCCAGCCCCGTGAGCCCGGGCATCTGGATGTCGCTGAACACCGCGTCGGGCCGCAGGCCCTCGTTCTGAATGGCCTCCAGGGCCTCCTGGGCCCGCTGGAAGCAGCGCAGCTCCGCCTCGGGTCGGACGTCCCGGATCACCTGGGCCTCGGTCTGCAGCAGCAGAGCCTCGTCGTCCAATACAAAAATCAGCATCTTCTGCCCTCCCGTCTCAGATTTGGATCTGCCGCGGCGCAGGCTGGTGCATGGAGCCGCCCCGTTGACGACCGGGCTGGCCGTTGTTGTTCAGCTGCTGGCCGTTGTTGTTCGCCTGGGGCTGGCCGTTGTTCGCCTGCTGCTGGTTCAGGGGCTGGCCCTGCATATTGACGGGCTGGCCCAGCTGGTTGACCAGCTGACCATGCTGGTTGATATACAGTCCCTGCTGATTCAGATTCTGCAGCAGCTGGTTGTTGAGCTGCTGGTTCTGCTGGTTCTGCTGGTTCTGCTGGTTCTGATTTACGATGGGCTGGTTCTGATTCTGATTCTGATTCACGACAGGCTGGTTCTGGTTCTGATTCACGACGGGCTGGTTCTGGTTCTGATTCACGATGGGCTGGTTCTGGAGCACCGGCTGGGGCTGCTCCATCTCCAGCTGGCCGTTGCGGTTGGACAGCTGGGTGAAGAGCTCCGACATCCGCTGGTTGGCGACGCAGTCCGCCATCCGGTAGGTGCTGCCGTTCTGCTGGAACATGGCCTTGAAGGCCTGGGAGTTCATCAGCTTATCTACGGTACAGTTCATCTTCTCCGGATCCAGCTCCGGGCTGCCGACGCCATTCTGGTGGGCGTCGTGCTGCAGCTTCTTGCAGTACATGGCGCAGGCGATCTGCTTCATGTAGTCCTGCTTCATGATATCGTAATACTGCATCCCGTGCACGGTCCGGTCCTGCTTCAGATCCGCCTGGATCTTTTCCAGCATCTGGGCGGGGGTGGGCTTGAAGCGCTTGGGCACCTTCTCGGGGATGACGCCGTTCCGGGCGGTCTGGTTCTTCACGCAGTCCCGCAGCTTGTCGTCCAGCTGGCCGCCGTGACCGGCGTTGGCGGCCTTCTTCAGGGTCGCCATATCCGTATCGCGGAACAGATCGTTCAGCGGGCCGCATTGCGCCAAATTCTGCCGGCACTCCTGCAGCTTTTTGGCGTTCACCGTGGGATTCAGGCTGGTCTTATCGCCCCGGACGGAGTTCACCGCGGCCCGGGTGGCCATGAGCTCCCGCAGCATGTTCTCCTGTTCGGCTGCGGACCTGGAATTGAAATCTCTGGAGTCGATCTTCTTCTGGAGCACCTTGGTGCGCTCCAGGGCGGTGGGCATATATTCGTCGGGGACGTCGCCGGGAATGTGGTCCATATTCAGAACGTATTCCTTGAATTTGTCCTCCAGCTCTCCGGCGTGGCCGGAGCGGGCGGCGCTCTTGGCGTCGTTGGGATGCTCCCGCACGTACTGCTTGAAGGCCTCGCAGTCCGAAAGCTTCTTGCTCTCCTGGGCGGCGGTCTTGGGATCCAGGTTGTATTTCAGGCTGTCCTTCTCCCCCCGGACCGCGTGAATGGCCCGGCGGGCGCCGATGATCTGGGCCAGGAGCTCGGTCTTCTCCTCCAGGGTCTTGCCGTCATACTCCTGCTTGACCCGCTTTTGCAGGGCCTCGATGCGCTCCAGGGCGGTGGGGGCGTACTGGGTGGGGGTATCCTCCGGCAGCTCGTCCATGGACTTGACGTGCTCCCGGAACTTCTCCGCCAGCTCCCCGCCGTGGCCGCTGAGGGCCAGGCGCCTAAACTCGTCGGGCTTTTTGGTCATGTAGTCCAGGAAGGCGGCGCAGCCGGCCAGCTTATTGGCGGCCTCGTTCACGGTCTTGGGGTCGAGCTTGACCTTGAGGGTGTCTGGCTTCTTCCGCTGGGCGCCCACGTTCTCCCGGGCTGCCAGGATCTGGGCCGCGTACTGGGCCTTCTCGTCATTCTCCAGGAATTCGTAGCTGTCCGCCAGCTCCTTCTTGATGGCGTCGATGCGCTCCAGGGCGGTGGGGACGGCCACGGGGGGCAGATCCTCCGGCATCTGGGGTTCCCGGGCGACGTGCTCCTTGAACTTGTCCAGCAGGGCGCCGCCGTGGCCCTTGGCGGCGGCGGTCTTGATCTCCTCCTGGTCCCCGTCCTGCAAAAACTGCCGGAAGGAGACGCACTGGGCCCAGCTCTCCCGGGCGGTTTTCAGCGCGCCTGCGTCCACGACGGGCTCCAGGCTCTTTTTCTCGCCCCGGACCGCGTTCACCGCCTGCCGGGTTGCCATGAGCTCCACGTAGATGTCGTTCTTGTTTTCGGCGTTCTGGAAGCCGGGGGCGTTGATCTTGGCCTTCAGGGCGTCGATGCGCTCCTCGGCCTTGGGCATGTACTGCTTGGGGACGAACTCGTCGATCCGGTCCAGATTCTTGACGTATTCCTTGTATTTGTCCTCCAGGGCTCCGGCGTGGCCCTTGTTCACGGCCTCCCGGATGGCGGCCTGCTGGGCGGGGTCGTTGATGAAGCGCTTGAAGCTGTCGCTTTTCAGCAGGTTCTCCCGGTCCCGGGTCAGGGCGGCGGGATCCAGGGTGACCTCCAGGCTGCTGCCCTTGCCCCGGACGGCGTTCACGGAGCTGCGGGCGGCCATGATCTCCGCGTAGAGGGTAAGCTTCCGCTCCCCCTCCAGGCCGGGATTCTCCCGGATCTTCTTTTGCAGGGCCTCGATGCGTTGATCGGCCCTGGGCATGTAGGCGGCGGGAATGTCCCCGTCCAGCTTCTCCAGGCCGTTGATATGCTCCCGGAACTTGTCCTCCAGGGCGCCGCCGTGGCCGGTGACGGCGGCGGTATGGGCCTCGTTCCGGATTCTGGGATCCTGGCTGAGGATGAAGTCCTTAAAGACCTTGCATTCGGCCCATCTCTTGTAGGCGGTGTTGAGCTTCTCCGCGTCCAGGGGCTTTTTCAGGCTCTCCGCCTTGCCCCGGACGGCCTGCACCGCCTCCCGGGACGCCATGAGCTCCGCAGCAAGATTCAGCTTCCGCTCGTCGCTGCTGTCGTAGTAGGCGGCCTCCGAGAGCTTCGCCTTCAGGGACTCCAGGTGCTCGTAGGCCGTGGGCATGTGGTCGGCGGGCACGTCGGCGGGGATGTGATCCAGGTTCTTGACGTGCTCCTTGAAGGCGTCGCTGACGGCGCCGCCGTGGCCGGTAAGCCCCTGCCGGGCCTCCTCGCTCTTGTCCTCCACGAAGCGCTTGAAGGTCTCGCACTTGCTCCACTTCTCGTAGGCCGTGTTCAGGGCCTGGGCGGGGACGGGCTTCTCCAGGCTGGACTTCTTGCCCCGGACGGCCCCCACCGCCTCCCGGGTCGCCATCAGCTCGGCGTAGCGGTTGAACTGCTGCTCGTCGGTGCCGCCGTTCTTGAGCTTGTTCATCAGGGCCGCGGTGCGGTCCAAGGCGCTGGGCATATACTCCTCCGGCGCGGTCGCGGGGATGTGATCCAGCTGCAGCACGTGGTCCCGGAACATCTGCTCCGCCTCGCCGCCGTGGCCCTTGAGGATGGTGCTCTTCAGGCCGTAGGGGTTCTGCTGCACAAAGCTCTGGAAGAGCTCGTTGTTGGCAAGATCCGTCTGCTTCGCCAGCTCCGTGCCGTCGATTGTGGTTTCCTCCAGAATGGAGAGCTGGTTCCGCTGGGCCTTGACGCTCCGGCGGGCCCGGAAGATCTCGGCGTAGGCCGTCACGGCCTCCTTGGAGCCGGGCTCCAGATTCTGAAGCCGCTTCTGCTCCTCCTCGATGCGGTCCTTGGCCTTGGGCATCCAGCGCTTGGGCAGGTCGGTGGGCAGGACGCTCTGCTCGAGAACGAATTTCTGGAAGTTCTCCTCGCACAGACCGCCGTGGCCGGTGGTGAGCTCCTTCTTCATGGTCTCATGGCCCTGCTTCTGGACGAAGGCCTGGAAGCAGGCGCTGTTTGCCAGGGTATCCCGGAGCGTCTGCCAGTCCGCCGTTTTGCCCGGAACCTTCAGGCTCTTCTTTTTGCCCCGCTCCGCCTTGGCAATGGCCCGGGCCGCGAGGAGCGAGGCATAGGCGCTGCGCTTGCCCTCCTCGCTGGTGGAGTCATAGCCCTTGTCCTTCAGACCCTTCTGCATGGACTCGATGCTCTTGAGCATACTCTCTTCATTGAACTTGAATTCGACAGCCATATTGTTATTCCTTTCCGCGGCGCCGGGATTGATCCTCCCGCCCCGCTGAGCGGTACGCGCATTTTTTGTTTTCCGGGTTCAGTATACCAGAGAAAGCATACAAAAACATTACAAAAACAGAGCGCTTTTTCATTTTTAAAAATTTTTTGTCTGCCGCGGGGCGGAATCCCGGGCTTCCCGGACCGCCGGGGCCGCCTTGGGGATCAGAATCGTGGCCGTGCAGCCCATGCCCGGGGCGGAGACGATGCGCAGGCTGCCGCCGCAGACCCGGGCCAGACGGTTTCGGATGTTGGGCAGGGCGATGTGGGAGCCCTTCCCCGTGGCCACCGGGGCCTCGGGGTCGAAGCCCACGCCGTCGTCCACCACGCTGAGCTCGTAGTGGTCCTCCATCTCCCGGCTGCGGATGGTGACGGTGCCCCGGCCGGACTCCGTCTGGCGGATGCCGTGGCTCACGGCGTTCTCCACCAGGGGCTGGAGGGTCAGGGTGGGCAGGGAGAAGGTCTCGCACTCCAGGTCGTAGACGATGTTCAGATCGTCCCCGAAGCGGAGCTTTTGCAGGGCCAGATAGTTCTTGGCGTGGTTCAGCTCCTGGGGGAAGAGAATGGGCTGATCCGTCTCTATGGATTTCATATTGTGCCGCAGAAACTGGGCGAACTCCCCCACCGCCTTCTCGGCGGTTTTGGGGTCGCTGCGGCAGAGGGCCTGGATGGTGCCCAGGGAGTTATAGAGGAAGTGGGGCTGGATCTGGCTCAGCATAATGCTGACCTTCAGCCGCTCCGCCTCCCGCTCCTTGCTGTAATACTGCTCGGTCTGATCCGCCAGCACAAAGACGCACATGGCCAGGGTGGCCACGGTGGTGGCGTGGACCACCAGATAGATCCCGTAGATGAAGCTCTGGGCCGCCACGGCGGCCAGGGGGACCAGCAGATAGATGCTGTAGGCGATGCGCTCGCGCTTGATGAAGCTGTCCCAATGGGTAAAGAGCAGGGCGACACTGCCCAGCAGCGTGAGCCCCGGGCAGATCAGCGACAGGAAATACAGCGCCCCCCGCTGATAGCGCCCGGCGGCGTCGTAGCCGTAGAGCCAGTGGGTGAACAGCGACGCGTTCACCAGCAGCAGATGCAGAATCAGCAGCAGCACGAAGCCCCAGCGGGTCCAGATCATCCGGCCCTCCGGGTCCACCCGGTAGAGCATATACCGGGCACCGATGAAGGCCAGGACCCCGGCAAAGATAAACTCGCCGTAGTTGGCCAGCTCCAGCAGCAGTCGGTCCTCCGGGCCGGGATTCCGGCCCAGCAGCAGGCCCACCAGGTTGGCGCTCAGATAGGCCAGCAGAACGATCAGAAAGGCCAGATAGTAGCGGCGGGTCTTGCGGTCCACCCGGCGGAAGGCCGCCAGCAGAAAGATGGTCATGCCGCACAGCATCATCTCCGCCACGCTCACCGCGGCGTTCAGCATCAGGCGCTCGTCAAAGGCCGCCGTCAGCGCGTTTTCCCGGATTACGCCCATGTTCGGATACCCCCCGGTTTTTCTTTCTATTATACTACAATCCCCCGGAAATTGCACGAAAAAAACGCCCGGAAACACAAAATTTCGGAAAGGGGCAAAAAACAGATGATTTTGCCGGAGAAGCGTGCTATAATCGGAGGGGAAACAGAGCCCGGCGTCCCCGCCGGGACGGAAGCCGAACCAGGAAAGGATGCGCCCTATGAGCTTTGTCTATCAAAAGGACCCCATGGATCCCTCCGGCTTTGTGCTGCTGGGGGACTACCTGCCCTCGATCTTACAGGAAATTCGCTACTACTCCACCTTCAACTTCATCGGAGACCGCATCGACGGCTATGAGGAGCCCTGCGCCCTGCTGACCAAGGAGGCCGCCCGGGCGCTGAAGGGCGTCAGCGGGGAGCTGCTGGTCCAGGGCTACCGGCTGAAGATCTTCGACGCCTACCGCCCCGCCTGCGCGGTGAAGCACTTCGTCCTCTGGGGCATCGAGGACCAGGACCTGCGCATGAAGCCCTGGTTCTACCCGGAGCTGGACAAGAACGCCCTCTTTGCCGAGGGCTACATCGCCAAGCGCTCCAGCCACAGCCGGGGCAGCACCGTGGATCTGACCCTGCTGGACATGAAGACCGGCCGGGAGCTGGACATGGGCAGCCCCTTCGACCTCTTCAGCCAGGTCTCCCACCCGGACTACCGGGGCGTCACCCAGGAGCAGTACGACAACCGGATGCTGCTGCAGCAGGCCATGGTCCGGGGCGGCTTCGTCCCCCTGGACTGCGAGTGGTGGCACTTCACCCTGGCCAACGAGCCCTACCCGGACACCTACTTTGAGTTCCCGGTGTCCTCGGATTATCTGCGCAGATAAAAGCGGATAAAAAGGGGCTGTAAATAAACAGCCATGAAAAAGAACAAGGTCTCGTCAGAGCGGCGAGATCTTGTTCTCTTTTTCCATACTCGGCTCCGAAAAGTACTGCGGTGACCGCAAAACGGACGGTGTGTGAATATCTTACGCA
>JAFXYD010000058.1 GCA_017541995.1 Oscillospiraceae bacterium
CCGGTTCAGTCGCTCCTGGACGCGGTTGAGGCTGTCCTCGAGGCAGAGATACAGCACGTCGCCCTTTTTCGTGGGGAGCTCCCACAGAGGGTCACCCCTTGCGATTCGAATGCCGAGGTCCAGTACCAGCCAGGACTTACCTGCCTTCGGCGCGCCGCCCAGGATTGACAAGCCCTCGGGAAGCAGGCCCTCCACGCAGAAGCGAATCGGCTCCAGCCGCATATCCGCCAACTCCTCACCGCTTACCACGTTGAGAGGCTGAATCTCTCGGCAGGACGGCTCTTCTGTGACGGGACCGGGCGGCAGTTCCCAAGGGGGCTCGGGCTCATAGACCACAGTGGGCTCGCTGGGTACGCTGTCCTCCCACGGGTCGGGGAACGAAAACTTATAGGGCTTTTGCGTAGGGCTTTGCGTTTGGTTATTTGACATATGTTATCCTCCTTCTCTGCTCCTCGTAAAAATTCGGGAGCAGTATCTATATTACAATTTTCGAGTGTTTTTCCCTGTCTCTCCGGGCCGCTTCCTGTGCTCTGCTTCGACCACGTTTTCGACGGTCCAAACTCACAGCAGCGTAGGGTTTCCCCCTCCCCACCAGAGGCGGGCTTTTTGCTGATAATCCGGATCGTCATATTCCTCCCGGCAGGTGATTCAGTTGTCAAGATACAAGTTGCCGACGACGCGTCAGCGGCTGTGGATTCCGGTTTTCTGCCCTGCGGATTTGAGGGCATTCAGCCGATCCTGGGAGTAGGGCTTCGTCAGCCGCAGGCTGCAGCGGTGCTTGTCGATCTCGAAGCTCATTTTGCCGCCGTCGATTTCCGTGATCCGGCAGAGCTCCGGGAACTCCTCCGCAAATCGCCTCAGCCGCTTTTTCAAATCCGTGTTATGGGTGGTGATCTCCATTGTGGGATCGGCCTCGTTGAAGTAAATCTGAGTGAATTTCTGTTGCTTGTTCAAATGCTTTTCCTCCGAAAACTTGTTGCTTTTTGGCTGTTCCGCTCCGGGTCAAGACCCGGAAAAGAGAGCCTTTTTTCCGATAAAACTTACTCTGGCGACCCGTTGTACCTTCCCGGTCTGCGCTGTCGGCTGATTTCCGTTTTCCCCGGGTCAAGACGGGAAAACACGCCTTTTTTCAATCCTCCTTTCTGAGGTTTATTTGATTCAACATTTTGTGACACAATTAGCCTTGCCTCCTTCCCGGTCCTGGGTTATAATGTTGATAAGACCATTATACGAATCAGAAATATTTTTTTAAATGTCACATCGAAATAGTCATTTTCGGCTGGTTTCGATTTGAGACAGAGGGGGGATTGGATATGCCGCGGATGCTGGTATGGCAGCAAGAAGGCGATACTTTAAAACAAGCCTTTGATGTGTTCGGAGCCAGGGCAAAGGATTTTTCCGTATCGGAAACCCTGATTTCGTTTTCAGAGTTGGACGTCTCCCGGCTGCATCCCATTGCGGAAGGGCTGTATCAAAAAGCCGACGAGTATTTTTCTCTGAAAGACAAGCGTAAGTTCACCGCCGAGCAGTTTTTGGAATTCCAGGCCCAACTCCATGAGGCTGTGGCGGCGATCTATGAGCTGGGGGAGCTGTACGGGAACCTGGCAGAGGCGGAGTTTTGCGAATGCGGACCGTATTACTGGAGCCTCGACCAGCTGCTGCTGGAGCAGCGGTTAGATTTCTTCGGAACTTGTGCTGCTATTCAAAACATGTTCAGCATCGGATGCTTGCTGGTATACTTTTTCATCTACGTCAACGCCTGGATCTGTGAGGGGCTGGAGGAATATATAGAAAAGGGGACACTGCTCCCCGCCCATGCCGTCTGCGAGGCACAGATCACGTTGTTCTTCGACAAGGGGGTTGTGACGGAACGGTATGAATTCCAGCGGTCGAGAGACTATTTTTCCTATCTGCTCCTTCGGTTTGCTCAGAGCGGAATGCCCTTGCGGAAGTGCGCCTACTGCGGGAAGCTGTTCGTGCCCCTGTCCAAGAAACATACCAAATACTGTGAGCGGATCCAGAAGAACGGAAAGACCTGCATGGAGCTGGGCCCGGCGAACCGGCACCGCAAGGCGGTGGCGAAGGACCCGGTTTTGGAGACCTATGACCGGGTCAAGCGGAGAATGTATAAGCGGACGGAGCGAACAAGCGAGGGCTACGGTGTCAGCGCCTTCCCAATGAGCATTCGGGAGTATTCCGCCTGGCTGGAAGCTGCCACCGCAGTCCGGCAGCAGTACCTTGATAGAGAGATTTCCGCAGAAGAGGCCATCAAAAAACTGGAGCCGGACGAAACAAAACGTCCGACTCCAGTGGAGTACGATATTGGAGAATTGGATCAGCCCCGGGAAAATCCGGTCTCCGACAAAACCGCCTGGTGGCAGGAAGGCACCGCAGAGCTGCTGCGGGCACTAAAGAAAGGGCAGGAATCCGGGGAACTGATCCCGGAGGAAGATGTTGTGGAACACTTTGATTGCAATCAATGATGGACTGAAGAATTCCACCCGTCTCAACACATCATATATTTTTCTCTGGATTTGTGTTATACTACATGTATCCACAGGAAAGGAGCGGCGCTATGGAACAACGGAGATCCCTTTTGATCAAGGACACCACCCGGGAGGAGCGGGAGCGGATTGTGCACCAGGCCCTGTGGGGGAGCTGTGGGGTGGACTGCGAATTCTGCTCCGGCTGCGACAACCGGGGCGGCGGGCGGATTGAGAGCATCTACCAGCCCTATATCGACGGTCTAAAGGAGCTGCGGGAGATCAATGCGGAATACAACGCACCCTTTGTGCGATAACACGGAACAAATCACCAGCCCCAGACCGGGAAATCCGGCCTGAAGCTGTGTGGTTCTGCGTTATAATGCTGCCTGGCGCTTATTCCTGCCAAAGGTGTTTCTCCAATTCACCTTTCACAAACATGGGTGTAGAGGTACAATTTACCTGACGTATGTCAAGTAAAATGCCATTATTAGCAAATCTATCGCCAATCGTCGGAAAAATAATCGGCCAATCGTCGGAAAAATAAACGGCCGATCGTCGGAATAATAATCGGCCAATCGTCGGAAAAATGTACTGCTGCGGTATTATCCATGCGAATTGACCGTTGACATTATATCGCTACAGCGATATAATAAGAGCGAAAGGAGTTGGTCGCATGCTTCTATACCACGGTTCAAAAGAAATCATCACAAAGCCCAAGTACAACCACGGGAATGCACATAACGATTATGGGAAAGGCTTTTACTGCACGGAGCATATTGAGCTGGCCAGGGAATGGGCCTGCCAGGAGCCGCGGGACGGGTTCGTGAATCAGTATGAATTGGCGACGGAAGACCTGCGCATCCTGCGGCTGACACAGCCGGACTACCATATTCTGAACTGGCTGGCGATCCTCCTGGAAAACCGTACCTTTGAGCTCAAAGGCCGAATTGCCGTCAGCGCCAAGGAGTATGTGCTTCGGGAATTCCTGCCGGAATACCGCAGCTACGACGTGATCATCGGCTACCGGGCAGACGACTCCTATTTCTCCTTTGCCAGAGACTTCATCAACAACGCCATATCCCTGCAGCAGTTGGGGAAGGCCATGTATCTCGGCTCTCTCGGGGAGCAGGTGGTCCCTATCAGCAGAAAAGCTTTCTCTGCGCTGCGCTATCTCGGCCACGAATATGTGGACGGCGCTGCCTGGTATCCCAAGTACACAGCCAGAGATACCGCGGCGCGAAACGCCTATGCGGAGGAGAGCGCAAAGGAGATTGGGCTGGAGGAGCTTACCGTACTTGACATTATGAGAAGGAGGATGAAAAATGAAGACATTTTCACCGTCCTACAGCAAAGCCTATCTGAATGACGCCATGGACAGCCTCGGCGCCATGTTTGATTATGCCGTCAACGACGGCGACTACAAAGCAGACGACTTTTTTGACCGTTTCGTCGCCTCCGGCGTCGCAAGAAATATCGAGCTGGGCAATCCAAAGTTTCTGGCGGGCATGTCCGGCGTGGAAATGGCGCAGGAGGTGCTGCGCCGAACCGAACCGGCGCACAAGCCCTTCCGGCAGCGGTTTCGCGAGCAGCGGATGCCGGAGTACTGGATGGGCTGGGCGCTTTCCTACCTGCAATGGCGCACCGGAAACAGCTTTTCTCAGCTTCGCAGCCGAAAGCTGGGGCCGACGGAACTGCTGCGGCTCTATCCCATCATGCACGAAGCCGACCTGAGCAAGCTGGAAGCCCTGGCTGCGGAACGCATGAGGGATGACACGGGAAAAACCGCGCTTCAGACAATCCGCAAGCAGTGCGGGCTCTCCCAGGCGCAGCTTGCGAAGGCCTCCGGTGTCTCCCTGCGGATGATCCAGCTTTATGAACAAGGCCAACGAGACATCCGGAAAGCAGAGGCCGGGACGATTGCCGCCCTGGCAGACGCGCTGCGCTGCGATATGCAGGCGCTGATTGGTCCGTGAGAAGACAGTGCCCGGTTTCGTGGTGACAAAGCGGCGTTGGTTCGGTTTTTTAGGAACCAACGCCGCTTTGCCCAATTCGGAGGCAGCTATTCCTCATATAGCTCTGGCTGGTTAGTCAGAGCTTCGGCGGCCAGCTGCATACCCAAGCGGAAGCCGCTGCGGAAGGCCAGCCGGGCCTCGTAGTCCCGAAGCTCCGCCTGGTTGCCCTCCAGCTTTTCCAGAATGGCCCCGGCCTCCGGGTGCAGCGCCGCCAGCTCCGCCCGGTTCCGCTCCATCAGCCGCGCCAGGGCCATCTGCTTCTCATCCTGCTTCTCCAGTACCTCCCCAGGCGTCACCGCCCCATACCACAGCGCGTCAATCAGATCCATGCGCACACTCCCTCATAACCCAAAGCGCGGCCCCGGTCCGAACACCCGAACCAAAGCCGCGCCTGGTTGTTTCTTCTGTTATTATGTTTGTGTTGCATCTTATGCTGCATATGCGCTCCCTCCTTGCAACACAAAACAATATCACAACTCCCGACGAAAGTCCAGAACTATCGTGCCTCTTTCTCGCTGTGTCAAAGAGGAAATAGCAGCAGAATCATAGCAATGCCGCCAAGCAGAATCATCTCCTGCTTGACGGCGTTTCTATTGCGAATTGATAGATTTGATTTGTCTTTCCCGTTCTTACTTCTTCTGATAGCCTGTGATCAGGGTCAGCACGAAGCAGATTACGGTATTCCTTCGCCTTCTCCACAGGCAGCTCGGAATAGTCGACCGATGTTACGTGCGCTTTCGGATGTAACTCTGAAAAAACTATCAGGTTTTTATTTGACTTAATTGACCGCTACTGCAACAAGAGAGGCGTGATTGACCTTGTGTGTCCTCTGACGGGAGGGATTTCATTCGGCGGAGAAACCGACCAACATATGGTGTTTCTGTGTAAAACATGTAAGCGCTTACATGTTTTACACAATTTTTCCTCTGCTTTTTTGTGCAACTCAGAGAAATGACGAAAGATTTTCTCGTAAATATTGACATTTCAAGATCTTAAGTATATAATCAAGATATGAAAGCGCTTACATATTTTAGCAAATTGGTGGCCACCTTTTGCGCAGCGTTTCTGAACTCAACATCCCGTCAAACCTACTGTGCGTGTTCGGTAAAGCACGCGCCTGCAGTCACAAAGAAATGAAAAGGAGAACGTCATGGAATACGTAATTGGAATTCTTCTGCTGCTTTCCTTCTTCGGCCTGGTTTATTATGCGGTCCGGGGAGGAAACCTGATGATGGGCATTTTTGTCATGGCTATCATCTGGACTGTCCTGCCGATGCTCGGCAATATGCTCGTCAAGAATCCTGAATTTATCGCCGCAAACGCGGATACCATCGGGATCAGCTGGAAGGATGCCTTGACCAAGGTCTTCCAGAGTGGTCCGGAGGGCTGGGGCTCCACCTTGGTCAACGTGATTTTCGGCGCCTGGTTCGGCCGCGTGCTGATGAAAACCGGTATCGCTTCCACCCTGATCCGGAAGGTCACCGAGCTGGGCGGCGACAAACCGCAGATCACCTGCATCCTGCTTTGCATCGTCACCACCGCCTGCTTCTCCTCTGTGTTCGGTGCCGGTGCGGTGGTCGCCATCGGCGTCATCATCCTGCCGATCTTTCTGTCCTTGGGCATTCCCAAAACCCTTGCTACCTGCGCGTTCATGATGAGCGTCGGCGCCGGCATGTTCGTGAACCCTGTTCTGTATCAGCAGTTCTCCGCCTTTTTCCTGGGCGAGGGCGGTGAGCGACTGTACACCTATGAAATGCACACCTCCTGGGGGATTTACGCGCTTCTGGTCCAGGTCGCGGTGGTCATCGTCATGGTGCTTCTTCTGAGCCGGAAAAAGAAAATCCACGCCTGGGGTGCGGTGACCCCTGCAGACATTCGCGCCCGCAGAGGGGAGAGCGCTCCCGGGATCGCTCTGATCACGCCGGTTCTTCCGGTGATCCTGCTGATTCTCTTCAAGGTTCCCATCATCCTGGGCTTCACCATCGGCTCATTCTACGCCTATATCACCTGCCGGCAGATCAAAGGCTGGGCTCAGATGTGCCGTATGATCAACAAAGATTTCTTCGACGGTGTGGTGGATACCGCTCCGCTGGTCGGCTTCCTGCTGATCCTTCCCATGTTCAACAAATCCTCGGAGCTCTGTGTTCCCTACTTCAACGCCCTTCTCGGCGGCGTGATTCCCAACAACACACTGATTCTCAGCATCGTATTCGCAGTGCTTGCGCCGCTGGGTATGTTCCGCGGTCCGCTGACGCTGTTCGGCTGCGGGGCTGCAACGCTTGGCATCTTGAAGGGCTTCGGTTTTGCGCCGGCCTTCCTGGCACCGCTCATCATCATTCCCAGTACAGTAATGAACGTTTCCTGCTGTGTGACGCAGTCCTGGATCGTCTGGGGCGTCAATTATACCAAGACCACAACGAAGGAATTCCTGAAGGTGAGTCTGGTTGCCGGCTGGATCGTATGTATCATCGTGCAGCTCATGTGCTGGTTCATGTTCGGTCGGGCATGAGACGGCAGACTCGGAAAAGCAAACAGCGACTGAAGATCATGGACAGAAAAAGGAGATTTCATTATGAGCAGAAAAGTCAGAATGGGAATTGACGTCGGCGGCACACATACCAAAGCCGTTGCGGTGGACAACGATACGCAGCAGATTATCGGAAAGTCTACCGTAAAGACGACGCACGACGACGTTTCCGGTGTTGCAGCCGGCGTCGTCCAGGCCTTCCAGAATTGCCTGAAGGAAAACAGCATCAACCCGGAGGACGTCATCTTTGTTGCCCACAGTACGACCCAGGCTACCAACGCGCTCATCGAAGGCGATGTCGCCAAGGTCGGCGTGATCGGGACCGCCCTGGGCGGGCTTGAGGGATTGCTGGCAAAAGCGCAGATGCACTTGAAGAATATCCATCTGGATCAAAATAAAAAGATCGAAATCACTAACGCGTTTATCCCGAACAAGTCCTTTGCCCCCGAAACGGTGCAGGACGCCGCGAAAAAGCTGGCTGCCGACGGGGCGCAGGTCTTTGTTGCCACCAGCGCCTTCGGTGTGGACGACGTTACCTGCGAGCAGAATATCGCGGAGATCACCAAGGGTCAGATGGGCATGGAGACTACGGTTGCCTCTGAGATTACCAAGCTCTACGGTCTGACCAGAAGAACCAGAACCGCAGCGATTAACGCCTCCATTTTGCCGAAAATGCTGAACACAGCCAATCAGACCGAGCGCTCGGTCCGCGAGGCCGGTGTGAAGGTTCCTCTGATGATCATGCGGGGAGACGGCGGCGTCATGGAAATCAACGAGATGAAAAAGCGCCCGGTTCTGACAATGCTGTCGGGTCCCGCAGCCTCGGTGATGGGCTCGCTCATGTATCTTCGGGCATCCAACGGTGTGTACTTTGAAGTGGGCGGCACCACCACCAACATCGGCGTCATCAAAAACGGCCGGCCTGCGATCGACTATTCCATTGTCGGCGGGCACCGCACCTATATCACCTCCCTTGACGTCCGCGTCCTTGGCGTGGCAGGAGGCTCTATGATCCGCGTCAGCAAGAGCAAGGTGGAGGACGTTGGTCCCCGTTCCGCCCACATCGCCGGCCTGGATTACGCGGCATTTACCCCGACGGAGGAGATCGTGGACCCGCAGCTGGAGCTGTTCTCCCCGAAGCCCGGCGATCCGGCGGATTATGTGGCCATCAAGCTCAGGAACGGCAAGCGAATCACCATCACCAACACCTGTGCAGCCAACGTTCTGGGTCTGGTGACAGAGGCGGACTACTCCCATGGCAACGTGGAGTCCTGTCGACGCGCCATGCAGCCGGTGGCGGATTACTTGGGTATCACCGTAGAACAGGTGGCGGAGCAGATTCTGACCCGGGCCTACGAAAAGATCTCCCCTGTGATCCTGGAGCTGGCGGAGAAATACAAGCTGGAGCATGATCAGATATCTTTGGTGGGCGTCGGCGGCGGCGCGACCTCGCTGATCGGCTTCTGTTCCAACAAGATGGGCGTGCAGTACAGCGTGCCGGAGAATGCGGAGGTCATTTCCTCCATCGGCGTCGCACTGGCAATGGTACGGGACGTGGTGGAGCGCGTTGTCCCCAACCCCACCGCGGAGGACATCCGCAGCATCAAGGCTGAGGCTGTCAACAAGGCAGTCGAGAGCGGAGCTGCCCCCGACACCGTAGAGGTCCACATTGAAATTGACCCGCAGACTTCCAAGCTTACCGCCATTGCCCTTGGCTCAACGGAGGTGAAGACCCAGGATCTGATGGCTGCCTGCACGGAGCCGGAGGCCAGAGAACTGGCTGCAAAGGATATGCGCAGCACTGCTGCCAATGTTGAGCTGGTCGCTCAGACAGGAAACTTCTTTGTCTACCAGACGGACGTCAAGGAGAAGCGGCCGGTCCGCATCCTGGATAAGAAGGGATTTATCAAGGTGCAGCGCACCGACGCCAAGGCCAAAACTGCTAAGGTCGCCTCTTACCGGAATGCAGTTTCCACTCTGTGGGAGGAAATGGCAGTTTATACTGCAGACGCGATTCTGCGTCCGGACTATTACATCTGCGCCGGCGCCAGGGTCATGGACTTCAGCGGCACCGGAGAGCTGGATCAGGTTCTGATGCTGATGGAGATCGAAATGCAGATCCTTGATCCCAACGATGAGGTCATCGTTGTGGCTGCAAAGGCCCAGCTTTAACGCAAAGGAAACGGAACAGGAGGCGGCAGCATGATCAAGCTCAGAGAAACCCTCGCCAGGCGGTTAAACCGAACGCAGGAGGTTCGGCACAAGTCTTGGCCGGTTCGGGAGATGGTGGAGCAGCTCACTGCGCTGAGCGACGCCCAATTTGGACAATACGCCTTTTTACATGAGCCTCTGGAGGGAAAATTCAGCGCAGCGCAAAAAGAGCAGTACATTCAAGCTGCCAACCGCTGCGGCCAAGAAACTGCGGCGAGTTGGGAGGCACGGCTCTCGGGTGGGGCAGATTGTTCCGAGTCGCAGCCGAGCCGCCTGCTGACGAAGCTGGCAGGCCAACTTGGCGTCACGGTGCAGGATGAGACCGTTCCAATCGGCGGTGGACACGTTTTGTTTGCCCAGTTTGTGGAGCCAAATCGGATCACCATTTTCCGAGACTGCCTGGAACGCCTGGATCTTCTGATCCGGGACGAAGGGTTGGAGGACCTGTTTGAAGGAGTAGACTTCCGGAGCGTACTGCTGGCGCATGAACTCTTCCATGCGGTGGAATTTGCGCAGAAGGATCGAATCTACACGCAAACCGAAAAGGTCGAGCTCTGGCGCAAACCGTTTTCCAATAAATCGAGAATCCTGGTGCTGAGTGAGATTGCCGCTATGGCCTTTGCCAAAGCACTCTGCCGTCTCTCCTTTTCTCCCTATGCGTTGGACGTACTGTTGATGTATTCCTACCATGCGGATGCAGCCTGCGCGCTCTATGAAGAGATCATGGCAGCAGCAGGGCTTCCGCTGACACAAGAAACAGGAGAAGAACCATGCTGACAACAACCATCGGCCTTGCCGAACAATATGAATATCTGACCGAACGCTTCCAAAAGGCCTACGCTTTTTTGAAGCAGACGGATTTCAGCCAATACCAGGAGCCCTGTGAGATCGAGATCGACGGCAGAGATGTCTATGCACAGGTGCAGATCTACGAAACCAAGCCGGCGGACGAGTGCCGCTTTGAAGCCCACAGGCGCTATTTTGACATTCAATATATGGCCCAGGGCGAGGAGTACATGGGCTTTCTTCCAAAGGACGCATTGGAGCCCGACACAGATTACGACCCGGAAACGGACCTTGCCTTTTTCCGGCAGCCTGCCGCCTGGGGCAAAATTCTTCTGTCAGAAGGACGCTTTGCCGCCGTATCACCAGATGACGGACATATGCCGCGGTGTATGGCAGGCACGCCGCGGCTGGTCAAGAAAATTGTTGTCAAAGTACGCGTACCGGAACCGCAGAAAGGAGTCAACACATGGCAGAAGTAATGCTGTTCGGCGAACCCATGGTCATGTTCGTCGCAAAGAACCAGGCGCCGCTGGAGGACGTGGAAGAATTCAGCCGTTTTTTGGCAGGAGCGGAGATCAATGTGGCCATTGGTCTAACCCGGTTGGGCCACAGCGCGGCCTACTGCACAAAGCTGGGGGACGATCCCTTTGGCAGATACATTGAAAAAAAGCTCAAAAGCGAGGGAATCGAAGCCCAGATCACCTATGACCCCCTGCACTGGACCGGCTTTCAGCTGAAAAACCGTGTCATCGAGGGAGATCCCGAGGTTGTCTATTTCAGAAAAAACAGTGCGGCTTCCCATATGACCGAAGCAGATGTGGATGCACTGGATTTCACCGGCGCAAAAATCCTGCATGTCACTGGGATTCCCCCCGCTCTTTCACAGAACTGCCGGGACGCCACCTATCATCTGATTGAGACAGCCAGAGCCCACGGGCTGCTGATCAGCTTTGATCCAAACCTCCGTCCCTCCCTTTGGGAGAGTGAGGAAGCCATGATCCGCACCGTCAACGATTTGGCCTCCAAGGCGGATATCGTGCTGCCGGGAACCGGGGAAGGAAAGGTTTTGATGGGCAGCGACGATCCCGAAACCATAGCCCGCTTTTACCGCAGCATCGGCGCGGATACTGTGATCGTAAAGGACGGCTCCCGCGGTGCCTACGTCAGCAGCTCCCAGGGAGAAAAGCACTATCCTGGCTTCCGTGTTCCCAAGGTTGTGGACACCGTTGGCGCTGGCGACGGCTTTGCCGTGGGCATCCTGAGCGCCATCCTGGAGCAGCTGTCTCTTGAGGAGACAGTCCGCCGCGGGAACGCCATCGGCGCGATCCAAGTGTCGGTCCGCAGCGACAACGAAGGCCTCCCCACCCGGGAAGAGCTAAAGGCCTTTATGGGCTGAGGAGGATTGCCATGAAACTACAGACAGCGATTGACCGGGTCAGTCTGGAGCAGATGCTGGAGCTTGGCCAGGGCCTTTGCGGCCATACTGACCTTGTGGAAGTCGGGACCTCCCTGATCAAGGAGTACGGAATTGCAGCCAGTGTCGGCGCCATGCGGCGGAGTTTTCCGAACATGACGATTCTGGCGGACATCAAAACCTGCGATGAAGGAGCTTATGAATTTCAGAAGGCTTACGAAGCTGGAGCAGACGTTGCAACGGTCATGGGCTTTTCCACCGATGCTACGATCCGCGCCTGCGCCGAGGTAGCTGAAGCCTTTGGAAAGGACTGGTTCATCGACCTGATGGAGTTGCCGGAGGAGGCAGTTTATCGGGTTGCCATGAACTGGCCAAATGCCATCTTCGGCGTTCACCTCTCCTTTGACCAGCAGGGCGCAGGTCTTCGAGCGCTGGTAAGCCGCAGCACACAGATCATCCACGCCGCCGAAGCAACGGACGGAAAGCTGCGCCGGATCGCGGTTGCAGGCGGCGTGAAGCTGGATGTGCTCCCGGAGCTCAAGCTATGCGGCGTTGATACCGTAATCGTTGGCTCCGCCATCACCAAGGCAACCGAAATCTCACAGGCAGCGGAGGCTTTTTTCCGAGCTTGCCACAAAACAACCTAAGGAGAGGATCATCATGATGAGCGTATTAAAGGACATTCTTGCTGAGATTGAAACCGTTTTGAACGCGGTGGAGGAAACGCAGCTGGAGGCTGTAATGGATCGGATGAAGAAAAGTCGTCGGGTGTTTGTGGACGGTGAAGGCCGTTCCGGTTTTTCCGCAAAGGGCTTTGCCATGCGGCTGATGCACCTGGGCTACACGGTCTTCTTTGTCGGTGAAACCATCACCCCAGCGCTGCGGGAGGGTGACCTGTTTATCGCAGTTTCCGGCTCCGGCAAGAGCGCCAACGTGGTCAATGACGCAAAGAAGGCCAAGGCTGCCGGCGCGGAGCTGGTGGCGGTGACATCCAAGCCGGACTCTCCCTTGGCCCTGGAGGCAGACTGCGTGCTGGTTATCCCCGGCACCGTTAAGGGCGACGCAGGCAACCAGCGCAGCTCCATTCAACTGCTCAGCTCTCTGTTTGACCAGTGTCTGCACATAACGCTGGACGCCCTGTGCCTGCTCCTGAGCCGCCGTGACAACACTGCCAACGAAACAGCCACCGGCGCACATTGGTGAAATGATGGAGCATCTGACAGAATTCATTGCAGGCATCGGCTTGGTGCCCGTGGTCAAACTGAACCATCCGGAGCGGGATGCCGCCGCGCTGGGAAAAGCACTCTGCGCAGGAGGGATTCCCGTGGCGGAGATCACCTTCCGGGCGCCAGACGCTGATACCGCGATCCGCCTGATGAAGCAGTCCTGCCCGGAAATGGCCGTCGGTGCCGGAACAGTCACCAGCTTGTCCCAGATCGACCGGGTGATCGACTCCGGCGGTGACTTCCTTGTTTCGCCGGGCTTTGATCCTGAGCTGGTTGCCTATGCCCAGGAGAAGGGAATACCGATATTCCCCGGTTGCACCACCGCCAGCGAGTACCACCAGGCGCTGAAATTCGGCTTAACCGTGCTGAAATTCTTTCCTGCTGAGCAGAGCGGGGGCCTGGAAAAAATCAAAGCTCTGGCTGCTCCGTTTCCCATGTTCCGAATCATGCCTACCGGAGGAATCCATCTTTCCAATCTCGGGACCTATCTTGCCTGCCCTGTAATCCTTGCCTGCGGTGGCTCGTATATGGTCGCACAGGAGTTGATTGATGGAAACCGCTGGGAAGAGATTACGGCATTGTGCAGACAGTCAGTGGAGATTGTTCGGCAGGCAAGACTATGCTGAGGCAAATCCCGGGGCAAACAGCCCCGGGATTCCTCTTGCTTTTTTGAAGGAAATCGTTTATAATGCAGGCATGAAAGCGCTTACGGAACGAATTGACAGGCAGGTGGGATTATGAATATCTACGACATTGCAAAAGAAGCAGGCGTCTCCATCGCAACGGTTTCCAGGGTGATCAATAACAAGGGATACGTCAGCGAAAAAACCCGCGCAAAGATTGAAGCCGTAATGGCAAAGGCGGAGTATCAGCCCAGCGCCATTGCCAGGGGCCTGGCCAGCGGTAACTCAAAGACCATTGCGATCTTTGCTGTGGATGTCCGAGTGCCCCACTATGCCACAACCTCCTTTACGATGGAGCGGCTTCTGACGGATCTGGGCTATCTTGTCATCATCTGCAACACCGGCGAGGACATTGCTGACTGGCGCCGGTATCTGAGTATCATGCGGGAACGGAACATCGACGGTATTATTTTGACCGGCTCGATCTATAACCGGTTGGAGCGGGATGAGATACTGGACAGCTTTTCGGAGATTCCCATCGTCATGGCCAACGGGCGCATGAAGCGGCCTAATGTCAAATCCGTTTTTGTGGATGAGGGCCATGGCATTGAGTTGGCCACGGAGCACCTGTTCTCCCGTGGCCATACAAAGTTGGCCTATGTGGTGGACAAGGACACCGAATCTGCCGAGCGCAAGAAAAACGGCTTTATCCGGCAGCTGGCCATGCTGGGGACCCTTGACGCAGTGCGCCATGTTTACACCGCCCCCTACGGAATGGAGGGCGGCGCACAAATCGGACGGATGCTCTATGAAAAAGGGTATAACGGCATCGTGTTCGGTGAGGACCTGACCGCGGTCGGCGCAATGAATGCCCTGCGCGCAGACGGAATTGCAGTGCCGGAGCAGATGGCGATTACCGGCTGTAATAATTCCGAGTATGCCTACATCTGCAGCCCCGGCCTCACCACGGTCAACAATAAAGCCGAGGTCCTCAGCGAGCTGACCGTCCAACTGCTGATCAACATTCTGAACGGGAAAAAAGAGATTGCCGAAATGGTCGTCATTCCGGATCTGGTCATCCGCAGCAGCACCTGACGGAGATTCCGCAGCGAATCCAAAACATAAAAAACGATGATTTGTGAGACGCAGCCAACTAACATGCCCGAATGACTAGTGGAGTCATGAAGCAGTAGGTTCTTGAATGAAAAGAGCAGTTTCCATTCCTGCAGTAAACCTGTAAAATGGAAACTACCTATGTCATAATCACAGTCCCGCAGGCAGCGCGGGTTTTGCGCTGTCTGCGGGTGCGGGGACTATTTGTTGTCACGGCGGAAGCGGTTTAGGACGGTCAGGTAGTTGGGGCTCAGGACGAAGTCGATGACGTTTTCCTTTGGGATGTAGTAGGTGTGGCGGATGACGAAGTGGGCCACCAGGTTTTTGCGCAGGAGCCTCCGGGCGTAGTTATCGCCAATGCGGAGCATGGCGCAGAATTCCGGGAGGGTCACCACATCCGGGTAGGTACGTAAACGCCTTTCATAATCCTGTCTTGTCATGATCGGTTCTCCTTTTTCGGCTGTGCATGTGGCGCACAATGTGCGCCGCTACAAAGCGGATGTATTTCCGACGGCAGAGGATCTGACAAGGTGGTGATTTTTCGGTGGCGCACGATGTGCGCCGCTACATAAGGCTGATTGTTTTTGCGACCTCCGGGGAGTCTTTTTTGGTTGCTGATTTGCTTGGCGACCTCGGAACGACCTCCGATTTCCGATTTTTTGTTCCGAGGGGGGAGAGGGCTCGAATCAGTAGGCCCAGCAAAGCTTTTTGGCCGTTTTAGGGGCATTTTCCCCGGAAAAACCTGGGGAAAGCATCTTCTCTAACGACCTCCAACGGGCGCTAAGTTCCGCCAGCTTCGGCTTTTCCCCTATCACTTAAAATCCGCCGGTAGCGATACCGTACCGGTTCGACTCCGGTTAGCGGCACCACCGACACGTCCAAATCGCAGATTTGGGCGTGTCGATTTTTCGTTCAGCAGCTCGCTGGCCCGATATACTAAGCCGGCTTTCACGGAGAGAACCGGCCGCGCTCCTCGGGTGAGGCGGCGGGAGCCGGCGGAGGAAAGCCCGGCTGCGGGAAGGGAAGAAGGAAGGCAGTTCAGCGGCCCTGTGCGGGCCGACCTGGACTGCCTTCCTGTTTTTTTGCGGGCGAACGCCTCAGACTCTGTAAATATAATCCGCTTTTCTGGGAGCGGGCGGGTTGGCGGGCTTGGCCGCGTAGCCCAGGATCAGATTTCCGATGCCCTCATAATTTCCCTGGATGCCAAGCTGCTTCAGAATAGCCTTTCCTTCCTCGCTCTCAAACTCCTCCTTGGCCCGGTGGATCCAGCAGCTGGCCACGCCCAGATCCGCCGCGGCGTTCATCAGATTGCCCAGCACCAGGCTGCCGTCGCAGAGGTAAGTCGGGATATCCTTGTTGGCCAGCACCACCAGCAGCTCCGGGGCGCCGTAGAAGGGGTCGATGTCCATGCCCATGGCGGCGGCGTTCAGCTTCCGCAGCCTGGCCCGAATCTCCGGGTCCCGGATCACCAGGATGATGGGGGACTGCTTGCCCATGCCGGTGGCGGCATAGGTGCCGGCCTCCAGGATGGCGTTCAGCTTTTCCTCCTCCACGTGCTCGGGCAGATAGGCCCGGCAGCTCCGCCGGGTTTTCAGAACGGTTAAGGTTTCCATGCGTAATCCTCCTAAAATAAAATAATTGTTGTAAAACGCGGAATCAAAGGGAAGCTTTGCCGCGGCTGGACCCGGGGCCGCCTGGGGCGGCAGAGTCCCCGCCGCACAGCGGGGCCTGCCGCGCAGGCTCACGCTCCGCCGGGCTCCTTCATCTGGGCGATATACGCCTTGCCCCAGGCCTCCATGGCGGCGATGACCGGATGAAACTGTCTGCCGATCTCGGTCAGGGAATACTCCACCCGGGGCGGGATCGCCTCGTACTGCACCCGCCTGACCAGGCCGTAGTCCTCCAGGGCCTTGAGCTGCGCGGACAGGGTGGCGTGGGTCATTTTCGGCATCTTCCGGAGCAGCTCGTTGAAACGGGTGGGCCCGTCCTCCAAATAGAGCAGGATCAGCACCGCCCACTTGCCGGAAATCAGACTTTGGGCCGTGGCGTAGGGGCATTTGCCGAAGCGCTCCTCCAGGGTGCTCTGCGACGCCATCAGACGTCGAACTCCTCTTTCAGATCCAGCATCCCGCGGATCTCGGCGTGGCCGTCCTCCAGATAGAACAGCCCCATCTCCCAGCCGTTCTTGTCATAGAGGGCCATGATCTGCGGCATGGCCTCCCGGACCTTTGCCAGCAGTCCCTCGTCCTTTACGACCTTCGCCCTTCCGTCATAGCGCAGAAACTCTCCGCCCTTGAGCGCCAGAACCTCCACCCTGGGATTGGCGCTCAGCTGGCGGAACACGTTCTTGAAGGTGCCGCATCCGAAATACAGCCTGTCCCCCACCAGCATCTGGAAGCCGAAGGGACGGCCCTTGGGCTGATCGCCGTCGGTGGTCAGAAAAAAGAAAGTCTGTGCCGCGTTCAGAAATTCGTGGATTTTTGCTGCGTTGTTCATTGTTCGTTCTCCTTTCGGTCATTTTATTGAACTGCTTTAATTATACGACTGTTTTCCCCATTGCGCAAGTACGATTTTTTGTGATACCGAGTATCGCGGAGAATACCGCGGACCGGCTCCGCCCTTCGAAACCCGTCTGCTGCGGCGCGCCGGGACGCCGGCGCAGCCCTTTTCCGGGGCGGGCGCGGAGATATGTATTGCAATCGTCCGCTTGAGCCTGTATAATAATACCATCACGCAGAGACGGAATTGCGCAATTGCGTTGGAGGGGAAAGAGGATGAAAACGATCATACTAAACGGCAGCCCCAGGAAGAACTGGAACACGGCGCTGCTGCTGCAGGAGGCCCGGAGGGGGGCGGAGTCGGCGGGCGCGGAGACGGAGTACGTCGAGCTGTTTGATCTCTCCTACACCGGCTGCCGCTCCTGTATGGCCTGCAAGCGGAAGGGCGGAGCGCGCTGCAAATGCTTCTGGAAGGACGATCTGTCTCCGCTGCTGGACCGGATCTTTGCCGCCGACGCTCTGATTCTGGGCTCCCCCATCTATCTGGGGGACGTGACCAGCCAGGTTCACGGCCTCATGGAGCGGCTGCGCTTCTGCACCCTGTCCTACGACGACTATTCCAACTACTTCACCGGCCGGGTCAACGTGGGCCTCATTCTGACCATGAACGCCTCGAAGGCCTACTATCGGCTTGCCTACCGGAAGAAGGCGGAGGAGCTGGCCGGGAGCTTCCGGGCGCTGAACGGCTCGGTGGAAATCCTGCCCTGCTGCGATACGCTCCAGGTTGCGGATTACAGCCGCTACGACATGGCGAGCTTCAGCGAGGCCCACAAGAGAGCGTCCCGGGAAAAGCAGTTCCCCAGGGATTTGGCGGAGGCCTTCCGGATGGGAGCGAGGCTGAGCGGAGGGAAAGAAAATGCGGAAGGCTGAAAAGAAGCAAGCCGGAGGCTCCGGAAGGGAGCGGGAGATTTCCCTTTCCCTGAAGCTGAATACCCTGATCGCGGTGATCATTCTGATCGTATCCGCGGTGCTGGTGACCATCAGCTATGATTCCTTCTCGAAAACCGCGTATATCCCCTATACCGAAAAGCTCCTGGAGGCGGAAAAGCGCCTGACAGACAGCACGGAGGATCCCCTGAGCGACGTGGTATTGCTCTACCGGACCACGGAGCTTCCGGGCTTCGACGAGGCCCGCAGCGAAACGGTGCGGACCCAGGATCCCAACGCGCTGAACGAGTTTCTGCTCCAATACGGGGTCGAACCGAAAACGGGACGTCTGACCAGGGTGGAGGAGCTGATGAAGCCCATTGTGGATGAAGACGGCAACGTGCACATGGCGGACGCCATCGACATGACGCAGTACTGGAACAACCTGGGCCTGGGGCTGACCTATTTCGTTTCCGACCTGGGCATCACCCGGATCCAGATTGTGGTGGAGCGGGAAACCGGGGGATACCTGGAACTGCTGAAGATGGGCGGATCCATGGACAGCTTCATGGGCACCACGATTCTGAGCTACGGCAATAAAACGGAGCACGCAGAGGCCGTGGAGCGGTATCTCGCGCAAAAGGAGCACAAGCCCTTCTTCCTTTCGGTGGAGGACCGGACCGAGCTGGTCCAGGTCACGCCGATGGAGCGGGACGGGCTTCGCTTCTATCTGATCTTCTCCGCCGACGTCACCGCCACCGAGGAGGCCCAGACCGCCTTCCTGCGGCGGAGCCTGCTGCTGGTGGGCCTGATGACCGTGGCAGCCATTACGGTCATGGTCTTTCTCCTGCGCCGCATGACCGTAAAGCCCTTGAAGGCGCTGACGCGGGCCGCGACGAATTTCGCGGCCGGCGGCGAGGGGGTCCGCCGGGAGGAAATCGCGGAGCTGGATATCCGCAGCAAGGACGAGATCGGCACCCTCTACCGGGAGATCCGCTCCATGCAAGGCCGCATCATCGACAGCACGGAGCGCATCACCCGGATGACCGCGGAGAAGCAGCGCATCAGCACGGAGCTGGAGCTGGCGACCCGCATCCAGACGGACATGCTGCCCAACGTCTTCCCGCCCTTCCCGGAGCGGAAGGAATTTGACGTATACGCCCTCATGGACCCGGCAAAGGAGGTGGGGGGCGATTTCTACGACTTCTTCCTGGTGGACGAGGACCATCTGGCCCTGGTGATCGCGGACGTCTCCGGCAAGGGCGTTCCCGCGGCCCTGTTTATGATGATCTCCAAGATCATGGTGCAGGATCGGGTAAAGTCCGGCCTGTCTCCGGCCCAGGCGCTGCGGCAGGTCAACGAGGCGATTCTGGAGAACAACAGCGAGGACATGTTCGTCACCGTCTGGCTGGGCGTGCTGGAGCTCTCCACCGGGAAGCTCACCGCCGCCAACGCGGGGCATGAGTACCCCGTTGTGATGGAGCCCGGCGGGAGCTTCACCCTGTTCAAGGACCCCCACGGTTTTGTGGTGGGGGCCATGCCGGGAATGAAGTACCGGGAGTATGAGCTGCGTCTGGCCCCCGGGGCCAAGCTCTTCGTCTACACCGACGGGGTGCCGGAGGCCGCCAACGAGGAGGCGGAGCTGTTTGGAACCGCGCGGCTCCAGGCGGCGCTGAACGACGCCGCGGCGGGGACGCCGGAGCAGATCCTGCGGCAGGTCCGGGCGGCAGTGGACGCCTTTGTGGGCCGGGCGGAGCAGTTCGACGATCTGACCATGCTCTGCCTGGAGTATCGGGGAACGGAGGCGCAGCCCTCGCGGCAGGAAGCTTGAGGCAAAAAAAGAATGCCCGGAGGCCCTTTTTCCCGGGAGCGTGTAATGGTTTTGTACGCCCCCGGGTGTAGAATGGGGCTAAAGCCACGGGAAAGCCGCCGCTCCGCTCCCCGGAAGCGGCGTCCCGGTCAAGGGCGCTTGTAGATCAGAGAGGAAAGAGAGTGAGCGATATGCCGAAAAAAGACGCAAAGCCCATCGTGCCGAAGAACGCGACTGTGGAGCAGGCCGGTCTGCATCTGGCGGCCCAGCTGGCCCGAGGCATGCGGAAGGACGGAAAAATCGGCCCGGATTACCAGCTGTATCTGGACTTTTTCGATTCCATCCAGGCCCGTGCCGAGGAGGAACGGCTGCGGGAGAGCCGAAATGCCTCCAAAAACGGCGCGCTGCCGGAGGATCTCCGCGTGCCGCGGAAGGATCAGTCCCCCACCTGGTATACCCGTGTGGCCGCGCTGCAGAGCCGCCGCACCGGCCTGGACATACGGATCCGGAACCTGGCCGAGGCGCTCCACAAGGGCGACGCCCAAAAGGCAAAGACGGATCTGAGCAGCCTGACCAAGGAGCTGGGCTTCTTCGCCCAGGAATATGCCAACTACATGGCTTCAGCCGGACCGGAGCTGATGAACCGGCACCCGGAGCTGCAGCGCTTTACGGAGCTCTGGGAGAACGGGAGCTTCCGGGAGGGCAAGGAGGTGGAGCAGGTTCTGAACTCCGCCCTGGAGGCTGCCTCGAAGGAGGGGGAGTCCGCGCCGCCGGAGGAGGAGCGGAAGCCCATCGCGGCGGAGCCCGGGGAGGAAAAAGCCCCGGAGGACGAGCTGGAGCAGAACTTCAACATCAACGACTTTCAGATTGAGAACGAGCGGAAAAAGAAGGCGGGGGAGCGCTTCCAGGCCCACATCACCCACGACCTCTACAGCCCGGGCTGGCACAGCTACGAGGGCATCCTGGGGGACTGCGCCGAGAAGGCCAAGGGCGCCGAGCGGGAAAGGCTGGAGAAGCTGCTGGCCATAGCGCTGACCGCCGCCCAGTTCCGGCGGGACGGCGTGCCGCTGGACGAAATCCAGATCAAAAATTCGGCGGAGGATCTGGAGTTCAGCGACGGCTTCGCCGCCATGGTGCAGAACACGGCGTATATCAAGGACGTGCTCAGCAAACCCGAGCGGATCAACGAGACCCTGGATACCTTCCTGCGGGAGCGGAAGCTGGATCAGGAGGGGAAGCCGGAGCGTCAGAGCTACGACGAATATCTGCGGCGGCACACCTGGCCCAACGTGCCGGAGGGACGGGAGAAGGAATATCTGGCCAAGGCCATTGCCGCCCACCGTCTGGCCTCCAGCGGCACCCCCTTTGATCTCAGCGAGATCCGCAGCGACGCCAGGCTGATCGAAAAGCAGAGCTCCTTCAAGCAGATGACCGAGACGGATTCCAACCGCAGCAAGGGAGAGGCCAAGCTTCGGCGCTGGCTTTACCGGGAGAACCTGCAGCCGGCCAGCCAGGAGCTGGCGCTGCGGCGCAGGTATAAGATCAGGGTCAACCGGGAGGAGCCCCAGGACAGATCCATCAAGTCCTGGGCCGGGTATCGGCGGATGCACACCGGCCAGAATATCCCGGTCAACGCCACCCAGGCCCAGAAGCGCCTGTATCTGGCAAAGGCCGCAGTCGCGGTTCGGGGCATGGCGGATGACCAGCCCTTCTCCGTGAAGGCAGCCCGCAAGCAGGCCGAGCGGTTGATGAAAAACAAGTATTTCCAGGCGGCGACCAAGGATCCGGAGAAGCTCTCCCGGATCCTGGAAAGCGGCAAAATCACCGAGATCTTTGAGGAAATGTCCACGGCGCGCCGGGAGCTTCTGGGACGCAAGAAGCCCGCGGCAGACGTGAGCGTGCCCAGCTATCAGGGGCGGCAAAATCCCGATCAGCAGCCCACAGAGCTGGGAAGTCTGGGCATCTGAGCCCAGGCAGCAGGGCTCCGGAGCGAGGCTCCGGGGCCCTGCTTGCGATTTTTGAAAAAAACAGAACAGAATCCCGCACATCCCGGGCTGTTTTGCGTCTATACAGGTGAAAGGACCTTTCAAAGGAGGTGGCCCCATGGAGGACGCCGGAATCATCACGCTCTTCGAGCAGCGAAACCAGGAGGCCGTCAGCGAGATCAGCCGGAAATACGGAGGCTACTGCCAGACCATCGCCGGGAATCTGCTGCCCCGGGAGGACGCGGAGGAGTGCGTCAACGACGCCTGGCTCCGGGCCTGGGAGAGCATACCCCCCGCCAAGCCCCAGTGCCTGCGGGCCTTCCTGGGAAAGATCACCCGCCGCCTGGCCATCAGCCGCTGGCGGAGCCTCCAGGCGCAGAAGCGGGGCGGAGGCATGAGCCTGCTGCTCTCGGAGCTGGAGGACTGCCTGCCGGATCCCAGAGGCGTGGAGGAGACGGTGGAGACCAGAACCCTTTCCCGGCTGATGTCGGACTGGCTTCGGGCCCTGCCCCGGGAGGACCGGGTGCTGTTTCTGCGGCGCTACTGGTACGGGACGACGGTGAAGGAGCTGGCGGCGGAGCTCGGCTGCACGGAAAACCAAATGGCCCAGCGGATGCGGAAGCTCCGGGTCGCGCTGCGGCTGCGATTGGAACAGGAGGGAATCTCAATATGAAATCAGAAAAACTGTATGACGCCATCACGGAGGTGGAGGAGCCCCTGGTGGAGGAAGCCGCGGCCCCTCTGGAAAAGCGGAAGAAAAAAGCCCTCCGGCTGCGCTGGGTCAGCGCCATTGCCGCTGTGCTGGCCCTGGCCATTCTGCTGACGGCGGTGCTCCGGCCCGGACGGGAGGGAAGCCTGACGGCCTACGCCCTGGAAAGCCCCGTCTACCCGGCCACCGCTCCCTACCCGGACGTGAGCGCCCTGATGAATGGCGAGAACGTGGATCAAAGCAAGCTGGAGCAGGAGTATGAGGCCTGGGAGCACGCTCGGTGGCAGCGGGTAGCGGCCAAAAACAGCTACTCCGCCGCTGAGCTGAGGCACTATCTGCAGGCCGCCATTCCGGCCTATCTGGGGGGGCACGAGGGAGAGAACGCGGCCTGCTCGCCGCTGAACCTCTACCTGGCCCTGGCGATGCTGGCGGAGACCACAGAAGGGGAGAGCCGGGCCCAGCTCCTCTCCCTGCTGGGGACGCAGGACATGGACAGCCTGCGGAGCCTGTGCGAAAATCTCTTCGCGGCCAACTACGTGGACGACGGGGCCGACAAGTCCCTGCTGGCCGCGGCAATCTGGCTGCGGGAGGAGATGGACTACAAGACCGAGACCCTGCAGCGCCTGGCGCAGAGCTACTACGCCGCCTCCTTCCGGGGGCCCATGGGCAGCGAGGACTACGACGCCCAGCTGCGGGAATGGATCAACGCGCAGACCGGAAACCGTCTGACGGAGCAGACCAAGAGCCTGGCCTTCGACCCCAGAACCGTCCTGGCTCTGACCACCACCGTGGACTTCACGGCCCACTGGTACGCAGCCTTCGAGCCCGAAAGAACTGAGGACGCCGACTTCCACGCCGGGAAGGGGGATCTGCCCTGCAAGATGATGCGCATGGACGACACGGGGAGCTACTATTGGGGTCGGCAGTTCGGCGCCGTGGACCTGCAGTTCAAGGAGAACGGCAGCATGCGCTTCCTGCTGCCGGACGAGGGGGTGAGCCCCGAGGCCCTGCTGCGGGACCCGGAGGCCATCTCCTTCCTGCTGAGCTCCGGCTATGATGACTGGGAGCAGAAGAAGAGCCTGATTATCCACCTGGGGCTGCCCAAGTTTGACGTTTCCTCCCAGCTCTCCCTGGAGCAGAGCCTGAAGGAGCTGGGGATCACCGCTGCCTTCGACCCGGAGACCGCGGATTTCAGCCCCCTGACGGACAGCGAGGGCGTCTTCCTCTCCCAGGTGAAGCACGGCGTCCGGGTGGCCGTGGACGAGGAGGGCGTCACCGCCTCCGCCGTCACCATGCTCATCGGCGCCGGAGCCGCGATGCCCCCCGACGAGGAGGTGGATTTCACCCTGGACCGCCCCTTCCTCTTCGCCATCTACGGCATGGACAATCTGCCCCTCTTCGTGGGCATTGTGAATCAGCCGTAATTCGGAATCATAAGACGCGCCCATGACCACAGCGGTCATGGGCGCGTTTGTGCTGTTCGGAAAGGGCGGGCGGAAGCGTCGGCGGCCTGCCGGGGCTTGGGATCACGGCCTGGGCAGCTGATCCTGATTCCAGAGCGCCCCCTTCTCCGCGTCGGCCCGGGGAGGCCAGGTCCATCATCCGGTCCGTCTGCCTCCAGTATAACATCTCAAGGGTACAAAATTATTCCTTTTTATTCCTTTATTTCTTTTTCCGCAAGTGAAAAATTATCGTTGCCTTTTTTTGCAAGATATGATAGGATAACAATAAGAATACCATAGGCGCAGCATACCCTTTTGGCGGTTTTTGGACTGGGTGGGGCTGCGTCGGGTATGGAACAGATCCGGGAGGGCGATAACAGTGAATTTAACCTTTCGCGGCGGGGTCCATCCCAAGGGGCGGAAGGAGCTGAGCAGGGAAGCCCCCCTGCGCCGCTTCGATCCGGCTCCCGGCGAGATGATATTCCCCCTGGCACAGCACATCGGCAAGCCCGCCAAGGCGGCGGTCAAGAAAAACGATCCCGTTCTGGTGGGCCAGAAGCTGGGTGAGGCGGACGGCTTTGTCTCCGCCTGCGTCATCAGCTCCTGCTCCGGCAAGGTCAAGGCCATTGAGAAACGGCGCACCATTGCCGGCACCATGACCGAATGTGTCGTGGTGGAAAACGACGGTCTCTACACCCCCATCGAGGGTCTGGGCCGCCGTGAGGATCCCAACACTCTGACCAACCAGGACATTCTCAAGCGAGTAAAAGAGGCCGGCATCGTGGGCCTGGGCGGCGCGGGCTTCCCCACCCACGTGAAGCTGGCCCCCAAGGCGCCGGATCAGATCCGCTATCTCATCGCCAACGGCGCCGAGTGCGAGCCCTACATCACCTGCAACGACCAGCTCATGCGCAGCCGGGCGGCGGGCATTGTGGAGGGCCTGGAGCTGACGCTGCGGCTCTTCCCCAACGCGGAATGCGTCGTCGGCATCGAGGACAACAAGCCCGAGGCCATTGCCGCCATGGAAAAGGCGGTGAAGGGAAAGGCCCGGATGCGGGTCCTGCCCCTGCACACCAAGTACCCCCAGGGCGGTGAGCGCAGTCTGATCCGGGTGGTCTCCGGCATCGACTTCCCGGTCTCCATGCTCCCGGCGGACGTGGGCTGCATCGTGCTGAACGTGGGCACCGCCTACGCCATCGGCCGGGCCGTGGCCTGGAACGAGCCCCTGTTTGAGCACGTGCTCACCGTCACCGGCGAGGCGGTCCGGGTCCCCGGCAACTTCATCGCCCGGGACGGCACCACCTTCGCCCAGCTTCTGGAGGCCTGCGGCGGCCTGAAGGAGGGCGTCACCCCCGCCAAGGCCCTCTCCGGCGGCCCCATGATGGGCGTGGCCGTGGGCTCTCTGGACGTACCCATCCAGAAGAATACCAACGCCCTGACCCTGCTGGCGGTGGATCCTGTGGAAAAGGCCGAGAAGGATCAGACCTTCTGCCTCCACTGCGGCCGCTGCGCCACGGTCTGCCCCAACGGTCTGGTGCCCGCTCTGATGGCGGACGCCATCCACATGAAGAACTGGGAGCGCTATGAAAAGAAGCTCTACGGTCTGGACTGCATCGCCTGCGGCTCCTGCACCTACATCTGCCCGGCCCGTCGGCCCCTGACCCAGATGTTCAAGCAGACCAAGGCGGAGATCATGGCCCGCAAGCGGGCGGAGCAGGCAGGAGGTAAGAAATGAATCAGAGACTGAACCTTTCCGCCGGCCCCCACGTAAGGGACGTCTGGACTACCTCCTTTATTATGAGGATGGTTCTGCTGGCTCTGATGCCGGCCACCGTCATCGGCGTCATCACCTTCGGCCTGCCTGCCCTCTGGGTGATCCTGGCCTCGGTGATCTCCGCCGTGGGCACGGAATTCATCTTTGACAAGCTCACCGGCAGGGGCGACACCTGGAAGGACGGCTCCGCGGCGGTGACGGGCCTGCTGCTGGCCCTGACCCTCTCCGCCCAGACCCCCCTCTACGCCCCCATCATCGGCGCTATCTTCGCCATTCTGGTGGTGAAATGCGCCTTCGGCGGCCTGGGCAAGAACTTCATCAACCCCGCCCTGGCGGCCCGCTGCTTCCTTCTGATCTCCTTCCCCAGCGCCATGACGGTCTACGGCATCGACGGCGTGGCCTCCGCCACCCCCTGCGCGGACCTGGCGGCGGGCAAGGTGGTGAACATCACCTCCATGTTCCTGGGCTCCGCCAACGGCGACATCGGCGGCTCCATCCTGGGCCTGCTCATCGGCGGCCTGGCGCTCTGGGCCTTCGACATCATCCACGGCCAGATCTGCCTCACCGTCCTGGCCTCCTTCACCGTGGTCATCGGCCTCTTCGGCAGCAAGGGCTTTGACCCCGCCTTCCTGGCCGCCCATCTCTGCGGCGGCGGCGTGGTGCTGGGCGCCTTCTTCATGGCCACCGACTACGTCACCTCCCCCATGAGCCGCCTGGGCCAGACCTTCTACGGTGTGATGATCGGCATCCTGGGGGCCCTGTTCCGCATCTTCGGCTCCGCGGCGGACTCCTTCAGCTACTCCATCATCACCGCCAACCTCTTCGTCCCCATCATCGACCACTACATTGTGGATAAGCCCTACGCCTACCGGCGCCAGGCCATCGACCGCCGCACCCCGGGCTGGACGAAAAAGCCTCTGTCCCAGCGGATCCCCAAGCCCGTCATTGCCCTGACGGTCATCGCCCTCATCGCGGGCCTGGCCCTCTCCGGCGCCTACTCTCTGACCAAGGACACCATCGACGCCCAGAAGCAGGCCGCCTCCGCGGCAGCCTACAAGGCGGTGCTGCCCGAGGCCGAGAGCTTCGAGTCCCAGAGCGCCAAGGTGGAGCTGCTGAACGGCGAGGTCTACGGCTCCGGCTTCGGACGGGTCTACATCAACGAGGCCCTGGTGGGCAGGGACGCCGCCGGCAACGTGGTGGGCTACGCGGTCTCCGTTACCTCCGCCGAGGGCTACGACGGCAACGTCACCCTGTCCCTGGGCGTCAGCGCCGCGGGCAAGATCAACGCCATCTCCTTCACCGAGCTCCACGAGACCCCCGGCAAGGGCATGCTTTGGAGCGAGGCGGAGCATCTGACGAAGTTCAACGGCAAGGACGCCGTGAAGCTGACCCTGGGTCAGGAGATTGACGGCATCACCGGCGTCACCATCACCTCCAAGGCCGTGGTCAACGCCGTGAACGCCGGTCTGGACTTCATCAACACACAGTTAAGGGGGGAGTAAGATGAACAAATATCTGGAACGGCTGTACAACGGCCTCATCAAGGAAAACCCCACCTTAGTGCTGATGCTGGGCATGTGTCCCACCCTGGCGGTCTCCACGCGAGCTGCCAACGGCATCGGCATGGGTCTGTCCACCCTGGCGGTGCTGGCGCTCTCCAACCTGGTGATCTCCCTGCTGCGCAAGGTGATTCCCGACCAGGTGCGGCTGCCGGCCTACATCGTCATCGTGGCCTCCCTGGTCACCGTGACGGAGCTGCTGATCGAGGCCTATCTGCCCTCGGTCTATGAGGCTCTGGGCATCTACATCCCGCTGATCGTGGTGAACTGCATCATCCTGGGCCGGGCCGAGGCCTACGCCAACAAGAACGGCCCCCTGCTCTCCATTATGGACGGCATCGGCATGGGCCTGGGCTTCACCGTGGCCCTGACCCTGGCCGGCGCGGTCCGGGAGATCCTGGGCAGCGGCACCTGCTTCGGCCTTCGGATCCTGCCCGAGACCGTGGAGCCCATGGGCATCTTCATCCAGCCTCCCGGCGCCTTCCTGGTGATCGCCCTGTTCATCATCATCATGAACGCCATCGGCATCAAGACCCGCCAGCGCCAGCTGGTGGAGAGCGGCTGCGACGGCTGCTGCGCCAACTGCGCGGCCAAGTGTGAGGCCCCCAAGGAGGTGGCGAAATGAACAACAATCTGCTTCTGATCCTGCTCTCCGGCGCCCTCATCAACAACGTGGTGCTGAGCCAGTTTTTGGGCATCTGCTCCTTCCTGGGCGTGTCCAAGCAGATGAAGGCCTCCGTCTCCCTGGGCGGCGCGGTGGTTTTCGTCATCACCATCGCCTCCGCGGTGGCCTGGCTGCTGTACAACTTCGTGCTGGAGCCCCTGGGCCTGGATTTCATGAAGACCATCGTCTTCATCCTGGTGATCGCGGCCCTGGTGCAGATCGTGGAGATGTTCCTGAAAAAGAGCTCTCCGGCGGTCTACAAGGCCCTGGGCATCTTCCTGCCTCTGATTACCACCAACTGCGCCGTGCTGGGCGTGGCCCTCACCAACGTGCAGAACGGCTACAACTTCATCGAGTCCGTGCTGGCGGGCTTCGGCACCGCCCTGGGCTACACCCTGGCCATCGTGCTGCTGGCGGGCATCCGCAGCCGCATCAACGAGGAGGATCTGCCCGCCCCGCTGCGGGGGGCGCCCATCGTTCTGATTGCCGCCGCCCTGATGTCCATTGCCTTCATGGGCTTCTCCGGCCTGTCGTTCTAAGGAGGGTGCCATGGAAATTATTCTGATTACCACCCTGGTCATCACCGTCATCGGTATGATCGTGGGCGCGGGCCTGGTCTTCACGGGGAAGCGATTCGCCGTGGAGGTGGACGAGCGGGAGGCCGCCGTCCGGGAGGCCCTGCCCGGCAATAACTGCGGCGCCTGCGGCTACGCCGGCTGCGACGCCATGGCCGCCGCCATCGCCCAGGGCGAGGCTCCGGTGAACGGCTGCCCAGTGGGCGGCGCTCCCGTGGCGGAGAAAATCGGCGCCATCATGGGCGTGGAGGCCGGCGCCGTGGAGCGGCGGATCGCCTTCGTCCGCTGCAAGGGCAGCTGCGACTACACCAAAAGCCAGGGCAACTACATCGGCGTTCCCGACTGCGCCAGTGCGGTGCGGGCGGGTCTGGCCCTGAAGGACTGCGACTACGGCTGCCTGGGCCTGGGCTCCTGCGTGAAGGCCTGCCCCGAGCAGGCCATCCGGATGGTGGACGGCATCGCCGTGGTGGACCGCCGCCGCTGCGTGGGCTGCGGCCTCTGCGCCAAGGCCTGCCCCAAGGGCCTCATCGAGCTGATCCCCGAGCGCAACCGGGTGGCGGTCCGCTGCTCCAACAAGGACAGAGGCCCCCAGGTGAAGCAGGTCTGCTCCACGGGCTGCATCGGCTGTATGCTCTGCACCAAGCAGTGTGAAACCGGGGCCATCACCGTCACCAACAATCTGGCCCACATCGACTACGCGGCCTGTACCCAGTGCGGCAAGTGCGCGGAGAAGTGCCCCGTGAAGGTGATTACGCCCCCCGTGGGGTCGAGTTCTTAGTTTTCAGTTCTTAGAAATTAGGGAAGGAGTTTTTCTGATCTGACGATCAGAAAAAAAGAAAAAAATCTCATTTTTCAATTCGCAGAATTGAAAAATACCATCCCTAAGAACTAATCTCTAATTTCTAATCTCTATATTGAGCACCCAGTTGACTACCGAACCGAAAAGGAGAGAACAACTATGGACAAAAAAACCATCGTCTGGAAGCTCATCTGCGGCCTTGTGATCGTGGGGGTGGCGGTGCTGCTGCTCAGCGGCGTGTTGAACGGCAACGACGTCCGCTACCACACCGAGGCCCTGACCCGGGAGGAGCTGACCCAGCTCAACGCCCCGGCTCCCGAGAAGCAGGCCTATGACGGCACCATCAACGCCGCCGCCTGGAAGGAGGTCTTCCCCTACATCGCGGATTCCATGGAGGCCAACGGCAAAAACGACGAGATCGTGGACTACCTGGCCCAGGACCCCTATCTGAAGAACATCTACGAGGGCTACGGCTTCGCCAAGGAGTACGGCTCCGCCCGGGGCCACAACTACACCCTGGAGGACGTCCACCACACCGCCCGTCCCCACGCCACCGCCAACTGTCTCACCTGCAAGACCCCCAACTTCGCCAAGCTGGTGCAGGACAAGGGCGTGGAGGCCTATACCTACGACTTTGAGGAGGTCTGGACCCAGATCCACGACCAGGGCGAGGTGGTCAGCTGCTACACCTGCCACGGCAACAGCGCCGGCAACAACGGCGAGCTGCGGGTCACCCATACCTACGTCAACAAGGCCCTGGGGGCCAACGTCCAGAGCATCAACCCCGGCACCCTGAGCTGCGGCCAGTGCCACATCGAGTACTACTTCACCCCCGCCGACAAGGAGACCATGATGCCCTACAACAGCGTGGAGGCCATGACCCCGGAGGCCATTCTGGAGTACTACGACACGATGGTTCTGCCCGACGGCACCGTGGGCTTTGCCGACTGGACCCAGGAGAGCACCGGCGCCCGGATGCTCAAGGCCCAGCACCCGGAAATGGAGACCTATCTGCTGGGCAAGCACGCCGCCGAGGGCCTCAACTGCGCCGACTGCCACATGGAGATCAAGCTCAACGAGGACGGCACCGTCTACCACAGCCATGAGCTGGTGAGCCCCCTGGACAGCCCCGCCATTCTGGAGAGCTGCGCCAAGTGCCACGGCGACACCAACATGACCCAGATGGTCCACCGCATCCAGGATCAGATCACCACCCGGGAGACCGAGACCGGCAACAAGCTCTCCGCCTTCAAGGACGCCCTGGCCGCCGCCAACCAGGGGGGCAAGCTCAGCGAGGCGGATCTGAACGCCGTTCGCAAGCTCTACCGGGAGGCCCAGTGGTTCTTCGACTTCTGCTATGTGGAGAACTCCGAGGGCGCCCACAACTCCGAGCTGGCCAACCGCTGCCTGGACACCGCCGAAGCCAAGATCGCCGAGGGCATGGCCCTGCTGGGCGGACAATAAGGGAAAAGAGAAAACGGCATGAGCGAGGATATCGCCTTTTCAGAAATCACACGGATCATTGAGGAAGCGCGGGGAAATGCCTACCGTAAGGTGAACGAGGAGCTGATCCTCATGTACCGTCGGATCGGACAATTCCTCTCGGAACAATCCAAAACGGCAAGCTATGGCGATGGCTATATCGACGCGCTCTCCGCCTATATTCAGCGGCAGTTTCCCGGCATCAAGGGCTTTGACCGGCGCGGGCTCTACCGTATGAAGCAGTTTTACGAGACCTACGCCGGAAATGAAAAAGTGTCAGCACTGCTGACACAATTGAGCTGGACCAATCATCTGCTCATTATGTCAGGAAGCAAAAGTGAAGAGGAGCGGGAATTCTATCTGCGCCTGGCGGTTCAGGAACACTACAGCTCCCGGCAGTTGGAGCGCCAAATGGACAGCGCATACTATGAACGGTATATGCTGTCCAGGGAAAAGCTGCTGCCGGAGGCAAAGGAACCCAGGCAGAATCCTTTCCTGGATTCCTATGTGGTGGAGTTTCTGAACCTGCCGGATGTCTTCCATGAAAATGATTTCCGGAAGGCCTTGGTGCGGGGAATGCGCAGCTTCATGCTGGAGCTTGGGAAGGACTTCACTTTTGTAGGTGAGGAATTTCCCATCCAGGTCGGTGGTGAGGATTACCGGATCGACCTGCTGTTTTTCCACCGCAGTCTTCGCTGTCTTGTGGCACTGGAACTGAAGGTCGGGAAATTCAAGCCGGAATACGTCTCCAAGATGGATTTCTATCTGGAGGGATTGGATCGGCAGATCAAAAAGCCGGACGAAAACCCGAGCGTCGGCCTGCTGCTCTGCGCATCCAAGAATGACGAAGTGGTGGAATATGCTCTGAGCCGCACCCTGTCTCCAATGATGGTGGCACAGTATCACCTGCAGCTCCCTGATAAGGATATTCTGCGTAAGAAGCTGCAGGAGCTGTCCAGCCTGCCAGAGCAGATTGCAGAAGAGAACCGCCACAGCAATCCGGGAATTGCCGATTGACAATTCCCGCAAAACCCGATACAATAGCGGCAGAGGACCCATCCTCTGCCGCTTTTTCAGAAAGGGTACTGTACGATGAAAAAAGTTTGGAAATTCCTGGGCTCCATGCAGTTTGCCATCATTTTGCTGGTGGTGCTGATCCTGGCCTGCGCCGGGGGGAGCTTTATTCCCCAGGGTCACAGCTACGAGCAGTACGCAGAGCTCTACTCCGAGCGGACTGCCGGGCTGATCCTGGGCCTGGGGCTGGACGACGTGTTCCACGCCTGGTGGTTTTTGCTCATCACCGCCTTCCTCTGCGGCAATCTGCTGCTCTGCAACCTGATCCGCCTGCCCCAGCTGCTCCGGCGCAGCAAACAGGCCGACGACCCCGCCCACCTGGGAGCTCCCTGCGTGGAGCTGGAGGGGATTCGGGACCCGGAGCCCATTTTTGCCCGGCTCCACATGCCCAAGGCGCGGGAAACGACGGATGAAGCGGGCCGCCCGCTGCGGATCTCCGTGCAAAACCGGGTCGGCCTCTGGGGCGCCTGGGCCTGCCACCTGGGCATTCTGCTGCTGATTTTGGGCTTCGCTCTGGGGCAGATGACCAAGGAGGAGTACACGGTCTACGGGGTTCCGGGCGAGATCAAGCAGATCGGCGAGACGAGCTATTTTGTGAAGATCCATGACTTCCGGGTGGATCGCTCCGAGAGCGGCTTCGTAGAGCAGTACACCACCAGCCTGACGGTGATCGACAACGCCGACGAGAACGATCCCATGTCCGTGGACGCCGTTGCCAGCGTCAACCACCCCGGCTCCGCCTTCGGCTTCAAGCTCTACCAGAACTCCATGGGGGACGCGGCCAAGCTGACGGTGCGGAAGGATGGGAAGCTCCTCCAGGAGAGCTGGGCCTGCGCGGGGGACAGTGTTCCCATTCTGGAAACGCCTCTGTCTCTTCGCCTCCAGTCCGTCCTCCGGGAGGAGGCGGAGGAGGAGCGGAACCCAACGGGCTATGCCTATATGATCTTCGTGGGCGAGGAGTTCTACACCATGAACGTCCAGGGCCCGGGAGAGAGCATCCCCGAGCTGGGGCCCAACTATGAGGTCAGCTTCTCCGAGGCCCAGAGCTACACCCTGCTGCAGATCAAGCGGGACCGCTTCACCCCCTTGGCCTTTGCGGGGGGCCTCGTCACCCTGCTGGGCCTGCTGCTGGCCTTCTACCTGCAAGTCCGGAAGCTCTGGGCCGTCCAAAACGAGGACGGCACCTGGACGATCCGCGGCAGCTCCCCCAAGGGCGGAGCCCTTTACGCCGACCGGGTCAAGGAAGCCGCTGCCTCTTCGTAGGGGCGGCTCTTACCCCGAAGGGGTGAGCCGCCCGGCATTCGGAACGAATGCAATTTGCCGCAGGCAAATCCAGCACGGCTCCACAAAAAATATAAGTGGAAAGCGAGGGAAACCCATGACCAATCTGCTGAACATCGAAAACACCCTGTTTTACATCGTAATCTGCCTCTACTTCGCCGCCATGATCTTCTACTTCCTCTTCATCGCCCTGAAGAAGGACGGCGTGGCGAAGCTCGCCGCCATCATCCAGGCCGTGGGTCTGCTGCTGCATACCGCGGCGCTGATCTGCCGGGGCATCGGGGCCGGGCGGCTGCCCATGACCAACCAGTATGAGTTTGCCACCAGCTTCGCCTGGGGCCTTTGCCTGGTGAGTCTGATTTTCATTGCCCGGTTCAAATTCCCCGTCATCGGGGCCTTTGCCGCTCCGGTGATCCTTCTGCTCATCGGCTACGCCGCCATGCAGAGCAAGGAGGTCAAGGAGCTGATGCCCTCCCTGCGCTCCAGCTGGCTGGGCTTCCACGTCTCCACCGCCATCATCGCCTACGGCTCCTTCGGCGTCAGCTTCGTGCTGGGCATCATCTTCCTGCTGCGGGAGAAAATGCAGGACAAGGGCTTCTGGGATCGGCACGTCCCCGCCCGGGAGAAGCTGGATCTGATCTCCTACCGCTCCGTCTGCCTGGGCCTGCTGTTTCTGACCGTCACCATCGTCACCGGCGCCATCTGGGCGGAGCAGGCCTGGGGCTCCTACTGGTCCTGGGACCCCAAGGAGACCTGGTCTCTGGTGACCTGGCTGGTCTATGCCGTCTATCTCCACCTCCGCATCCGCCGGGACTGGAAGGGCAAGGCCGCCGCCATCTTCGCCGTGGCAGGCTTTGTGTGCGTCATGTTCACCTACATCGGCGTCAATACCTTCCTGCCGGGCATTCACAGCTACGCATAGCCTTCCCCTTGAGGGGAAGGTGCCCCAGTGCGCACACTGGGGCGGATGAGGTGGCGCTTCGATCAACCGGGCACACCGGGATTCCGGCATTGCCCGCCCGGAAGGAATGTCAAAATTCAGGAGAACCCTATGAATCAGCAGGAAAAGCAATCAAATATCAAGGGCTCTGAGTCTCTGCGGGAGCTGCGGCGGCGCTGGAAGGACGGCACCTTCCGGGAGATCCTGGAGGACTGGAAGTGGATCTTCACCTATTCCAGGCGCTACAAGGGCGCCATTGCCTTCTATACCCTTCTGGGGATTCTCTCCACCACCCTGGGGCTGGTGGGGGCCGTGGCCAGCAAGCACGTCATCGACATCATCACCGGCTACCAGACCTCCAAGCTGGCGGTGCTGATTGTCATCTACGTGGGCAGCACCCTCTTCAGCCTGGTGCTCAGCAGCCTCCTGGGCCGCATCTCTCTGAAGCTGGGCATCCGCATCGGCAACGACGTCCAGCGGGACATCTTCGACAAGATCATCGACGCCGACTGGGCGGCCCTGAACCGCTATGAGAGCGGCGACATCCTCAACCGCTTCTCCAACGACATCGGCACCGTGGGCACCAACGCCGTGAGCTGGCTGCCCACCATCATCGTCTCCCTCTACCGCTTCGCCGCCACCTTCTTTGTGATCCTCCACTATGACTGGATCATGGCGGTTTTCGCCTTTGCCACGGCCCCGGCCCTGCTGCTGGCCTCCCGCTTCATCCTGCGCCGCCAGCGGGAGCACGGCAAGAAGGTCCGCAAAATGGCCAGCGAGGTCATGAGCTTCGAGCTGGAGACCTTCTACAACATGGATACCATCAAGTCCTTCGGCATCACCGACCAGTACAGCGCCCGGCTCCGGGACTGGCAGGAGAAATTCAAGAAGGTGAACCTGGACTACAATCTGTTTACCATCCAGACCAACGTCTTTCTCACGGTGCTGGGCTCCCTGGTGTCCATGGGGGCCTTTGGCTACTGCCTGTATCAGCTCTGGACCCACGCCATTACCTACGGCACCATGACCCTGTTCCTGCAGCAGACCTCCAAGCTCTCCGGGGCCTTTCAGAACGTCATCGGCATCATCCCCAGCTTTCTGAATTCCTCCATCTCCGCCCACCGGATCCGGGAGCTGGTGGAGCTGCCCAAGGAGCACCACGTGGAGGCCAGCCGCTCCCTGCGGCAGAAGGCCGAGGGCGGCTTCACCGTGGAGCTGCGGGATCTGGACTTTGCCTACGTGGAGGACCGGACCGTGATCCGGGACTCCCGGCTCATTGCCTCCCCCGGGGAGATCGTGGCCCTGATCGGGGCCTCCGGGGAGGGCAAGACCACGCTGATCCGGCTGATTCTGGCCCTGGTGCGCCCCGGAAAGGGGCAGGCGCTGATTCGGGCCGCCGACGGCACGGAGTATGAGCTGAACGCGGAGACCCGCCGGCTCTTCTCCTACGTGCCCCAGGGCAACACCATCCTCTCCGGCACCATCGCGGAGAATCTCCGCATGGGCAAGGCCGACGCCGACGAGGCGGAGATGGTCCGGGCCCTGGAGACCGCCTGCGCCTGGGAGTTTGTGCGGAAGCTGCCCGAGGGCATCCACACGAAGCTGGGCCGCCGGGGCAAGGGCCTCTCCGAGGGCCAGGCCCAGCGCATCGCCATTGCCCGGGCTGTGCTGCGCAACGCCCCCGTCCTTCTGCTGGACGAGGCCACCTCTGCCCTGGACGTGGCCACGGAGCGCCGGGTGCTGAAAAACGTCATGGAAAGCAATCCCCGCCGCACCTGCATCGTCACCACCCACCGGCCCACGGTGCTGAGCCTCTGCCGCCGGGTCTACCGGGTGGTGGATCAGACCGTCACCGAGCTGGACGAGGAGAGCTCCGCCAGGATGGCCATGGAGTTTTAGCGAAAAGCCGCTCCGCCCGTAGGGGACGGGTTCCCCGTCCCGCACTTCCCGCCCCGCCCGTAGGGACGGCTCTCAGCCGTCCGCGTACCCCGCACGGACGAGGCAACAGGCAACAGGCAACAGGCAACAGACCCGCCCGTAGGGGCGGTCATTGACCGCCCGCCGTACCCCGCACCCCGCCGTAGCGGCGGTCATTGGCCGCCACATGCACCCGGCCTCGGGCGAAGCGGGAATTGAAAATTGAAAGTTGAAAATTGAAAATGTCGGTGTTTTCAAATTGCGATTTGAAAACATTGAAAATGGGGACGGGGGAACGGATTGCCACGACCAGTCTGCGGACTGGTCTCGCAATGACA
>JAFXYD010000059.1 GCA_017541995.1 Oscillospiraceae bacterium
ACACATGCTGAAAATCGGTTTCCAGTTCTTCGCTCACAAGAAGGGCGGCGGCTCCACCAAGAACGGCCGTGATTCCGAGTCCAAGCGGCTTGGCGTGAAGCGGGCTGACGGTCAGTTCGTCCTGGCCGGCAACATTCTGGTCCGCCAGAGAGGCACCCACATCCATCCCGGCCACAACGTCGGGATCGGCAGCGACGACACCCTGTTTGCTCTCATTGACGGCAAGGTCAAGTTCGAGCGCCTGGGCAAGGATCGCAAGATGTGCTCCGTTTACGCAGAGCAGTAAGAACACAGACGACCGGGACATAGGCAATGCCCCGGTCGTTTTTTGTCTACGAAAGAATGGAGGTTGATACCATGTTTGTAGATAAGGTCAAAATCTTTGTAAAGGCCGGAAACGGCGGAAACGGAGCCGTGGCCTTTCACCGGGAGAAATACGTGGCGGCAGGGGGCCCCGACGGGGGCGACGGCGGCCACGGCGGCTCCATTGTGGTGAAGGTGGACGACAATATGTCCACCCTGATGGACTTCCGCTACAAGCGCAAGTACCAGGCCCCCGCGGGCCAGGACGGCGAAGGCGGACGGCGGGCCGGAAAACGGGGGGAGAACCTCGTCATCAAGGTGCCCCGGGGCACCGTCATCAAGGACGCCGAGACCGACGCCGTGATCCAGGATATGTCCGACCTGGACGAATACGTGCTCTGCAAGGGCGGCCGGGGCGGCTGGGGCAACAAGCACTTCGCCACCCCCACCCGGCAGCTGCCCCGCTTCGCCAAGGCGGGCCTGCCCGGGGAGGAGCACGAGGTGGTGCTGGAGCTGAAGCTCCTGGCGGACGTGGGCCTGGTGGGCTTCCCCAACGTGGGAAAATCCACCCTGCTCTCCGTGAGCTCCAACGCCCATCCCAAGATCGCCAACTACCACTTCACCACCCTCTACCCCAACCTGGGGGTGATCTGGGTGGAGGAGGGCGTGAGCTTCGTCATGGCGGACATCCCCGGCATCATCGAGGGGGCCGCCGAGGGCGCCGGTCTGGGCCACGATTTTCTGCGGCACATTGACCGCTGCCGCCTCATCGTCCACGTGGTGGACGTCTCCGGCTCCGAGGATCGGGACCCGGTGGAGGACTTTGAGAAGATCCGGCGGGAGCTGGCGGAGTACAGCCCCGAGCTGGCGGCCCGGCCCATGATCGTAGCGGCCAACAAGCTGGATCTGCTTGCCCCCGACAGCGACAATCTGGCCCGGCTCCGGGACCACGTGGAGGCCCTGGGCCTGGAGCTCTACGAGATCTCCGCCGCCACCACCCAGGGCACGAAGCAGCTCATGCGCACCATCGCGGCCAAGCTCCGGGACCTGCCCCCGGTGACGGTCTACGAGGCGGAGTACGTGAAGCCCATGCCCGAGGCCGGGGAGCTGGAGGAGCTGAACATCCAGCACTACGGCGATACCTGGGTGGTCTCCGGCCAGTGGCTGGCCCGGCTCATCAACGACATCAACTTTGCCGACTACGAGAGCCGCAACTACTTTGACCGTCAGCTCCGCAAGTCCGGCCTCTTCGACCGGCTGGAGGAGCTGGGCATCCAGGACGGCGACACGGTCTCGATCTACGACTTCGAGTTCGACTACGAACGTTGATTCCTGGGTCGGCGCAAAAACAGTTGACAAGATAGCAAAATTGAAGTATAATTCTAATAGAATATTGCAATATCGGAGGTGCGCTTATGAACATCCGTCCTTCTGCCGCAATCAGGCAAAACTATAACGAGATTGCCAACCTTTGCCTGCAAACAGGTGAGCCGGTCTATCTGACAAAAAACGGAGAAGGCGAGCTTGTCGTTATGGACATCGAATCCTTTACCCGTCGGGAGAAGATGCTGCAGCTCCGGGAGAAGCTGCTGGGCATTGAGCGCGACCGACTTGCCGGAGCGACCTACTATACAGCAGACGAGTTGGATCAGGCTATGACCGACGCCATTCAGGCAGCGCAGGGGCATACAGATGCGTAGCTATTGGGTGTTGATCTCTGGAGAGGCGCGTCGAATGCTCACGGAGCACGTATATTTCCTGGCAACGGTCAACCCGGAAGCGGCAAAACGTTTGCAGACCAGGATCATGGAGGCAATCCGAAGCCTGGAAACCATGCCTGAGCGCTATCCGTACCTGGAACCGGGCGACCGGAGAAGTCCTTATCGGAAGATGTTTGTTCCCAATCAGTATTTGGTGCTCTACGCTGTTCAGGATGAAACTGTCTATGTAGAGTATGTGCTGGACTGCCGTCGGGATTACGGGTGGCTGATCGAAAAAGAATTGACCCTGTGAGAGACAGAACGGACGGCTTCCGGCAAAGCGGAAACCGTCCGTTTTCTTTATTGCTGACGCCAGTGTTGGCAGCGGGGGAGGAGCTCGGCCTCAAACGTTTGGGATTCCTCCATTGTGAGGGGCACCAGAATGCAGCGTCCCTTGGTGCGCACGCGACCCGGCCGCTGGGGCTCGGCTGCGAAGCAGAGCGTCCGGTCCTTCGGAGCTCTCCTGGACGCGCCGAGGGGAAGAACGAAATCCATGGTCTGAATTTCCGGCCAGAGCAGCCGCTTCCGTGTGACGGGGCCCTTTGCCGTAACGCCCTCCTCGTTGATGGTAACCACGGCGAGGTTTTGAAGAAATGAGAAAGCAAGCAGAACCGCAGAGAGGAACAGCAGAATGTGAGCCAGCAGCTGCAGGGGTTTTGTGTTGGAAAGCGCGGTAAGTTCGCTTACCAGCAATATGAGCATGATGCCCGCGGTGACCGCTTCCAGAATGAAGAGCACACGGTTAAACCGATATGGCGGGATCACGATTTGTTCATCCGAATAGAAAAGCGGCCGCACTCTTTTCTGCATCTGCGCTTCACTCCTCCAAATTTTCAATTCTCAATTCTCAATTTTTAATTGATCAGTACGCCACACCCCACAGGATGCTCTTCACAGCGGGTCTGCCGCAGACGGGGCAAACGTCGTCGATGTGCTCCTGGGCGAAGGGCATGCAGCGGGAGGACATGCCGGCCTCTTCCTTCATCTTGATCTCGCAGGCCTCGTCACCGCACCACATGGTCTTGATGAAGCCGCCGTTCTTTTCCTGCAGCTCCTTGGCCTCGGCCAGGGAGTGGGCCTCGTAGATGTGCTCGTCCAGATTCTTCTTGGCCCGGGCAAAGAGACCGTCGTGGACCGCCTGCAGCAGCTCCGCCGCCTTGGTCTCCAGCTCCTCCACAGAGATGACGGTCTTCTCGCCGTTGTCCCGGCGCACCAGGACGCACTGGCCGTTCTCCATATCCCGGGGACCCATCTCCAGCCGCAGGGGCACGCCCTTCATCTCATACTCGGCGCACTTCCAGCCCAGGGAGTTGTCGGAGGTATCAATCTTCGCCCGGATGCCGGCCGCCAGCAGACGGTCCATCAGAGCGGTGGCGCCTTCGATGACGCCGGGCTTGTGCTGGGCCACGGGCACCACGATGACCTGGGTGGGAGCGATCTTGGGGGGCAGCACCAGGCCGTTGTTGTCGCCGTGGGTCATGATGATGCCGCCGATGAGCCGGGTGGAGACGCCCCAGGAGGTCTGGAAGGGGTTCACCCGCTGGTTGTCCTTGTTGGTGAAGGTGATGTCGAAGGCCTTGGCGAAGCCGTCGCCGAAGAAGTGGGAGGTGCCCGCCTGGAGGGCCTTGCGGTCATGCATCATGCACTCGATGGTGTAGGTGGCCTCGGCGCCGTTGAACTTCTCCTTGTCGGTCTTCTGGCCCCGGGTGACGGGCATGGCCAGGACGTTCTCACAGAAGTCGGCGTAGACGTTCAGCATGGTCTTGGTGAACTGCTCCGCGTCCTCGGCGGTGGCGTGCATGGTGTGACCCTCCTGCCACAGGAATTCCCGGTGGCGCAGGAAGGGGCGGGAGGTCTTCTCCCAGCGGAGCACGGAGCACCACTGGTTATACTTCATGGGCAGGTCCCGGTGGGAGTGGATGACGTTCTTGAAGTGCTCGCAGAAGAGGGTCTCGGAGGTGGGCCGGATGCAGTAGCGCTCCTCCAGCTTCTCGGAGCCGCCCATGGTGACCCAGGCGCACTCGGGGGCGAAGCCCTCCACGTGATCCTTCTCCTTCTGCAGCAGGGACTCGGGAATCAGCAGGGGCATATAGACGTTCTCCACGCCGTTCTTCTTGAACTCGGCGTCCATGATCCGCTGGATGTTCTCCCAGATGGCGTAGCCATAGGGGCGATAGATGAAAATACCCTTGATGGAGGAGTAGTCGATGAGCTCCGCCTTTTTGCACACGTCGGTGAACCACTGGGCGAAGTCCTGCTCCATATCGGTGATCTGCTCTACTTTTTTATCCATTTTCTTCTCGTTTGCCATAGTCGTGTCTTCCTTTCCGACAAGCTTGAATTGCTTACCTATTATATCACATCTGTCAAGCCCCGGCATAGGATAAATCGGGCTCCTTTTTGGGAGCCCGATGAATTGTGTCTTCCCTCTATGGAGGTGTCTATGGTTCCAGTTACCATTCTGCTGGAGGAAGCCGCGGCGGAATTTTACGCCAGGATCGCCGGGGCGGCGGGAAAGCCCGTGGAAACGGTGCTCTCCGACGCCCTGTTCAAGCTTGCCGCGGAGCTTTCCCTCCAGGCCCTGGCACGGCAGAGGAAGGAATAAAAAATAAGTAACAGGTAATAAATAATAAGTAATAAGTAAAGGGTTCCTTATTACGTAGTTCTAAACGACAATCCGCAGTTTGCTTCCGTTGGGGCCGTGGCTGACCAGGAGCTTCTGGGGGATGCTGGCGCTGAGCTTGTCCACGTGGGAGATGATCCCCACCAGACGATCCCCCTGGGTGAGCTCGTTCAGCACCGCCAGGGCGTTGTCCAGCATATCCTCGTCCAGGGTGCCGAAGCCCTCGTCGATGAACAGGGCCTCCAGCTTCATGCCCCCGGCGTGGGCCTGTACCACGTCGGAGAGGCCCAGGGCCAGGGCCAGGGAGGTGTAGAAGGCCTCGCCCCCGGAGAGAGAGGCCGAGGGCCGCCGCTTGCCGGTGGTGAGATCCAGCACCTCCACCTCCAGCCCCGCCGCAGCGTTGGTCCGGTTGGCGGCGGTCTTGTGCTCCAGCTGGTAGCGGCCCCCGCTGATCCGGTCCAGGCGGCGGTTGGCCATCTCCAGAATCTCCCGAAATACCGCCCCCATGACGTAGCGCTCGAAGCTCAGCTTGCCGCCGCTGCCGGTGCTGCCCGCGGCAAAGCTCCCCAGCCGGTCCAGACGGCGCCAGAGGGCGTCGGTGGCGGCCAGGGCGTCCAGATACCGGGCGGCCTCGTCCCGGAGCTGCCCGCAACCCTCCAGCCAATGGGCCAGGGCCCGGCTCTCCCGGCGGCGGGCCTGGCAGTCCGCGTCCGCCTGGACAAAGGCCTGCTCCAAGGCCTCCAGATCCGCCCGGGGCTGTCCGGCGCACTGCTCCCGCAGGGCCTGGTTGGTCTCGGCCAGGGTCTTGCGCTCATGGGCATAGTCCGACAGGGCCGCCTGCTCCTGCCGGAGCCAGAGCTCCGGCTCCAGACCCCGGCAGGGGAGCAGGGCCTGGCGGACGGCCTCCGCGTCGGGGAAGCCGGTCTCCCCCAGGGCGGCGTCCCGGGCCGCCAGGGCCTGGGTCAGAGCGGCCTCGCAGGCCGCCAGCTGCTCCTTGCCCCGGCGCAGCTGACCCCGGACGATGTCCAGCGCCCCCTTGCTCTTCTTTTCCTTCTCCTCGTGGTCGGCCAGCAGCTGGGAAAGCTGGCTGGCCTCCGTCTTCAGGGCCTCGGCGGTAGTCCGGGCGGCCTCTTCGCTTTCATAGCGCAGGCTCTGCCCCAGCAGCTCCGCCTGCTGTTGGGCGGCGCCGAGGGCCTTTTCCTGCTCCGCCCGCTGCTCCCGGGCCTGCTCCAGCTCCTTTCGCAGGCGGAGGACGGTCTTTTCCGCCTCGGCCTGGCGCTTGCGCAGCTCCTCCCGCCGCTGCTGGGCGGCCCGGGCCTGCTCCAGGGCCTGGCGGGCGGCCCGGCTCCGGGCCAGGGTCTCGGCTTCGACCTGCTCCAGCCAGCCGGGAGCCGTCAGCGTCTCCCAGTCCCGGCACTCGGGCCGCAGCTCCGCGGCCTGCCGCACCAGCAGCTCCCGCTTGTTCAGCAGCTGCTGATGGGCCCGGTTGAGCAGCTCCAGCTTGTCCTGCCGGTCCTTTTCCAGGGCCTCGGCGTTGACCTTGGCCCGGTCCAGGGTCTCCCGGTCCGGGGTTTCCCCGTCGCTGTGGGCCAGCCGGGGCAGATGCTCCGGCCCCAGGGCTGTGCCGCAGACGGGACAGACGCCCTGCCCGGCTTCCGCAATGGATTCCCGGAGCTCTCCCGCCAGCAGCCCCGCCTGCCCCGCCAGGAAGCGGCGGTAACAGGCGTTGTAGTCCTCCCGAGCGGCCAGCACCCGGAGGGTAAAGGCCCGGTAGGCCTCGTCCTGCCGGACAAGCTCCGCCTCCCGGTTTTCCAGATTGCGGCAGAGCTCCCGGATGCCGCCCACCCCGGCCAGGGCGGTGTACTGCCGCCCGGCCTCCGTGGCCTCCCGCAGACACTGCTCCGCCCGGAGCTCCGCGTCCTCCAGCCCGGAAAGGGCGCTTTTCATCTCCTCCAGGGCCTGCTCCCGCAGAGACAGACGGCCCTCCAGGCTCCGCTGCAGGCTTATGGCGGCCTGCTGATCGGCCTCGGCCTGGAGCCGCGTCTGCTTCGCCTGCTTCCAGCGGCGGAAGGTCTCCAGCTGCCGGTCCAGCTCCGTCAGAAGGCCGGAGATCTCCTCCCGGCGGGCCTGGGCGGCGGGATCCTCTCCCCGGTCCGCCAGAGCCTTCCGGTAGTCCTGCTCCTTTGCCGCCGACAGGCGCTCCAGCTCCGCCAGAATCCCGGCGGCCTCGTCCCGGGCCCTGGCGGCCCGCTCCGCCTCCCGCAGGGGCGGCAGCGCCCTGTGCAGGGCCAGCTCCGCCCGGGCCAGCTCCGCCCGGCGGGCCTCCATGGCGGGGCCCTGGGCCTCCAGCCCCCGCAGCCGGGCTTCCCCGGCGGCCAGGCGGTCCAGGCTTTCATTCAGGCTGACGCCGGCGGTCTTTTGGATGATGAGACCGTCCCGGGCCGCCTCCGCCTCCCGGAGCCGGGCCTCCAGGGCCTCATAATTGGCCCGGCCCTCCGCCAGAATGCCATCCAGATTGTCCAGCAGGGCGGGCTCGTCAGGCAGAAAGCGCACCGGGTCCGCCCCGGCGGGCAGGACCAGCCGGGTCTCCAGCAGAGTCCGCAGCCGCTCCCGATCCGCCCCGCGGCTCTGCTCCAGCCGCCGCCGGGCCCCGTCCAGCAGCTTCTGATACCAGGCGTAGACGGAGCTGTCAAAGAGCTTGCCCAGGATCTCGGATTTTTTATCGCTGTCCGCCTTCAGAAAGTCCCGGAATTCCCCCTGGGCCAGCATCACGATCTTGCGGAACTGATCCGGGTTGAGCCCCAGCAGCTCCTCGCAGGCGGCGCTGACGGCGGAGGCCCCCTCCACGGGGGTCAGCCCCTGGCCCGTCAACTGGGCCCGGATCTCCGGGGGGCCGTAGGCGCCCTCCGCCCCCCGCTTTTTGGGGAAGTGGATGCTACGGGTGACGGTGTATTCCTTCCCAGCCTGGGAAAAGCGCAGCCTGACCACCGTGTCCACGGATTGATCCGTGAGATCGGAGTGCATCATGTCCGGGCTCCGGTCCTTGCCGCTGGCCCTGCCGTAGAGGGCGAAGACCATGGCGTCGAAGATGGTGGTCTTTCCGGCCCCGGTGTCGCCGGTGATCAGAAAGAGCCCCCTTTGGAAGCGGTCAAAGGCAAGGACGGTGGGCTCCGCGTAGGAGCCAAAGGCGGTCATTTCAAGGCTGAGTGGTTTCATATAAGCCTCCATATATTCATTTTGCAGATTGCAATCTGCAAAATACCATCATTTTCAATTTTCAATTTGCTTCATCGCTTCGGCCAGGAATTTTTCAACCAAGGCCGACTCCGGCTCCGCCTGAGTGTCCGCCTGCTCCGCCAGGGCGGAAGCCTGCCGCAGCAGGGCCAGCTCCGCCTCGTCGGGCTCCGCGCCGCCGCTGCGCTGGGCGTAGAAATCCGCGAAGAGCTCCGCCAGGCCCCGCTCCCGCAGGGCCGTGCTGCTGAGCCCGCCCTCGCTCAGAGCCGTCTGCCAGTCGGAGCTCAGCTCCATCAGCAGGCTGCCCTTGGCGGCGAAGAGGCTGCGCAGGGCCTCCGCCAGCTCCGGGGTCACCCGGCGGTCGGTCAAGGTCACGCTGAGATATTCCTCACCCCCGGCCCGTTCCGCCTCGGCGGCCCGGATGGCGTCGTACTCCCCGCAGACGGCCCGCAGGGGATGCAGAGGCCGGATGGGCAGCAGCTCCACCCGGAGGGGAGCTCCCTTGGGCCCCAGCTCCACCAGCAGAGGGCCCTTGGCGGCCTGCTTCGTCTCGTTGAAGTGGTAGCACAGGGGAGAGCCCGCGTAGCGGATCTCCGGGCGGCCTAGGGCGTAGCCCGCGTGGATGTGGCCCAGGGCCGTGTAGTCGAAGCCGTCGAAGGCCGAGGCATCCACCTGGCCCACGCCCCCCACCATGGTCTCGGAGCCGCCCCGCTCCGGCTCTGCCCCGCCCAGGGTCACGTTCTGGTGGGCCAGGATCACGTTCCGCCGGGAGAAATCCACAGGCTGGGCGGCCAGCACCGCCCGCACCGCGGCGTCGTAGTCCCGCAGCTCCGTGCCCAGGGCCTCGGCTGCCAGGGCAGGGAAGAGGTAGGGCAGAAGCCAGAAGTCCACGGGCCCGTATTCGTCCTCCAGCGTCACCCTGGACAGGACGCCGGGGGCCGTCAGGGGCGGGGCGATGTGGAGCCCCGAGCGGGCCAGCAGAGACCGGCCGAAGCCCAGGCGCCGGGCGGAATCGTGGTTGCCCGGGATCAGCAGCACCGCGGCGCCCAGCTCAGTGAGACCCGTCAGCAGCCGGTCCAGCAGCTCCACCGCCCCGGCGGCGGGGGCACCCCGGTCATAGACGTCCCCGGCAATCAGCACCGCCTGGGGCCGCCGGGAGGCGCAGAGCTTCAGAAATTCCTCCACCCAGTGGGGCTGATCCCCGGATTCCAGCAAATTGACCCCGTGGAGGGATTTGCCCAGGTGCAGGTCGGCGATATGGATGATTTTCATGGAGGCAACCTCCTCAACAGCTTTTTTTCGATTTTATCACAATTTTTGGTGCTTGACAAGGGCAGCTGCTATTGATTTTCTCCGCGTGTCTGCTATAATGGAAAAAACACTGTTGAGGAGGATGCTCAATATGCGCTCTATTCGTGACATCTATAAAATCGGCAAGGGGCCCTCTTCCTCCCACACCATGGGTCCCGAGCGGGCAGCCCGGATTTTCAAGGCGGAGCATCCCGACGCGGAGCGCTTCCGGGTGGTGCTCTATGACTCCCTGGCCAAGACCGGCGTGGGCCACGGCACCGACCGGGTTCTGAAGGAGGTGCTGGAGCCCACCCCCACGGAGATCGTCTTCGCCCAAGAGGCTCCCGCCGATCTGCCCCACCCCAACACCCTGGACTTCTTCGCCCTGGAGAACGGCGTGGAGACGCCCCGGATGCGGGTCCAGTCCGTGGGGGGCGGCGACATCGTCATCGAGGGCCGGGTTCCCGGCAAGGACGAGGAGGATATCTACCCCGAAAACTCTCTGGCGGAGGTGATCCGCTTCTGTCAGTGGCGGAAGGTCCGCATCTGGGAGTACGTGGAGATGACCGAGGGCAAGGAGATCTGGGCCTATCTGGCCAAGGTCTGGAAGGCCATGCGCTGGGCCATTGCCGACGGCCTCAACGCCGAGGGCGAGCTCCCCGGGGGCCTGCATCTGGAGCGGAAGGCCAAGCTCCTCTATGAGCAGGCCACCCGGAACCAGATGGTGCAGCTCCGGGAGACCCGGGTGATCTGCGCCTACGCCTTCGCCGTCTCGGAGCAGAACGCCGACAACGGCACCATCGTCACAGCCCCCACCTGCGGCAGCTGCGGGGTGCTCCCGGCGGTGCTGCGCTATATGCAGGAGGATCACGGCTATTCCGATGAAAAGATCCTCCACGCCCTGGCGGTGGGGGGCATCATCGGGGCCTTGATCAAGCAGAACGCCTCGGTCTCCGGCGCCGAGTGCGGCTGCCAGGCGGAAATCGGCTCGGCCTGCGCCATGGCCTCGGCGGCCCTGGCGGAGCTCTGCGACATGAGCCTGGATCAGATCGAGTTTGCCGCGGAGATTGCCCTGGAGCACCACCTGGGCCTCACCTGCGACCCCATCTGCGGCCTGGTGCAGATTCCCTGCATCGAGCGCAACGCCGTGGCGGCCATGCGGGCCATGAACTGCCTGAACCTGGCCTACTTCCTCTACGAGACCCGCTCCATCAGCTTTGATATGTGCGTCAAGACCATGTACCAGACCGGCATCAACATTGCCAAGGCCTTCCGGGAGACCTCCGAGGGCGGCCTGGCCCGGCTGTACCGGCGGAGGGTCTGATTCAGGGATCAGGGATCAAGGATCAAGGATCAAGGATCAAGGATCAGGGATCAAGGATCAGAGCGTGTAGGGACGGCTCTCAGCCGTCCGACGTACCCCACCCGCGCCCGTAGGGACGGCTCTCAGCCGTCCGCGGCACGGGGGTCGTAGGGGGCGGCCCCTGGACGCCCCGCCCGCTTCCCGTCCGCACCCGCCGTAGGGACGGTCATTGGCCGCCCGCGGCAGCCCGTACCGGGCGAATTGAAAATTGAAAGTTGAAAATTGAAAATGTCGGAGTTTTCAAATTGCCATTTGAAAAGATAGGAAAGGGGACAGGGGGGACGGATTTCTCGCTGCGCTCGAAATGACGCGGCGTAGGGGGCGGCGTCCTCGACGCCCCGCGCCCCCATCCGCACCGGCCCGTAGCGGCGAGCATTGCTCGCCACCGCCCCCCCGTCCGTACCCGCCGTAGGGGCGGTCATTGGCCGCCCGCCGCTTCCGGCTTAAAAAAACTTTTTCGCTTCCGACAAATTTCCTGTTGCATTTTCCTCCGCAATCTGCTATAATATTTTACACAAACAAAAACGCGGATATAGTTCATCGGTAGAACGTCAGCTTCCCAAGCTGAACAGGAGGGTTCGACTCCCTTTATCCGCTCCACGAAACAGGGCGGTCGCAGACCGTCCTTTTTTCGTGGAGCTCAGAGAGGATATAACCAGATGCTGCACCATCCCATCCCCCCGGTCTATGACGAGAAATCTGAAATTCTGATCTTGGGCTCCTTTCCCTCGGTGAAATCCCGGGAGCAGGGCTTTTTCTACGGTCACCCCCAAAACCGCTTCTGGCGGGTGACGGCGGCGGTGTTTGACGACGAGCCCCCCGTGACGGTGCCGGAGCGCCGGGCCTTTCTGCTGCGGCACGGCGTAGCTCTCTGGGACGTGATCGCCGCCTGCGAGATCACGGGCTCCGCCGACGCCTCCATCCGAAACCCGGAGATCAACGACCTCAGACCGATTTTAGAGGCCGCTCCCATCCGGGCGATTTTCGTCAACGGCCAGACCGCTGCGAAGCTCTATCGCCGCTATGCCGAGCCCCTGACAGGCCGCCCGGCTTACCTGCTGCCCTCCACCAGCCCCGCCAACGCCGCCTGGAGCCTGGAACGTCTGATTGATGCCTGGCGGGCCATAACAACGTTTTGAAAACCCGGAACTGTTTTCTGTTCTGCGCGTCATAAAGGCAGAAAGAACCCGCGCGAAGGAGGCATATCTATGAAAAAAACCGTTCACCGTTTGCTGACGGCCCTGCTGCTCTGCCTGCTGCTGAGCACCACTGTCTTCGCGGATATGGGTCCGCATTTTTCCGTGGAGATCCGCATTGACGGCCTGGAGGGCCGGCGCTGCTACGCCACCCTGCTGTCCAGGCAGGAAAGCACCGGCCCCGCCAGCGCCTGGGACGGACACTCCGCGCCCTATGGGTACCTGTTGGACGGAATGGACCGGGAGGAGGGCCTGGAGGCCTTCTACGCCCTGGGGCGCTATCAGGACCCGGACGGGTATTACTTCCTGAAGGAATTCTTCCTGGTGGAGGACGGCAGCTTCACCTGGGGCTACTTCCCCCCGGACGATTTCAAGCTGCTGCTGTACTTCCCCGATACCGGAACCCTTACGGCGGGGGAGAAGCTGGAGCGCTACGCCTTTGACTCCGCCTACCGCTGCCAGCTTCAGCCGGACGGGAGCCTGGGGAGCTTCACCAGGACCAACGGCCTCACCCGGCAGATCCCGTCATTTCTGCTGCGGGCGGCGGCCACCATCCTCATCGAGCTGTTGATCGCCGGGCTCTTCGGCCTGGTGAGCAAGGCCTCCGTCCCGCTGCTGATTAAGACCAATCTCTGGACCCAGCTGGCCCTGAACCTGGTGCTGGCCCTGTATTCCCACAGCTTCGGCGCCTCCGGGGGGATGTTCACGGCGGTGTACGTCATTCTGGAGCTGACGGTGCTGGCGGTGGAGACCGCCGTCTACGTGGGCGGCCTGCCGCAGCGCACCAAACGGAACAGCAAGAAGCTGTGCGCCGTCTACGCCCTGGCGGCCAATGCCGCCTCCCTCGCCCTGGGCCTCTGGCTGGCGCGGCTGCTGCCCTTCAAATTCTGATTCGAAGCGCCTAACCTGAAGCGAAGATCCACAAAAACACGGAAATCCCGGCGGAAAACCGGGTTTTCCGTGTTTTTTGTGGTTTTTTTGGGAAAATCCCGCTCCACCCCTTGAAAAATTATGTAAACGATGCTATGCTTATAGAGATGTGTTTTGTTGATTGTTCGGGAGGTTAAGCCATGTACAAGCGTATTTCCGCGTGGATCCTTCTCTTTGTTCTGCTCTTTGCCCTGCTTCCGGCTCCGGCCCGGGCCGCGGAAGCTCTGACGGAGGCCGAGGCCTCGTTCTGCAACAGCGACCTGGAGGCAGCCCATGACGGGGTCTGCTGGTACGTGGACACGATGGGCGACGGGCGGCTGATGGCCTCCCGGCTCTCTCCGGAGCTCCAGCTCCGGGTCCAGGGCGGCGAGGCGGACTTCCTCATTGAGCCCGTCACGGACTTTGCCGTGGAGCAGCTGGCCTGGTGGGACGGGCAGCTCCTGGTCTCCCGGGAGGACAGGCTGCTGTGGCTGGACCCGGACAGCGGCAGGCTGACAGCTGAGCAGCGCTTTGCCGCCCCGATAGACCGCTTTGCCCTGAGCCCGGCGGGGCTCTACGTCCTCAGCGGCGGGGAGCTGAGCCTGTGGAAGGGGGAGCAGAAGCAGCTGCTGCGCAAGGGCGTCAGACGCTTCTGGCTGGAGGACGAGGACCGGCTCTGCTATATGCAGAATGAAGAGACCGTCTGCACCCTGCGCCTGTCCACGGGCCTGGTCAGCGAGGCCCCCAACGCTGTCTCCGATCTGGCAAAGCCGGCAGGGGAGGAGCTCTGCGCCTTGAGTCTGACGGACGTGAAGCAGAAATTCCCCCACGGGAAATACTGGAACCACATGCCCCAGCGGGGCACCGGCATGGCCTACAACAACCAGGACGGCTGGACCAACCTTCCCTGCTCCAAGCACAACAACTACTGCGGCACCGCCTACCAGACCTGCAACGGCTACGCTCCCTACGGGGAGGAAATCTCCTACCAGTGCTGGGGCTACGCCGACAAGCTGGGCCACGACGTCTCCGGCCGGGATCCCCAGAACTACAACTCCGGCAGCGGCTGGACCAAGCTCTGGACCAGCTCCGCCCTGAACAATCTCAAGGCCGGAGACATCATCCGCTACAACAAGAACGGCAATTCCACCTACGCCCATTCCATCTACGTCACCGCCGTCAACGGCGATACCATCGTCTACAGCGACTGCAACTACGACGGCACCTGCGTGATCCGCTGGGATCAGACCATCTCCAAGTCCACGGTGAAGCGCTGGTTCGTCTTCCTCCTCAGCGCCCCCTCCGCCGCCTCCCTGGAGCCCAAATATCTGCTGGACGTGAACGCGCGGCTGGACGGAAGCGACGCCGCGGACGCCCAGGGCTGGGCCACCTTCGATCTCTGGCTCAACGGCAAGCTCTGCCGGGCCGGTCTGTGTGAGTTCCGGGACTACATCACCCGGGGCACCCCCTGGGAGATCCGCAACGTGCAGCCCGTCTCCGGCGTGATGCTGGACGAGGACGCCACCGGCGCGCTTTCGGGCACCGTCGAGGCCGAATGCAAGCCTGCGCTGGTGCTGGATCACTACTACCTCAACAGCGCCGGGGAGGCCGTGAAGACCACCCTCACGGATCTGCCGCTGCCGGGCAAGTGGGCCTATCGGCCCATCTGCTGGGCCCTGGAGCAGGGCATCACCGCGGGCGTCAGAGCCACCCGCTTCGCTCCCAACCGCAGCTGTACCCGGGCCCAGGCCATGACCTTCCTCTGGGTGCTCAGCGGCAGACCGGAGCCCCAGGGGACGGAGAACCCCTTCCTGGACGTGTCGCCCGATGACTATTTCTACACTCCCGTGCTCTGGGCGGTGGAGCAGGGCATCACCGCGGGCAAGAGCCCCGATCACTTCCGCCCCAAGGGCGAATGCAGCCGGGCCGAGGTGCTGACCTTCCTCTGGTGCCTGGCAGGCAGACCCCAGCCCGCCGTCCTGGCGGAGGGACAGACCCCCGCGGAAGGGGAAGAGAGCCCGGAGGAGCCCGATTGCTCCCCCTTCCGGGACGTGAAGCCCGGCCAGTATTTCTACACCCCGGTGCTCTGGGCCGTGGAGCAGGGCGTCACCGCCGGAACCGGGTCGGACTGCTTCAGCCCGAAAAAATCCTGCACCCGGGCCCAGATCCTGGCCTTCCTGTATGCCTGGTCCAGCCTGGGCTGAGCCGGGAAGCGGCCCGAAGCCGCGCGGCCCGCTCCCTTGGGGGCGGACCGCGCCGTTTATTCTGAATGTTGGATTATTTAAACTTTTTTCTTGCTTTTTGACCGCGGGGCCTGTATAATAAGCTTCGGTTACAATGGGGAGAAGGTATATCCCCGGATCGGGAGGCTGCCATGAGGGGCTATGTCAAGGTCGTGCGCTATCTGGTGTGGCTCACCCAGCTGGGCCTTTCCGCGGCGGTGCCCCTGGTGGGCTTTATCCTGCTGGGGACCTGGCTCCACAACAGCAAGGGCTGGGGCGGCTGGACTGTGGCCGCCGGGATTGTCCTGGGGCTCCTGGGAGCCGCGGGCAGCCTGTATAACAGCTTCAAAACGCTGCACCAGATGCTGAAGCGGGACGAGGACAAGCCCCCGGTGGGCTACAATCAACATGAATGAAATGAACGACAAAAAAGAAGCCCTGCGGGAGCTGGCCATCATCTCCCTGGGAGAGCTGCTGGTGTTCGGGCTGATCTGCGGGGGCTTTGCCCTGCTGGGCAGGCTGGACGGGAAGGTGCTCCTGGGGGGCGCCGTGGGGGCCGGGACGGCCATTCTCAACTACTTTCTCATGGCGGTGGGGGTTTTTGCCGCCGCGGACAAGGCCCAGGCCGGAGATCCGGCCCGGGGCAAGCGCATCGTCAGCCTGTCCATGCTGGGACGCTACGCGCTGATGATCGTGATCCTGGTGGTCTGCGCCAAGAGCGGCTTTTGCAACGTCGTCGCCATGGTGATCCCCATTGCCCTCTTCCGCGTGCTGATCTACGTGGGCGAATTTTTCAGAAGAAAGGACGGATGATCCCAGATGCAGATCAACGGACCGAAAATATATTTCACCATTCCCATCTTCGGCGGGATCCCCGTGACCCAGACCCTGCTGAGCTCCTTCGTGGCCACGCTGATTCTCTGCGTGACGGCCTTCCTGCTGGGGCGAAAGCTCCGGAAGCGCCCGGGCCGGATGCAGGTTATGACGGAGAAGGGCGTCACGGTGATGACCAACATGGTCAAGGAGGCCATGGGGGAGCACAACGCCCGCTGGACCCCCTTTATCGCGGCGGTGTTCCTGTCCTCCCTGCTGGGGACTTTGCTTGGCATGACCGGCATCCTCCGCTCCTCCACCGCGGACATCAGCACCACCATGACCTGGGCGGTGTTGGTGAGCTTCATCTGCTGGTATCAGTCCATCAAGAACAATGGCTTTTTGGCCTGGCTCAAGGGCTTCACTGAGCCCATCGCCGTCATGACCCCCATGAACATCGTCTCTGAGATCGCCCAGCCCGTGTCCCTGGCCTTCCGTCACTTCGGCAACATCGCCGGCGGCGGCGTCATCACGGCGCTGATCTACTGGGCCCTGTCCGGGGCCTCCGCCGGAATTCTGAAGCTCATCGCCTCCAGCTCCATTGCGGTGCCTCTGGTGCTGCTGGCGGCGGGGGTGGGGCTGCTGCCCCTGTCCCGGCCCAAGGCCGGGGGCAAGCGGCGGAAGCTGCCCCTGTTGCTGGGCGCGCTCTGCACGGCCCTGGCGGGGCTGCGGCTGCTGGACTGGCTCTGGAGTCTGACGGGCCGGGCCTGGCCTCAGATGAACGGGATCGTCACCGGCCTGTGCTGGTTTGCCGCCCTGGCTGTCCTGGTCTGCGGCATCGTTCTGCTGATCGGCCATAAAAAGCTCCCGGGCATCCTGCTGACTGCCCTGGGCTTTCTGGGCATCTGCTTCGTCTCCGAGGGCCCCATGGGGGTTCCGGTGCTGACCCTGGGCCTGCCCGCCGTGCTGTCTCTCTACTTTGACGTCTTCTCCGGCGTGATCCAGGCCTTTGTCTTCAGTCTGCTGACCATGATCTACATTTCCGGCAATTGCCCGCCCCCGGAGGAGGGCAAATCCAAAGCGTAATCCTTTAGGAACAACCTATTCTATACACAAATCATCTTAGGAGGAACAAACAATGGAACTTACTGAAGCGATCGTTCGGGCAGCCTGCGCTCTGGGCGCCGGTCTTTGCATGGGTATCGGCGCCATCGGCCCCGCCATCGGCGAAGGCAACGCGGTGGGCAAGGCCCTGGAGGGCATGGCCCGTCAGCCGGAATCCACCAGCAACCTGCGGACCAACATGCTGGTGGGCTGCGCCGTCGCGGAGACCACCGGTATCTACTCCCTGGTCATCGCCCTGCTGCTGCTCTTCGTGTTCTGAGCCGCGCAAAAAAGCTTAGAAAGGGAGGGATACTCCAATGTCAGGGTTTGAGAACTTCATTGGTTTTAATCCCTGGACCGCCTTGTTCACGCTGCTGAACCTGGTGCTTACGTTTTTGATTTTGAAGAAATTTCTCTTCAAGCCCGTCAACAAGATGATTGACGACCGGCAGAATGAGATCGACGCGCTCTACGCCGACGCCGCCGGAGCCAAGACCGAGGCCGAGACCCTGCGGGCCGACTATATCCGCAAGCTGGCGGAGGCCAAGGACAGCTCCGCCAAGATTCTCTCCGACGCCACCCGGGAGGCCAACCTCCGGGGCGAGGAGATTCTGCGGCAGGCCCGGGCCGACGCCGACGCCCTCCGGGAAAAGGCCGGAGCGGACATCGAGCTGGAGCGGAAAAAGGCCCTGAACGACGTGAAGGGCGACATCTCCAGAATTGCCCTGGACATCGCCGAGAAGGTGATGGAGCGGGAGCTGGATGAAAAGGATCAGGAGCGCCTCATCGAGGGCTTCCTGCGGGATATGGGGGATCAGCTATGACCCAGACCGCCAAGAACTACGCCGACGCCCTCTATGACCTGGCCTGGGACGAGGGGCTCACAGACGAGCTTCTGCCCCAGCTCAAGGGCATCCGGGATCTGCTGCGGGAGAACCCGGACTACCCCCGCCTTCTCAGCGCGGCGAATCTGCCCCTGGCGGAGCGGCTGGGGGTGCTGGACCAGGCCCTGCGGGACCGGGTACACCCCTATGTGCTGAATTTTATGAAGCTTCTGGTGGAGCGGGGGCATCTGGATCAGTTCCGAGACTGCTTTGTCCGCTTCCGGGCCAGATACGCCCAGGATCACGGCATCCTGGAGGCCACGGCGGTCACCGCCCGGCCTCTGTCCCTGCCCATGCTGGACAAGCTCAGCAAGCGCCTGTCGGAGCTGACGGGACAGAAGATCAACCTGGACAACCGGGTGGATCCCGCCGTCCTGGGCGGCGTGCGCCTGGAATACAATGGCCGCCAGCTGGACGGCACCCTGCGCCACCGCCTGGCCGACATTGAGAAAACGCTTTCCGAAACGGTACTTTGAAAAAAGAAAGCAGGTAAGCCATGGAATTTAGACCGGACGAGATCACAAAAATCATACGATCTCAGATCAAGAATTACGAAAATAAAATCGAACAGAGCCAGACCGGCACCGTCATCACTGTGGGCGACGGCATCGCCCGGGCCGCGGGTCTGGAGCAGTGCATGGTCAACGAGCTGGTGGAGTTCCCCAACGGCTCCTTCGGCATGGCCCAGAACCTGGAGGAGCACACCGTCTCCCTGGTTATCCTGGGCTCCGACGAGGGCATCCGGGAGGGGGACACCGTCAAGCGCACCGGCCGGGTGGTCTCCGTCCCCGTGGGCGAGCAGCTCATCGGCCGGGTGGTGAATGCCCTGGGCGAGCCCATCGACGGCAAGGGCAGGCTCTCCGTCACGGACTACCGCCCCATCGAGATGCCGGCCCCCGGCGTCATCGACCGGAAATCCGTCTCCGTTCCCCTGCAAACGGGCATCAAGGCCATCGACGCCATGATCCCCATCGGCCGGGGCCAGCGTGAGCTCATCATCGGCGACCGCCAGACCGGCAAGACCACCATCGCCACCGACACGATTCTGAACCAGAAGGGTCAGAACGTGATCTGCATCTACGTGGCCATCGGCCAGAAGCGCTCCACCGTGGCCCAGATCGTCAACACCCTGACCCTGGGCGGCGCCATGGACTACACCATCGTGGTCTCCGCCACCGCCTCGGAGCTGGCTCCCATGCAGTACATCGCCCCCTACGCGGGCTGCACCATGGGCGAGTATTTCATGCACCAGGGCAAGGACGTGCTGGTGGTCTACGACGACCTTTCCAAGCACGCGGTGGCCTACCGGGCCATCTCCCTGCTGATCCGCCGTCCCCCCGGACGCGAGGCCTATCCCGGCGACGTGTTCTATCTCCACTCCCGCCTGCTGGAGCGGGCGGCCCGGATGTCTCCCGAGCTGGGCGGCGGCTCTCTGACGGCCCTGCCCATCATCGAGACCCAGGCCGGCGACGTCTCCGCCTATATCCCCACCAACGTCATCTCCATCACTGACGGCCAGATCTTCCTGGAGACCGAGCTCTTCCACGCCGGCGTGATGCCCGCCATCAACCCCGGCATCTCCGTCTCCCGGGTGGGCGGCTCCGCCCAGATCAAGGCCCTGAAGAAGGTGGCCGGCTCTCTGAAGCTGCTCTACTCCCAGTACCGGGAGCTCCAGAGCTTCGCCCAGTTCGGCTCCGATCTGGACCGGGATACCAAGGAGCGTCTGGCCCAGGGCGCCCGCATCGTGGAGGTGCTCAAGCAGCCCAACAACTCTCCCGTTCCGGTGGAGCTGCAGGTCTGCATCATCTACGCCGTGGTCAACGGCTATCTGAAGGAAATCCAGGTCTCTCAGGTTCACGAGTTTGAGCAGGGGCTGTTCCGCTATCTGGACACCCACGCCCACAAGCTGCTGCGGGCCATCACCGAGACCAAGGTCCTCTCCGAGGACAGCGAGAAGGAGCTGCAGGAAGCTCTCACCGCCTACGTGGCGGAGTTCAAAAAGAGCCACTGAGGAAGGAGGCATGACACATGGCTGGCGTTTCCATGAAGGACATCAAGCTCCGCATCAAGAGCATGGAAAGCACCAAGCAGATCACCAAGGCCATGGAAATGGTCGCCGCCTCCAAGCTGCGCCGTGCCCAGGAGCGGGTCGCCAATTCCCGCCCCTACTTTGAGATTCTCTTCGACACCCTGAATACCATCGCCAACAACACCGAGGACTTTTCCTCCCCCTTCCTGGAGAAGCGGGAGCGCCGCAGGACCTGCTATGTGGTCATCGGCGGCGACCGGGGCCTGGCGGGAGGCTACAACCACAACGTCTTCAAGCTGGCCTGGTCCCGGATGGAGGGCAAAAACTGTTGCGTGCTGCCCATTGGCAAGAAGTGCCTGGAGTTCTTCCGGGCCCGGGGCGTGGAGATCCTCACCGAGACCTACGCCGAGGCGGCGGAGGTCCACGTGGGCGACTGCTTCTCCATTGCCCGGATGCTGAGCAAGGGCTTTCTGGCCGGGGAGTTCGACGCGGTTTCGGTGATTTACACCAACTTCGTCTCCATGCTGTCCCAGTCTCCGGCGGAGCTGGAGCTGCTGCCGCTGGAATACCATCCCCGGCCCGGCGACAGGAGCTCCGACTGTCTGACCCTCTATGAGCCAGACAGCATCGCCGTGTTTGACGCCATCATCCCCGAGTACCTGGGCGGCCTGATCTACGGCGCCCTCTGCGAGTCCGTCACCTCCGAGCACGGCGCCCGCCGCACCGCCATGGACGCGGCCACCAAGAACGCTGAGGAGATGATCGCGGATCTGAGTCTGAAGTACAACCGGGCCCGCCAGGGCGCCATCACCCAGGAGATCACCGAGATCGTGGCCGGCGCGGAGACCTGAGCCGCTTTCCGCGTCCTCCGGCATCCGTCCGAGAACAAAGAACTCTGAACAAGGAGTAAACGTATATGGCAACAAAGAACAAAGGCACCGTGGTCCAGATCATGGGGCCTGTCATGGACATTCGCTTTGAAAACGGCAATCTGCCGGGGCTTCTGAATGCCATCGAGGTCTACAACGGCGAAAACAAGCTCACCGCGGAGGTGGCACAGCACATCGGTGACGACGTGGTGCGCTGTGTCGCCATGTCCTCCACCGACGGCTTGCAGCGGGGCATCGAGGCCATCGACACCGGCAAGCCCATCACCGTCCCCGTGGGGGAGGAGTGCCTGGGCCGTATGTTCAACCTGCTGGGCAAGCCCATCGACAATATGCCCGCCCCCGTCACCGTGGAGCGCTGGCCCATCCATCGCCCCGCCCCCAGCTATGACGAGCAGGAGAGCACCACCGAGATCCTGGAAACCGGCATCAAGGTGGTGGATCTGATCTGCCCCTACGCCAAGGGCGGCAAGATCGGCCTCTTCGGCGGCGCCGGCGTGGGCAAGACCGTGCTGATCCAGGAGCTGATCTACAACATCGCCACGGAGCACAACGGCTACTCCGTCTTCACCGGCGTGGGCGAGCGCACCCGCGAGGGCAACGACCTGTACTACGAGATGAAGGAATCCGGCGTCCTGTCCAAGACCGCCCTGGTCTACGGCCAGATGAACGAGCCCCCCGGAGCCCGTATGCGGGTCGGCCTGGCGGGTCTGACCATGGCCGAGTATTTCCGGGACGTGAAGAACCAGGACGTGCTGCTCTTCATCGACAATATCTTCCGCTTCACCCAGGCGGGCTCTGAGGTCTCCGCCCTGCTGGGCCGTATGCCCTCCGCCGTGGGCTACCAGCCCACCCTGGCTACGGAGATGGGCGCCCTGCAGGAGCGCATCACCTCCACCAAAAAGGGCTCCATCACCTCCGTCCAGGCGGTCTACGTGCCTGCCGACGATCTGACGGACCCGGCCCCCGCCACCACCTTCGCCCACCTGGACGCCACCACGGTCCTGGACCGCGGCATCGCCTCCCTGGGCATCTATCCCGCCGTGGATCCCCTGGACTCCACCTCCCGCATCCTGACCCCGGAGATCGTGGGCCGGGAGCACTACGAGGTCGCCAGAGGGGTGCAGCGCATCCTCCAGCGCTATAAGGAGCTCCAGGACATCATCGCCATCATGGGCATGGACGAGCTCTCCGAGGAGGACACCCTCACCGTCAACCGGGCACGGAAGGTCCAGCGTTTCCTGTCTCAGCCCTTCCACGTGGCGGAGCAGTTCACCGGCTACGACGGCAAGTACGTGCCGCTGAAGGAGACCGTCCGGGGCTTCAAGGAGATCATCGAGGGCAAGCATGACGAGATCCCCGAGTCCTACTTCCTCTTCGCCGGCTCCATCGACGAGGTGGTGGAGAAGTACAAGAAGGGGCGTGAAGGGAAATGACCTTCCATCTGCAAGTGGTCACCCCCGACGGCCTGGCCTTTGAGGGGGAGGCGGAGAAGCTCTCCGTCCGCACCCAGGATGGCGTCATCGGCATCCTGCCCCGGCATATCGACTACGTGGCTCCCCTGGGCATGGGGGAGGCCGTCATCACCGAGCCCGAGGGCAAGCAGCGCCGGGCCGCCTGCATCGGCGGCATGGTGGCCGTTCAGATCGGAGAAGTGCGCCTGGTGGCCACCACCTTCGAGTGGGCCGAGAAGATCGACCTGGAGCGGGCCAAAGAGGCCGAGGAGCGTGCCCGGGCTCTCATGGCCAAGGACGGCATCTCCAAGCGGGATCTGAAGCTGGCCGAGGCCAAGCTCCACCGCGCTCTGGTCCGCCAGGCCGTGGGCAGAGGCAAATAGAAATACGTCCGCAGCGAACCGATCCGCAGCCAAAGCGGACCGGTTCGCTTTGCAGTGCAGGCAAAGCACGGACTGCCCGCCTTGTCAAAAAACCACAAAGCCGCTGCGGAAGCGGTCTACATTTAGCAATAGAACGTGAAATCAGACACAATATCTTGACTCCGAAAAAAACTTTGAAAAAAGTGAAAAAAGTGCTTGACATTTTGAGCGTTGCGTGCTATTATATCGAAGCTGTCCGCGAGAGCCCCTTGTGAAGCGGCCTTGAGACAGCGGTTGTACCTTGAAAATTAAACAACGAGAAACATGAACAAACACCATGTCAAAACAAAGTGAGCGATTTCAAATCGCCCACGAAACGTTGTGAAAAA
>JAFXYD010000060.1 GCA_017541995.1 Oscillospiraceae bacterium
ACCGACGAGACCCACTTCACCCCGGACAAGGAGCTGGACCGGAAGACGGCCATGACCTTCCTCTACGCCGCCGCGGGCAAGCCCGAGTTCGACGCGGCGAGCGCGGAGAAGACCTTCTCCGACGTGAAGCCCGGCAAGTGGTACACCAAGGCCATTCTCTGGGCGGCCAACCAGGATCCCGCCATCACCGCGGGCAACACCGACGGCAGCTTCGGGATCAACACCGTCTGCAAGACGGGGCATATGCTGACCTTCCTCTACGCCCAGCAGGGCAAGCCCGAGTTTGACGAGAGCGCGGTGCCCGAGGGCTACGTGGCCGAGGGCAAGTGGTACACCGCTGCCGCCAAGTGGGCCTACGCCGAGGGCATCTACCGGGCCGAGGGCGACAAGTTCGTCCAGAGCGTGCCCTGCACCCGCGCCACCACCGTTCTGTATCTCTACCGCGCTCTGACCGGCCAGGGTCTGGCCGACTGAGCCCGGTCTATTCCCACCCGGGGCGGGCAAGCCCCGCCCCGGGACAGACAGAGCAAGCGCGCCGCGGGCTCCGCGGCGCGCCGGAGAAAACCAAAAAAAGAAAGGAATGGCAAGAAGCATGAAACGAAGAAGCCTGAAGCGCGTCCTCTCCCTGGCGCTGACGCTGGTCATGCTGATCTCCTGCGTGGGCGGCCTGCGCCTTACGGCCTCCGCCACCGCCCCCACCTATGACAACGCGGAGGACATCGGCCACCCCACCTTCAAGAACACCGAAGGCCTGGCGGAGCTGCTGAACGTGGAGAACAACGGCGCCAGCCTGTCAGACAAGGACATCATGATGAAGATATACGAGAAGGATCTGGCCGACGGCGGCGACTCCTTCTACGTGGACCGGGTCCTGGCCCGCTACGGAGTGGCCTCCGGCTCCGCCGGCAACGGCGGCAACGATGACGGCAACACCTTCCTGACCCGGGGCCGCGCCCTGTATATGAACACCTCCACCCCCTCCGTCATCGGCTTCGGCGGCAACCCCGCCTATCACCAGCCCCTGGGGGGCGGCAACCTCTACGCCGTCACCTTCGCCCAGAACGGCTCCGGCCTCCGGGCCAGCGAGCAGAGCGCCAACCGGGTGAACATGCCCTCCAACTGGTATTCCACCTACAGCCTGGGCTCCACCGGCGTGACGGCCCAGGTCACCAAGTTCATCTCCGAGCAGAACGTGGCCTTCACCGCCATCACCCTGGTGAACGAGGGCAGCGAGGACGTGGCCTTGACGATGAACGCCGCCTCCAACTACGTCAATACCCCCGGCAAGGTCACGGTGAACGGGGCCGAGGTGGATGAGCTCACCGGCTCCCGCTGGTCTCCCTCCAATCTGACCCTGCTGACCCCCCGGCTCATGGGCGAGGGCTTCGTGCTCAACGAGGACGCCTCCGCGCTGACCCGGGAGATCACCGTCCCCGCCGGCGGCAGCGTCGAGACCAAGGTGCTGCTGGCCATGACCACCAAGGAGATCCCGGAGTGCGCCGAGGACTACGTCCGCTTCGCGGAGCTGAGCAACGCCGAGGCCATCCGCACCCAGAAGGCGGAGTACAACCTCTACTGGGCCCAGAACATCCCCTACATCAACGTGCCCAACCCCGCCGTGGAGAAGGCCATTCTCTACCGCTGGTGGTCCGAGCGCTTCAACTCCCTGGACGCCAACATTCCCGGCTATGACTACCAGTACCCCATCACCATCGAGGGCGTGCTGGGCTACAACAACGCCATCATTCTGACCCAGCCCATGCACATGCAGGACACCAAGTGGCTCCGCAGCCCCTATCTGATCTACGGCGCCCTGCTCTCCGCCGGCAACTCCTCCCAGTCCTCCGCCTTCCTGGACAACCCCGGCAACCGCTCCAACTGGAACAACCACTACGGCCAGTACATTGCCCAGTCCGGCACCGAGGCCTTCTACGTGGTTGGCGGCGGCGCGGAAATGGCGGAGAATCTGGCCTACTACTTCGGCCACGACGCCACCGGCCAGCTGGACCACTACGGCAACCACATCAACGGCCAGAAGCTCATCACCTACCAGAACAACTACATGACCGGCAACGACGCGGACACCATCTCCATGGCCGTGGCCCGGGGCTGGAAGGCCCACGGCGAGAACGCCTACGTCTGGGCCGCCGCGGACCGGGCCGCCGAGCTCTACACCCTGCTGGGCGACACCGAGAAGGCCGCCGAATACCGGACCCTGGCCGACGAGATCCGGCAGTCCGTCCTGGACCTGCTGTGGTGCGACGTGGACCAGAAGTTCGAGACCTACGGCACCACCCGGGGCGACAGCCACAATTCCGACAACACCCATCTGGTCAAGGTCACCGAGTCCAACAACTACAACTATTTCGCCGTGGGCATGGTGCCCCAGGACGAGGAATCCATCGCCAAGTACGGCGTGGCCCTGCGGACCTTCAAGAACGGCAAGGAATTCCCCATCTTCCCCATGTTCACCGCCAACCAGATCGACAACCAGACCCAGCCCGGCTCCAACAACTTCTCCAACATCAACTTCACCGTCCAGGCCCGGGCCTATGAGGCCGCCTACCGGACCTACGACACCGCCCATCAGTACGTTACCGGCAATATGCTGGGCCTGATGACCGAGTGGATGGCCTGGCTGATCTACCCCAACTCCGGCGACATCCGCTACCCCAACAACTCCGAGTTCTACAACATCGACGGCTCCCGGACCATCGACGCCTTCTATCGGTCCTGGATCTATCACAACATCCTGGGCAACTACAACTACATCTTCTTCGAGGATATGGCGGGCATCACCCCCAGAGCCGACGAGAAGATTGAGCTTTTCCCCATCGACATGGAGTGGGATCACTTCCTGGTGAACAACGCCCGCTACCACGGCCATGACCTCACTGTGTCCTTCGACAAGATCGGCGACGGCGTGCGCTACTACGACGATCTGCCCGAGGGCTACAGCCTCTTCCTGGACGGGGAGCTGGTTCTGACCCTGGACAGCCTGGCCCACGTGGTCTTCGACCCCGCCACCGGCGAGGCCGAGATCGAGGGCGAAGGCAGCGTCCTCTTCTCCAAGGGCGGCAGCGCCATCCCCACCGCGCTGGACACCGTCATCACCGACGAGCGCACCCTCCAGCTCATGAGCCTGTCCGGCATGTACCAGAAGGACGACGGTACGATGCTGGAGAACCTGGCCGAGGGCGCCCAGGTCACCGCCACCTACACCCCCGCCAATGCCCGCGCCGCCTCCTGGGCGGAGAAGCACCGGGCCGACGGCTCCGACTCCACCTCCAAGGCCGTCAACGAGGAGAAGCCGGATCCCCAGGCTGTGGTAGACGGCACCACCGTGGACATGCCCTTCTGGGGCAACGACCAGTCCCCCAACGCCAAGGACAGCCTGACCCTGAAGCTGGCGGAGCCCAAGACCGTGGATATGGCGGCCCTGTACTTCTACAACGACCGGCAGTCCGGCGGCTACTCCGAGCCCGCCAAGTACCAGATCGAGTACCTGGACGGGGCGGAATGGAAGACCGTTCCCACCCAGGACCGCTTCCCCGGCGCCCCCCAGGCCAACCAGAACGTGATCTACTTTGAAGCCGTGAGCTCCGACCAGTTCCGCTTCACCTTCACCAACGCCGAGGGCCACTTCACCGCCGTCACCGAGATCCAGCTCTTCTCCGAGGGCGGAGACCGGACCGGCGCCGCCGGCAACGAGGCCCCCACCGTCACCCTGGCGGAGGACAGCTCCCTGGCGGGCAACCTCCGCACCGGCGTCAAGGCCACCGTGGCCGACGACGGCAAGCCCTATGACAAGGACACCACCTACCTCTGGGAAGTGGTCTCCAAGCCCGAGGGGGCCGAGGTGATCCTGGCCAACGCCGACACCACCGTGGCCACCGTCAACGGCACCCTGGAGGGTGACTACACCCTGCGGTTCACCGTCTCCGACGGCGAGCTGGAGGCCACCGACACCATCACCGTTTCCCTGGTGAAGCGGCAGACCGGCGGCCTGGGCGAGGACGTGGCCCCCCTGCATACCGACACCGCCCACATCTACTCCGACTACACCGCCTCCTGGGAGAACCTCTACGGCATCGCCAACCGGGACTTCGAGCCCACCTCCTCCAACATGGGCACCCGGCTGGGCTGGGGCAACTGGCCTCAGGATACCGGCTCCGAGCACTACATCGGCTATCGCTGGGACGACCCCGTCACCATCGGCGGCTTTGACGTCTACTGGTACGACGACGGCGGCGGCACCCGGGTTCCCAGCAACTTCAAGCTCCAGTACCTGGAGACCGCCGACGGGGAGTGGAAGGACGTGATCCTGGCCACCCAGCCCACCGACGCCATGAAGACCAACCAGTACAACCGGGTCATGTTCTACCCCGTTACCTGCGTGGATCTGCGGTTCATCTTCACCACCGCCTCCAGTGCCACCGGCGTCTACCGCTGGAAGGTCTATGCCTCCGTCAACGTGGAGCGGCTGGAGGAGATCGAAATCGCCACCACCCCCGGCGTCATTCCTGCCATCCCCGGCTCCGTCACCGGCTTTGAGGAGAACGGCAACCGGGTCAGCGTCCCCGTCACCTGGGACACCGTCACCGCCGACATGGTGGCCACCGACGGCCAGGTGGTGATCAACGGCATCAACTCCGCCACGGGGCTCATGACCAAGTGCACCATCTACGTCCGCTCCGATCTGGAGAACGCCATCATCACCAGCGTGGACCCCGTCACCGTCTATACGGATCCCGGCGTGGTGCCCACCCTGCCCAGAACCGTCCGGGTGGGCTACAACGACGGCGCCTATGACTCCGTCAGCGTCAGCCCCGTCTGGCCGGAAATCACCCCCGAACAGCTGGCAAATCCCGGCAGCTACAACTTCGAGGGCGAGGTCCCCGGCACCACCACCAAGGCCCTGCTGACCATCATCGTCCGGGGCGAGATCGACCCGGATCTGGAGGCGGCCCAGGCGGTGGACGGGCTGATTCTGGAGATTCCGGAGCCCGTGACCCTGGAGAGCGGCCCCGCCATTGAGGCGGCCCGGGAGGCCTACGACGCTCTGACCGAGGAGCAGAAGGCCCTGGTGGAGAACTACCTGGAGCTGCTGGAGGCCGAGGCCGAGTACGCCCGGCTGCTGGCGGAGGCCGCCGAGGCCCAGGCCCTGGCGGACGCCAGGCAGGCCGCCCGGCAGGCCGCTGAGGCCTACGCCGAGCTCATCGGGGCCCTGGGCCTGGATGAGGAAGCCCGGCAGGCTCTGGCGGAGCTGCTGGAGCAGGGGCTGGAGGACATCGAAAAGGCCGAGAGCATCCGGGACGTGCTGGCCCTGCTGGACGCCCTGCTGGACGCCATGGACGAGCTGCGGCCCACGGAGCAGCCCTTCCGCTTCGAGGACGTGCAGGACGAGAGCCTGGAGTACTTCGACGCGGTCTACTGGGCCTACAACCACGACCCGCAGATCACCTCCGGCACCGACGAGACCCACTTCACCCCGGACAAGGAGCTGGACCGGAAGACGGCCATGACCTTCCTCTACGCCGCCGCGGGCAAGCCCGAGTTCGACGTGGACAGCGCGGAGAAGACCTTCTCCGACGTGAAGCCCGGTAAGTGGTACACCAAGGCCATTCTCTGGGCCGCCAACCAGGATCCCGCCATCACCGCGGGCAACACCGACGGCAGCTTCGGGATCAACACCGTCTGCAAGACGGGCCATATGCTGACCTTCCTCTACGCCCAGCAGGGCAAGCCAGAGTTTGACGAGAGCTCGGTGCCCGAGGGCTACGTGGCCGAGGGCAAGTGGTACACCGCTGCCGCCAAGTGGGCCTACGCGAAGGGCATCTACCGGGCCGAGGGGGACAAGTTCGTCCAGAGCGTGCCCTGCACCCGGGCCACCACCGTGCTCTATCTCTACCGCGCTCTGACCGGCCAGGGTCTGGCCGACTGAGCCAAGTCTATTCCCACCCGGGGCGGGGCAAGCCCCGCCCCGGGACCCCCTTCCCGCTGCGGCAGCAGCCGCAGCGGGCTTCTTATCACAGACAGAATCAGGAGGTATCACCATGCGCAACAAGCTGCTTTCCCTGCTGCTGGCGCTCTGCCTGCTGGCGGGCCTGCTGCCCGGCGCCGCGCTTCAGGCCCGGGCAGCGGAGGCTCTGCCCGGGGAGCTGATCCTGGAGCCCTCCGAGGCCAACGGCCTGCCCGCAGCCATCCGCCTCATCAAAACCACGGACTACGATCTCTACATCCCCGGCAGCCTGGACCCCGCCGCCTGCTGCTTCTCCTGGGAGGGGGGCCTGAACGCCTCCTGGAACGGGCAGAGCTGGGCCAGCGGCGCCCTGCCCATCCCCGCCCCGGGCCAGACCGAGACCTACAGCTTTGCCCTCAACGGCTCCGCTGTCAGCTTCACCGTTACCACCTGGCAGGGCAGCGCCCAGCTCAAGCCGGTGTTTATGGAGATCGACGAGAGCCTGGGCACCATCGCGGCCATGAACGGCGACCCCAACCACAACGCGGAGTGCTCCGGCCTCATCTACATCGACGGGGAGGAGCACGTCCTGTCCAAGATGAAGGGCCGGGGCAACTACGCCTGGTCCCAGTCCAAGGACAAGCGGGCCTACAACGTGACCCTGGGCAAGAAGGCGACGATCCTGGGCATGGACGTGGAGAAGACCAAGAAGTACTCCTTCCTGGCCAACGTCTGCGACCACAGCCTGCTCCGGGACAAGGTGGGCTACGACCTGGGCTATGAGCTGGGCATCGCCCCGGACTCCGCCAGCGCCGACGTCTGGATGAACGGGGTCTATCAGGGGGTCTACCTGGTGACGCCGAAGACCGATTCCTATATCTCCGACGACGGCTACCTGCTGGAGAACGACAACAACCGGGAGCCCGCCATCTCCGCGGGGGGCGACCCCAGCTTCACCCTGGAGGGGCTCAAGGGCTCCAACGGCAGCGACTCCGACAGCACCAACGGCGATAACCGCATCACCGTCAAGAAGATCGGGGACAATCTGCTGCTGGACGAAAACGGCCAGGTGGACGAGAGCGAGGCCAGACTCACCGCCGTTACCGAGGTCATCCGGGCCTGGACCCAGGACGCCTGGGACGCCATCCGCTCCGCCGACGGCTGCAACGACAAGGGGATCTACTACGCGGACTACGTTGACCTCACCAGCTTCGCCAAGATGTATCTGGTGCTGGAATACTGCAAGGACTACGACGTCTGCGCCGGGAGCAATTTCTTCCAGCGCTTCGGCACCGCCGACACCGACAAGTTCTACGCCATGCCGGTGTGGGATCTGGACTCCTCCCTGGGCTGTACCCAGGAAAACGGCGCCCTGCGGCTGAGCTCCGACATCAGCATGACCACGGGCTACGGCTTCTTCATCCGCAACATCTACGACTACCGCACCTCCATCTACAAGGCCCTGGGCCAGCACGAGGACTTCATGGACCGGGTGCTGGAGGTCTACGAGGAGAACAAGGCGGCCTTCGACGCCATTCCCGCCAAGGTGGACGCCTTTGCCGCCGAGATCGCGGACTCCGCCATGATGAACTTCCACAAGGTGGACCCGGTGGACAACTACAACATCGCCCGCTACTACCGGGACACCGTGAAAAACGCCGGCACCGACTATGAGCAGACCTACTACGCCACCACCGACTCCAAAACCGACTGGCCCGTGTATATCCGCAATCTGCGGACCTTCTGCGAGGCCCGCACCCGCTTCTTTGCCGAGTTCATGACCGAGCCCTATTCCAACCCGGTGCTGGGCGAGAGCGGGGAGGACCTTGCCCCCTCCGGGAGCGTCTATTCCGACTACACCGCCTCCTGGGAAAACCTGAACGGCATCAACGACCCGGACTTTGAGCCCACGTCCTCCAATATGGGCATCGGCCTGGGCTGGGGCAACTGGTCCCAGACCACCGGCTCGGAGCACTACGTGGGCTTCCGCTGGAACGAGGCCGTCAGCGTCAATGCCATTGATCTGTATTGGTACGACGACAACGGCGGCACCCGGGTCCCCTCGGACTTCCATCTGGAGTACCTGGATGAGAACGGAAGCTTCCAGCCCGTCAGCTTTGACACCCCCGCCGCCGAGGCCCGGGCTCTGAACCGGTACAACCGGCTGAGCTTCCCCGCCGTGACCACCAAGGACCTGCGCCTGGTGATGACCACCGCCTCCAACGCCTCGGGCATCTACCGCTTCAAGGTCTACAAGGCCGTGGAGCTGCCGGGGATCCCGGTGGTCTTCCACACCACCTCCAAGGCGAGCATCGCGGTCTACGACACCCAGGACTGCGCCGGGGCGGGAACCGTGGCGGAATACGCCTTCGCCCGGGACAGCGTCAGCGGCCAGCTGGACGACAGCGGAAACGGCCAGGTGAACTTCCGCGTCCTGCCTGCCGAGGGCTACCGGGTGGCGGAGCTGACGGCGGAGCCCGGGGAGCACTTCAAGAATCTGAAGGGCCCCGAGGAAACCGGCGGAGAGAATCTCTGGCGCGTCACCAAGCTTACGGGCCGGGTGGACATCACCGTCCGGGTGGAGAAGATCCCCGAGGACGAGGAGCCCCCGGCGCCGCCCTGCGCCCATGAATTCGACGAGGAGGGGGTCTGCCTCCTCTGCGGCGAAGCGGCGCCCAGAGTCAGCTTCCTGCCCGGCGATCACGCCTCCGTCACTGCCTTCGATACCCAGGATCTGACGGGGGAGGGGAGAGCCGAGGCCGAATTTGCCCTGGCCCGCCACAGCGCCGACGGGAGCATCGCCCTGGACGGGGAGGGCCAGGTGAATTTCCTGGTGGTCCCGGAGCCCGGCTGGCTGGTGGAGGGCGTCACAGCGGAGCCCGCGGAGCACTTCAAGAACCTCAAGGGCCCGGAGGAGCTGGGCGTTCCCAACGCCTGGCGGCTCACCAAGCTCAGCGGGGACTGCACGGTCAGCCTCAGTCTGATCCCGGACCCGGACTACGTTGCGCCCGCGCCCTTCCGCTTCGACGACGTGACAGACGAGAGCGCCTATTACTTCAAGCCGGTCTACTGGGCCCTGAACCGGGAGCCCCAGATCAGCTCCGGGGTGAGCGAGACCCTCTTCGGGCCCAAGCAGAGCTGCACCAGAGGCCAGGTCATGACCTTCCTCTACCACGCGGCGGGGGATCCCCCGGTGGAGAGCGCGGAGAATCCCTTTGCGGACGTGAAGGAGGGCAAGTATTACTACAAGCCCGTGCTCTGGGCCGTGGGCAGCGGGGTCACCGCGGGCAAGAGCTCCACGGCCTTCAAGCCCGGGGAGGCCTGCACCCGGGCCCAGATCGTCACCTTCCTCTACAGCTTCGCCGGGAAGCCGGAGGTGGACGCCTCCCAGCTGCCCTTCACCGACGTGAAGCCCACGGCCTACTACCGCAGCGCCGTGGCCTGGGCCCTGGAGCAGGGGATTACCTCCGGCAAGAGCAGCGAGCGCTTCGCCCCCAACGACGTCTGCACCCGGGCCGAGGTGGTGACCTTCCTGTATAAGCTCCTGGCAGATTCCTGAACCGCGGCAAAGCAAACCGGGCGGAGGCCATGCCTCCGCCCGGGCGAATGGAAACGGATTGAAAATTGCGAATGCAAAAGGGAGCGTTCCGCGCGATGCCGCGCGGAACGCTCCCTGCTTTGCCCCTGGGCTCAGCGGTAGATGGGATATTTCTCGGTGAGCTTGACCACCTCGGCGCGGATGTAGTCCTTCTGGTTCTCGAAGTCCCGGATGGCCAGGTCGATGAGCTCGGCCAGCTTCTCCATGTCGGCCTCCTTCAGGCCCCGGGTGGTGACGGCGGGGGTGCCGATGCGGATGCCGGAGGTGACGAAGGGGCTTCTGGGCTCGCCGGGGACGGTGTTCTTGTTGACGGTGATGTAGACCTCGTCCAGGCGATTCTGCAGCTCCTTGCCGGTGACCTCCAGACCGATGAGATCCAGCAGCATCAGATGGTTGTCGGTGCCGCCGGAGACGATCTTCTGGCCCCGGGCGATGAGGGCGTTGGCCAGAGCCTTGGCGTTGCGGACCACCTGCTCCTGGTAGGCCTTGAACTCGGGCTTCAGCGCCTCGCCGAAGGCCACGGCCTTGCCGGCGATCACGTGCATCAGCGGGCCGCCCTGGATGCCGGGGAAGATGGCCTTGTTGAAGTTGAATTTGGCAGCGGCCTCCTGGTTGGCGAGGATCATGCCGCCGCGGGGCCCGCGGAGGGTCTTATGGGTGGTGGTGGTCACCACGTCGGCCCAGGGGAAGGGGCTGGGGTGCACGCCGGCCGCCACCAGGCCCGCGATGTGGGCCATGTCCACCATGAGCACCGCGCCGACCTCGTCGCAGATCTCGCGGAACTTCTGGAAGTCGATGATGCGGCAGTAGGCGGAGGCGCCGGCCACAATCAGCTTGGGATGGTGCTCCAGGGCCTTGTTCCGCACGTCGTCATAGTCGATGACGCCGTTGGCGTCCACGCCGTAGGAGACGCACTTGAAGTACTTGCCGGACATATTCACGGGGCTGCCGTGGGTCAGGTGGCCGCCGTTGGAGAGGTCCATGCCCATGAAGGTGTCGCCGGGGTTCAGAATGGCGAAGAAGACCGCCATATTGGCCTGGGCGCCGGAGTGGGGCTGGACGTTGGCGTAGTCGCAGCCAAAGAGCTTCTTGGCCCGCTCGATGGCGATGTTCTCCACCACATCCACGCACTCGCAGCCGCCGTAGTAGCGCTTGCCGGGATAGCCCTCGGCGTACTTGTTGGTCAGGACGCTGCCCATGGCCATCATGACTTCCTCGGAGACGATGTTCTCGGAGGCAATGAGCTCCAGGTTTCTGCTCTGCCGGGCGAACTCCGCCTGCATGGCCGCGCCGACCTCGGGATCATACGCGGCAATTCTGTCCAGGTTTTCTTTCAGCATGGTATTTCCTCCAATTTGAAAATTTGATAGACTGATATTTTTGTGAAATGCGCCGATACGCACTATGATAAACATACCACAAGAAGAAAGGAAAGTCAACCGATTTCCGGTATCGACTTTCCTTTAGGGGGGTATTACGTTTGCTTTTGCGGAGGGGAAATGCGTCCGTGCCGGACGCCGGACGGCAGAGTGCCGTCCCTACGAGCATCATCTTTGATAGACCGCGTCCTCGGTGAAGACGGCCTCCACGGGCTGATCCCATTCGTCTGTCGGGAGGGCCTCCACCTTCTGGACCTCAAAGGCGACCATGACCACCCGGGCCCGGGCGCAGCGGGGCAGATACCGGTCATAGTAGCCGCCGCCCATGCCCATGCGGCTGCAGGCGGGGTCAAAGGCGGTGCCGGGGCAGACCACCAGGTCGATCTGCTCCGGCGGCACCTCCTCCGAGGCCGCCCGCACCGGCTCCCGGATGCCGTAGGCGCCGGACTGCCAGGCCCCGGGGATCATGGCGATCATCTCGGTTTTGCTGACGCAGAGAGGATAGCAGAAGCGCTTCCCCGCCGCGGCGGGGTGGGTCAGCAGGCTGTCCAGGGACAGCTCGCCCCCCATGTGGTCATAGATCATCACGGTCCGGGCCCGGCGGAAGGCCTCGCTTTCCGCCAGGCGCTCCACCGCCCGGGCGGACTTCTCCGCCCGCTCCGCCGGGGATAAGGCGGCGCGGGCCTGCTTCTTTTCCTTGCGCAGGGCGCTGCGCAGGGCTTTGCGTTCTTCTTCCGTCATGGGAACACCTTCTATCTCTCGGATCAAACAATGCCTGGTCGAGGGGAGTTGAAAGTTGAAAATGGAAAATTGAAAGTTTCGGTGTCGTTCAAATTGCCATTTGAACGACGAGAATAAACGGCAGCGATTTGTCGGAATTCAAATTCTTTTTGCAGATAGCAATCTGCAAAACACATCCATTTTCAATTTTCAATTCTCAATTTTCAATTCGCCCGGGACGGGCGCTCTGCCGCTTCGCGGCCTCGACCACGTGCTTGCACAGCACCGTGGAGGTGACGTTTCCGACGCCCCCGGGGACGGGGGTGAGGGCTGCCGCTAAGGGCTCCGCCTCCTCGAAGCGCAGGTCGCCGCAGAGCTTCTGCTTTTCCTCGTTCCAGCCGATGCCCACGTCGATGAGGATCTGACCGGGCCGCAGGTACGCCGCCCCCACGCTCTCCATCTGGCCGGAGGCGGCCACGATGATATCCGCCTCCCGGGTAATCGCGGGGACGTCCGCCGTCCGGGTGTGGCAGACGGTGACGGTGGCGTTGGCGTGCATCAGCATCATGGCCACGGGCCGCCCGATCACCAGGGAGCGGCCAATGACGACGGCCCGCTTGCCCTTGAGCTCCACGCTGTAGTAGCGCAGCAGCTCCATGGCCGCCTGGGCGGTGCAGGGGGGGAAGCCCAGGGCCGTGTTGGTGAAGACCCCCGCCAGGGAGCCGTCGGTGCAGCCGTCCACGTCCTTCTCCGGGGCCAGCATCCTGCGGGCCTTCTCCCCGTCCAGCTGCTTCGGCAGGGGCCGGAACATCAGGATCCCGTGGACGCCGGGGTCCCGGTTCAGCCCGTCCAGGGCGGCGAAAAAGCGCTCGCTGTCCACGTCGGCGGGCAGCACCAGGTTCCGGACGGCGACGCCCACCTTCTCGGCCCGCTTCATGGCGCCCCGCTCATAGGCCAGATCGTCGGCCCGCTCTCCCACCCGCAGGATCGCCAGGGTGGGCTCCACGCCCCGCTCCCGCAGGGCCGCCGCCTCCGCGGCGATCTCTTCACTCAAGGCCGCCGCCACCGGCGCGCCCTTCCAGATTTCAGCCATATCTGCTGCCTCCCTCGGCGCCTGAGGCGCCGTATATTTTTCTGTTTACCGGATTTCATTATATCACAGCGCAGCGGAAAAAGCAACCGGCGGAACAGTCCGCACGGAAGAAAGAGCAGAAGCGAGAGGAATGCCTCCCGCCTCTGCCCGAGGGGTATGGTGTTATTCCGATTTGCCCTGAGAAGCGTACAGGAAGGTCACCACTTGGGCGCGGGTACAGGGCTTGCCGACCCCGAAGGTGGATTCAGTGGTGCCGCCGGTGATCCTGTTCTCCACAGCCCAGAGGACTGCGTTGTAATAGTACTTCCCAGTCTTCACGTCGGTGAAGGGATTGAAGGTGGACTTGGGAGCAGGCGCGCCAGCAGCCTTCCACAGGAAGGTCACTACCTGCTCTCTTGTGCAGGCTTTGCCGACGCCGAAGGTGGTTTCGGTGACGCCGCCGGTGATTTTGTTCTCCACGGCCCACATCACTGCGTTGTAGTAGTACTTCCCGGCCTTCACATCCGTGAAGGGATTGGCGGTCATGTGATGCTCCGGCTTGCCATTGGCAGCATAGAGGAAGCTGACCACCTGCTCCCGGGTACATGTCTTGCCGGGAGAGAAATGCGTGGCGTCCGTGCCGCCGGTGACCTGATAGGGCTCGTGGTAGTAGGCCCAAAGCACGGCGTCATAATAGTACTTGCCCTCCTTGACATCTGTGAATGGGTTTTGTGTCCCAGGATCTTTCGCGCCACATCTTGAGCAGACACCGTTCTGATAATCGTGTCCGAGCGCAGAAATGTAGGCATCTACATAGCTGTCTCCACATACGGAACAGGTGTGTGTTGTATACCCTTGATCCGTGCAGGTCGGCGGCGTGACTACATCTACGTAAGAATGCTCATGGGAAAGATCTGCGCCAACAAAATGTACCATGCTCCGGTAAAGAACGATATCTTCGCTGTCTTCTGTATAGATGCGTCCGCCTACATATCCAAGCTTGATTTCGTAATTGCCTTCCTCGATCTCCTCACCAACTCGCAACGGGAGCGTAAACATCGTCCCATCTCCGATGCTCGGATAAGAACTCAGCCATGTGATCTCCCAACCGATATCTCCATAAGGTGTGACGGTAAATGTGCCATATTTGGATACCGGACCGGGAGTGCAAATACGATCTCCATCCTCAACATCGATGTAGAACACGCTCCTGTCACACTCCAGAATCAGGGAGTAACCAATCAATCCGGGGTTGTTGTTTAACTCCACTTCAACTGGCACTTCCAGATTCGCGACAGCATCAACCCGCTTGCTGTCAAGCGGCAGCACTTCGCCGATTTCCTGCTCGACAGGTGTGTCATCATGGACGAAGAATACTTTGATTACTTCACTGTCGTTTTTACCATCCGAGACAGCCATCGCACTGACAATTGTAGTGTCTTCCAGGTGAATCGGCGCGCTGTAGACAGAGCTTCTCTTGGTCGGAGCTGTTCCATCTGTTGTGTAATAGATGGTCGCGTCTTCTTCGGATGTAAGCTCAACGTCGGTTGCCATTCCAACCTCGAAGGAATCAATGTTTGCAATAGGCGCGACGGTGGTCTGTTCGAAAACAACAATGGGGTTAACATCCATATTGGTGGTAACATTCCACCACGTCACATCCGTACTCCAGCCCAGGAAGACCTTTCCTTCGACTTCCAAAGCGTCAGGTAGTTCGGCTGCTTCGCCATACGGGACCGTTTGCTCTTGATAAAGGCTTCCGTCTGCATTCAAGAACCGCACGGTATAGGCCTCTTTATCATAGACCGCAGTAACAACCATGTTGTCCTTCACCGTTGCGTTCCCATCAAGAATCGCGTCCCAGCCTTTGAACGTACGGCCTTCGGCAGAGGGTGTATACGGTGCTGTGATTGTGTCACCGTAATTGTATTTCTGGAAGCCGATGGCCTCATTCACCCAGTCAACGAAAGCGACAATATACTGTTCTTTCTCGAATTGTGCTACGATATCAACATTCTTGTAGATACCAGTACTTCTGTCGCTCCAACCAACAAAACGATAGCCTGTCTTCGTCGGAATAGTAGGAACCGTTGCGTTTTCACCCTCGCGCACAGTCTGAGAAGAAATCACGCCACCATCATCCATCAGGAAGCGAACAGTATATTCTGCCTTAGGTGCTTCCACAACGTCTACACTTAACAGGCCGGTCGTGCCTTGGACGCCGAGCGCTACAATATAATTTCCACTCTCTATCGTAGGCTGATTGATCGGAATAAAGTTTGCAACATATGTGTTCCCAGCCCCAATCGTGGTTTGACCAATGTACTGCATTTGATACTGGTTCGGGTCCATGTTTTTGGACTGATAAACCATTATCGTTGCGACTTTACCGGAAAGATTCTGCTCGGAGCAAATCGTTCCTGTGAACCGATAATTCTGACCGCTTGTATCCTCAGTGCCAGCGCTGGTATCGTAAATCTGCACTTCGTCACGATAGCGATACAAAGTTCTCGTTTCCACGTTTCTTGTGGAGGAAGCGGTAACTTTTGTATCACTCCAGCTTGACCAAGAAGTCCAACGATAGAAGTAGTAAGTCCAGACCTGACTGCGAGTACGATAGCGGTAGGCAGTCCGGATAACCGGTGCTGCTCCTCCTGCGTCAATTGTGCCTGGTGCAGTATCATTCAAATTACCAGTGCTGAAATTCCACCTCTTTCCATCTCCCAAGGATTCGGTATATCGCTTTGCAGAGGTGTAAGAATACGATTTCCAGTTGCTGTTCTTGTACGCAATAGGGAACCATGCCTCATTCCAGTTAGAGCCAGACAAAGAGTATCTGCCGCAGTCGCTCATACCCTGGAACGGTTCACGTCCTCCACAGACCGGGCAGTAGAAATAGTAATATCTCCACTCTGTGCGGGTCTCAACCTGTTTCGAGTCGCTGCTTGATTGCGAGTTCGGGCTCCAACTGCTCCAATCACCCCAACTGCTCCAAGACCAACTGGAATCATACAAAGTCCAGCCACTCATGGTGCTGCTTGAACTGGTCGTGGTTTCCTTATCCTGGTAGCGATATTGTGTCTTGGTTTCAATCGTTCGCCCTGCTTTGTTTTCCGGCTTCGTGGTGCTCCAATCTGACCAGTTTGTCCAGGTCGTACTGAATACCACTTTGGCGCTTGCTGCGAGAGAATATGCGCTACCAGTTGTTCCATCAGCTTTTCTCTCAAGGGCGTAAACTTCCACATTCTTCGCGATTCCGTTGTAGTGTAGTTTGATCGTCTGCGATAAAGTCTGCCCGGCTGACAGATTGACCTGCACACGATCTGCGAAAACCGTTTTAACTACATCATTGTTTCTTGCTTCAGTTTTTAAAACAGCGATCAAATAAATGTTGCTAGCGGAAGACGGCCAGTTTGTCAGATTAGCAGTAACCGTATAAACAGACTCGTTCCCCTCCGGTGCAGCCTTTGCGGATGCAATACTCACGTAAATCGGCAGTTCATCATTTGCCCAGCGAATAACAGCTTGCAGTTTTAGGTTTGCGTCAACGCAGGAATAGTCACAGGCGCTGTCAGTATCAGAGGCTTCGATGACCGTCCAACCACTGAACACATATCCAGCAGGAACCTTGGGCGTATAATCCGGAGCTGCAGCACTCTGCTGATAGGGCACCTTTTGCGTATCTCCGTACTTCAACCCGTCTACGTCATAGAATGTCACGTCATATTCAATCGGTGTATAAGTTGCCGTATATGTCACATTCTGCGTAACGGGGACCTCATAATAGTTGTTCGCCGGATACCATCCGCTGAAATAATGGCCCTTATGGACAGGAGTGTTCTGCCTGGAAACATAATCGCCATACGCAATGGTATACTTTGCAAGCACTGAGCCGTCGTCGTCCAAGAATTGAACTGTGGACGGTGACATTGCCGTAACAGCTATCTTCGCACTGTCACCGCTGTTACCAAGCGGGCTCATGGCCTTGACTGAGACCTCATATTTTCCGGCAGTATCCAGCACATAACTGAAAACATTGGATTCTTGGGTTGCAGTTTTCAGTAGTGCCCCATCTTTGTAAAGAGATATTGCATACTCTTTTGCTCTGGTGTCTGAGTTCCATCTGAATACCGCGGTCTTACCTACAGCAATCTTGCTTGCTGTATCCACCAACTGTACAACGGGCGTATCAGGCTTGGAGGCTTTGATGGTGAAACTAGTCGTCTCGCTGTCCCTCATACCCCATTTTACAGCGTGGGCATAGACTGTGATGTTCCGCGTCTCATTGAACGGCTCATGATATTCGCCCTCTTGCGTGCCATCAAAGCGATAATAGATTTGTGCCCCGGGGGTTGAGGTAATTGTTACTTTTGTTCCGCCGTACCATTCCTTGGTGCTGAATTGCGGAGCTTGTACCTGATCCACATACACGGTCTTGGTGACAACATTGTTGGAGCGTCCACTCTTGGAGGTTGTAACTGTGAACGTAGTAGTGGAATCCACAAAGGCGCGAACAGATCCCGCACCGCTGCCGGATTTCCCGTTGCTGGCGGTATAGCTGATGTTTGCACCAGCGCACGTCATAATCACGAATTTGCCATTGGCAGTATCTTCTGTCGTAACGGAAGCTGCCTCACAGGGAGACGTTTCGGTATAGAAAGTCCGAGTGTAATCTTTTGTGCTACCATTTTTATCTGTAGCGACAATTTTTAACGTATGACGACCAGAGTTTAATGTGTTAAAAGTGACTTTATAATCAATTGCAGGAGAGGATAAATCATATGTAGTTGCACTTGTAGATGCAGTAGCAACCCATCCTCCGTCAACATACGCAGAGACAGTCTTTAGTGGCAATGATGACTTAACAACCCCCAGCAGAGTATGCGACTGCCTAGGAATTGTTTGCCCCTCATAAGGCCATGTTATTTCTACAGAAATATTTGATGGCTGTGGGTCGAGTTTTACCCAACCAGAATAAGCATATCCGTGACTAGCACCATTATTATAGGAAATTTTATACCAAGTGTTTCCATAAGCATTTTTATAGGAGCCTTCAATTGCTATCTTGGCCCCTGACTTCAGCTTTTGACTATCATATTTTGAGTCATCATATGGAGAATTGAGTCGAGGATAGAAGCCGTTTGTTTTTGTTACCGTCCCTGTCGTAGCACAACTGATATCAAACGTTGATTGCCAATTATATACTACGCCACATTTTGAGCAAACTCCCTCACCTTGATAATGATGATTACAATCTCCAACGGTAGCGAATCTTGCACCCCATCTAAACGATCTCCGGTAGCTGTCGGTTATGGCTCGATCCAAAAAACCAGAACCTGTCCATTCCACCATCCAAGGCTGCCCGTTCTGGATTCCCGCATAAATGATCACATGGTCGGAGACGACCCCACCGCGCCAGCCAATAACATCTCCAATTTGAAGATCGCTATAATCGTTGCTGTTCTTAGCTTTTAGTACAGCGCTCGTGATGTCAGTACCATATGTCACAAGTTCCTCTATCGAAATACCAATAAAAGTTTGCCCATAATTATCCGAGAGACAATATCCATTTCCTCCGTATGGCGTATAGCTTTCCCCCCGGAATCCGCAATCGTTTAATATTCGCGATACAAAACCTGAGCAATCAAAGGATTTCTGACCAGCATATTCGTATCCCGTTCGCCAATAAATAGATTCTTTCCAGGGTTCATATCCAGACCAGTAGTATGCATTTGTACCAGACCACTTCCTCGCCTCATTAACTATATCACGTCCTGTTGCATTGCGTGTGTTTTTTAACCCATATCTTCCAGCGGCAAAGGATTCTATCGACAATACTGGGAAAAATGAGGCAAGAACACAAATTGCCAAAATGATACTGATTAGTCTTCTTTTCATTAGGACTGCCCTCCAAGCTACTTAATTTACATGCACTTTGCTCTGTCTTCTTGAAAACTTACGTGTTAGTTACAAATCGTGAATGGTATACGTGTTGTACGCTGGTGTTACGGTCAAAAAAGTAGAGTTTGTATGCCAGTCACAATCTCCATATTTCTGACCCGATAATGACAAATATAGTATACTTGAGAGTCCTTTTTATTTCAAGAGAAATTCGGTCAAGATCTTCTAACTTTTTTATCCGGAAGGGTATTCTTTTGCCCATTTAAGAAATGTGTTATGGCTCACATGAAGCTGCTCACCGGCTGCGCGGGCGGAGAGTGTGCCGGACTGCCACTGTGCCAGCAGTGGATAAAACTCCGATGGTGGGGTTTTGCGCTCGCGGCCGAATTTGACGCCTCTGGCTTTGGCGGCGGCAATGCCCTCCTTTTGCCGCTGGCGGATGAATTCGCGTTCGGTCTGCGCCACATAGGACAAAAGCTGCAAGACGATGTCCGCAATCAGCGTTCCGGTCAGATCGCGATTCTGCCTCGTATCCAGCAGCGGCATATCCAGTACGACGATGGCCGCGCCTTTTCCTTTGTGATCACGCGCCACTGCTCCAGAATTTCCTCATAATTGCGCCTCAGGCGGTCGATGCTCTTGACGACAATAATATCAGCTTTTTTCAGTTTTTGGAGCAGTTTCTGAAACTGCGGTCGCTCGAAGTCCTTGCCGGGTTGCTTGTCGATGTAGATTCGATCTACCCGGAACTCCCGCATTGCAACGAGCTGCCGATCCTCATTCTGTTCCTTTGTGGAAACGCGTACATAGGCGTAATTCATAATTACCAGCCTCCAATCTAACTTTATATGTGGATAAATTGTAAGCCGGTTTGCTGCAAGTATCAAAATTATTTCAAGCTGTTGGTTCTGCTTCCATCGAACAATCCCACAGTTAATTTCAGGCCTATCCTTTGTGGCGCACACTTAAGTGCCGGCCCAAATCTCCGATTTGGTTGCCGGAACTAATGCACAGCAGTGCGCCGCAACAACCGAAGCTCTGCGTTTTTTAGGCCAACGTCAGGATGAATACCGTTCCGTCTTTCATGGTGATTGTTATGCTCTCACGGTCGGCGCGGATATCCTGTAAATCTGCATCAAGCACGTCGCTCTCATTGATCAGATCAAACAGGGTGTCGATAAAGTATTCTTTTTCCATAGGTGTGGCCTCCTCTTTTGTTGTATCACCATCATATCATATTGTGACTATAATCACAATATGCATTTTTCGGAAATCACCATATAATTGCAGTAGTTTAACAATGGTGGTGAGTTCAATGTTCAACTATGGGCCGCTGTGGAAGACCATGGAGGAAAAGGGTGTGACCCAGTATCAGCTGCTCAAGGGCGGCATTGACAACCGGACGTTGGATTCTCTGAAAAAGGGACGAAACATCACGATGATTACACTCAGTCGGCTGTGCCGGATTTTGGACTGCACGCCGAATGAGATTGTGGAAATAGAACGCAAATGACGGAGGCACAGACATGTGCCTCCGTCATGCTTTTTTGGGGATTCCATACGACAGGTTCCAATTGCAGGGCGGGCCGGGAGACCCGGCCCCTACGGGTGGGATATTGCTTGTCAAATGTCCGGTTTCCCGTCACTTATTACTTGTTACTTGGTTATTTCCCCTGATCCTCGCAGAAGCGGCGGATATTGGAGGGGTTCTCGATCCGCTGGACTTCCTTGCCGTTCTCCAGCACCAGCAGGGTGGGAGCCTGGCGGACGCCGTACTGCTTAGCCAGCTCCGGGGTCTTGTCTACCACCACGGTCTCGTAGGCGATGCCCGCGTCGGCCAGGAACTTCTTGGCCATGACGCACTTGGGGCAGGTGGAGGTGGTGAAGAGCAGCAGCCCGCTTGGCGCGTCGGCCCCTGCGGAGGCGGCAAAGGTTGCGGTTTCGCGTCCCTCGTCTCCTGTTGCCTGTTGCCTGTTGCCTGTTGCCTTGGTCTCCAGCTTGACGGCGGAGGGGGCGGCGGCGGGGGCCGCCGCGGCGCTCAGAGGCTCATGGAAGCGGTGGAGCATGGAGCCGCCCACGTCGTAGACCTTCCGATCCTTGAACTCCTGGGCCTTGCCGTCGTTCCAGTTCTGCACGGGCCGGTAGTAGCCGGTGATCCGGGAGTAGACCTCGGTCTTCTTGCCGCAGTGGGGGCAGGTGTACTGCTCGCCGGCCAGGTAGCCGTGATCCGGGCAGACGGAATAGGTGGGGGAGAGGGTGTAGTAGGGCAGCTTGTAGTTCTCGGCAATCTTCCGCACCAGCTTGGCCGCGGCCTTCCAGTCGGGGAGCTTCTCTCCCAGGAAGGCGTGGAAGACGGTGCCGGAGGTGTAGAGGGTCTGGAGCTCGTCCTGGATGTCCAAGGCGGAGAACACGTCCTCGGTGTAGCCCACGGGCAGGTGGGAGGAGTTGGTGTAGTAGGGGGTGCCGTTCATGTTGGCGGTGATGATGTTGGGAAAGTCCTTCTTGTCGTGCTTGGCGAAGCGGTAGGTGGTGGACTCCGCGGGGGTGGCCTCCAGGTTGTAGAGGTCGCCGTACTTCTCCTGGTAGTCGGACAGGCGCTCGCGCATGTGGTTCAGCACCTGCTTGGAGAACTCCTGGGTCTCGGGGTGGGTCATGTCCTTGCGGATCCACTTGGCGTTCAGGCCCATCTCGTTCATGCCGATGAGGCCGATGGTGGAGAAGTGGTTGGCGAAGGTGCCCAGGTAGCGCTTGGTGTAGGGGTACAGGCCGTTGTCCAGCAGCTTGGTGATCACGTCCCGCTTGATCTTCAGGGAGCGGGCGGCGATGTCCATGAGCCGGTCCAGACGCTTGTAGAAGTCGGCCTCGTCCTGGGCCTGGTAGGCGATCCGGGGCAGGTTGATGGTGACCACGCCCACGGAGCCGGTGGACTCGCCGGAGCCGAAGAAGCCGCCGGACTTCTTCCGCAGCTCCCGCAGATCCAGACGCAGACGGCAGCACATGGAGCGGATGTCGGAGGGCTCCATGTCGGAGTTGACGTAGTTGGAGAAGTAGGGGGTGCCGTACTTGGAGGTCATCTCAAAGAGCAGCTTGTTGTTCTCGGTCTCGGACCAGTCGAAGTCCTTGGTGATGGAGTAGGTGGGGATGGGGTACTGGAAGCCCCGGCCGTTGGCGTCGCCCTCGATCATGACCTCGATGAAGGCCTTGTTCACCATGTCCATTTCCTTCTTGCAGTCCTTGTACTTGAAGGGCATCTCCTTGCCGCCCACGATGGCGGGGAGCTCGGCCAGGTCGTTGGGAACGGTCCAGTCCAGCGTCACGTTGGAGAAGGGCGCCTGGGTGCCCCAGCGGGAGGGGGTGTTGACGCCGTAGATGAAGGACTCCACGCACTTCTTCACCTGGTCGTAGGGCAGATTGTCCGTCTTGACGAAGGGGGCCAGATAGGTGTCGAAGGAGGAGAAGGCCTGGGCGCCGGCCCACTCGTTCTGCATGATGCCCAGGAAGTTGACCATCTGGTTGCAGAGGGTGGACAGGTGGCTGGCCGGGGAGGAGTTGATCTTGCCCGGGATGCCGAGACCCTGCTGGATGAGCTGCTTGAGGCTCCAGCCCGCGCAGTAGCCTGAGAGCATGGAGAGGTCATGGAGGTGGATGTCCGCGTTCCTGTGGGCATCGCCTATCTCCTTGTCATAGATCTCGCTGAGCCA
>JAFXYD010000061.1 GCA_017541995.1 Oscillospiraceae bacterium
GTCGCCCTTCTCGTTGGCCAGCGCGGCGGCGGCGGTGAGCCAGCCGGCATGACGGCCCATGCACTCGATGATGGTGACCATGCCCACGTCGTAGACGTGGCAGTCACGGCTGACCTCCATGAAGGAGGTGGCGATGTACTTGGCGGCGGAGGCGAAGCCGGGGCAGTGGTCGGTGCCGTAGAGGTCATTGTCGATGGTCTTGGGCACGCCGAAGACCCGGCACTCGTAGCCCACCTTGGCGCAGTAGCGGCTGATCTTGTTGCAGGTGTCCATGGAGTCGTTGCCGCCGTTGTAGAAGAAGTAGCGGACGTTGTACTTCCTGAAGATCTCCAGAATGCGCTTGTAGTCGCTGTCGTCCACGTCGGGGTCCGCGATCTTGTAGCGGCAGGAGCCCAGGGCGGAGGAGGGGGTGTAGAGCATCTTCTCCAGCTCGGCGGGGTCCTCCTTGTCCATGATCATCAGACGGTCGTTGAGCACGCCCTTGATGCCATGGTTGGCGCCGTAGACGGTGGTGATGTACTCGCTCTCCAGGGCGGTCTTGATGACGCCGTAGGCGGAAGCGTTGATGACGGAAGAGGGGCCGCCGGACTGTCCGATGACAGCCGCGCCGATGAGGGGCTTGTTGGTCATTGTATATACCTCCATATTATATTTTTTGCGAATCATTTCAAAGTGCCTACAATTTACCATCATTTTTCTTTGATGTCAATGAAAAATACAGAAAATTTACAATCATTGCCGCAACATTTCCTTTACATACAGGGCTTTTTGCGATAAAATAAGATTTGGCCCACGGGCCAAGGCAACGAAACGAGGGAGGATCTTCCATGACATACAACGAAACCAAAGAGCGCAGGGCCCGCAGCAAGCGGCGCTGGAATTTCATCGGCTTTGCTCTGCTCATCCTGGGCATCAGCGCTCCGGTGGGCGTGGGCGTGCTGATCGCCAACGCCATGGACATCCTGCCCAACATCGGCGGCAGCGTAGACCTGAAGCGAGCCATTCAGGATATGGACGTCAAGGGGCCCGTCAACGCCCCGGTGGCGGAGGTGCCGGAGCAGAAGAAGCGGGACAACGGCATTCCCAAGCACGGGGCCCTGATTACCGCCATCGGCGCCATCGTCACCGCCATCGGCGTGATCGGCGCGGTCAGCACCGGCCTGGAGCTGCTGGAATACGGCTTCTCCTTTACCGGCCTGATTCCCCCTGTGGTCAATCTCTGCATCGCCGCGGCGGGCCTGGCGGTGGGGGTCTACGGCCACATCCGCAAGAAGAAGGCGGAGCGCTTCGCCAACTATCTGAAGCTCATCGGGGACAAGCAGGCCGTGCCCATCCACTACCTGGCGGACGTGATGGGCATCGACTACCACAAGGTCATCAAGGACCTGCGGGAGATGATCTCCCGGGGCATCCTCCAGCCCGCCTGGCTGGATCTGAAGACCTACCGCCTCATGATGACGGAATACACCGAGTCCCAGGCCGTCCAGCCCGAGGAGAAGACGGAGGAGGCCATCTCCCGGAACGACCGCATCCTGCGGCAGATCCGGGCGGACAACGATCTGATCGCCGACGAGGAGGTCTCCGCCAAGATCGACCGGATTGAGGATCTGACCCGGAAGATCTTCGCCATTCTGGAGCAGCGGCCCGAGAAGGAGCCCCAGCTCTACAACTTTATGAACTACTACCTGCCCACCACCCTGAAGGCCCTGGAGAGCTACGCCCGCCTGGAGGCCCAGGGCATCGAGACCGCCGCCATCCGGGAGGCCAAGCAGAAGATCAACCACGCCCTGGACGAGCTGGCCGACGGCTACGAGAAGCAGCTGGACAAGCTCTTTGCCGACGACGTGGTGGACATCACCGCCGACATCGACGTGATGCGGAAGATGCTCCAGAAGGACGGTCTGAAGGAGGACGAGATCGTCGCCGCCGTGTCGGGGGAGAAGCGATGAAGGGATCAGGGATCAAGGATCAGGGATCAGGGGATGCGCCCGCCCGCAGCGGCGAGCATTGCTCGCCATGGGCGGACGAGGCAACAGGCAACAGGCAACAGGCAACAGGGCAGGGGACCGGGAACCGGGAACCGGAAATCGGAGGTACGGGTCCTTCGGCTCCGCTGCGCTCCGCTCAGGACGACAAGAACGGAACCGTTCCCGCTTTAGGGGACAGCGCCCCGAACAATTTTCAATTCTCAACTCTCAATCCTCAATCCTCATCTTTCAATTTTCAATTCTCAACTCTCAATTCTCAATTCACATTCCCCTCCGCCTGGGACGCGCTGCTGAACCATCCCTTTGACCGGCCCCCCCACCGCGCCGCCCTGGCGGCGGCGGAGGCCGCGGCCCTTCTGGAGACCGTCTACCCGCCCCGGGCGGACTGGTTCGCCGCCCTGGCGCTGACCCCGCCGGAGCGGGTCCGGGTGGTGATCCTGGGCCAGGACCCCTACCACGAGCCGGACCAGGCCATGGGCCTGGCCTTCTCGGTGCGCCCCGGGGTGAAGCTGCCCCCCTCCCTGCGGAACATCTACCGGGAGCTGGAGGCCGACCTGGGCCGCCCCGCCCCCGAGACCGGGGATCTGACGCCCTGGGCCCGGCAGGGGGTTCTGCTGCTGAACACCGTGCTCACCGTGGCGGCGGGCCGGGCCAACAGCCACAAAAACCTGGGCTGGCAGGCCCTGACCCGGGAGATCATCGCCGCCGCGGCCCGGCTACCCCAGCCCGTGGCCTTCGTCCTTTGGGGCGCCCCGGCCCAGCGGGCCTTCGCGGAAGGATCAGGGCTCAGGCAACCGGGAACAGACCCGCATGCAGGGACAAGCCCTGCTTGTCCGCCCGCACCGGCAAGCGGCAAAATTCTCAATTCTCAATTCTCAATTCTCAACTCCCAATTCCCCCGTCTGATCCTCAGCGCCCCCCACCCCAGCCCCCTGTCCGCCTACCGGGGCTTCTTCGGCAGCAGGCCCTTTTCTCAGATCAACGATTTCCTCACAGCCCATGGGGAAGCCCCCATCCGCTGGACGGAATGAGCCTCGCAAATCGGGATTCTGGTTATCGGTTTTACTCAGCAAGCCGGGCGTAGGGGCGGTCATTGGCCGCCCGCCCGAGGCAGAGGCCTGCCGTTAACCAACCGTCCGTAGGGGCGGTCATCGGCCGCCCGGTTTGCGGAGCAAACAATCGCCCGCA
>JAFXYD010000062.1 GCA_017541995.1 Oscillospiraceae bacterium
AAAGGGCGGCCGATGACCGCCCCTACCGGCGGGAGAAAGGGCGGCTGATGACTGCCCCTGCCGGCGGGAGAAAGGGCGGCCGATGACCGCCCCTACCGGCGGGAGAAAGGGCGGCTGATGACTGCCCCTGCCGGCGGGAGAAAGGGCGGCCGATGACCGCCCCTACCGGCGAGAGAAAGGGCGGCCGATGACCGCTCCTGCCGGCGGGAGAAAGGGCGGCCGATGACCGCCCCTACCAGCGGGAGAAAGGGCGGCCGATGACCGCCCCTACCGGGGGGAAAGGGCGGCCGATGACCGCTCCTGCCGGCGGGAGAAAGGGCGGCCGATGACCGCCCCTGCGGAATGACTTTGCCGTCTTGTCTCTGCGCCCGGCGGACAAGCAAGGCTTGTCCCTACATTTGCTTTTCGAGGTGATTCCATGACTGTGGGCCGCTTTGCTCCCTCTCCCTCGGGAAAGATGCACCTGGGGAATCTGTTTTCCTTTCTCATGGCCTGGTGCTCCGTGCGGAGCGCGGGGGGCGAGATGGTTTTACGCATGGAGGACCTGGACCCCCAGCGGACCTCGGCGGAATTCGCCGCCCAGATCCGCCGGGATTTGCTGCGCTTCGGCCTGGACTGGGACCGGGAGGTCCCCTGCCAGTCCACCCGCACCGCCGCCTACGACGCGGCCTTTGAAAAGCTGGAGGCAATGGGGCTGATCTACCCCTGCTACTGCTCCCGGGCGGAGGTCCACGCGGCCTCGGCCCCCCATCTGGGGCAGAGCGAGTTCGTCTACGCCGGGACCTGCCGGAATCTGACGCCGGAGCAGCGGGCCTCCAAAAAGCGCCTGCCCGCCTGGCGGCTCCGGGTGCCGGAGGCGGAATGGACCGTCCACGACGGCCTCCAGGGGGACTACACCGAGCTGCTGAGCCGGGACTGCGGGGACTTCGTGGTCCGCCGGGCCGACGGGGTCTACGCCTATCAGCTGGCCGTGGTGGTGGACGACGGGGACAACGGCGTCACCCAGGTGGTCCGGGGCCGGGACCTGCTGGCCTCCGCTCCAAGGCAGAAGTACCTCTTCTCCCTGCTGGGGAAGCCCGCCCCGGAATACATCCACGTCCCCCTGCTGCTGGCCCCGGACGGACGCCGTCTCAGCAAGCGGGACGGGGACCTGGACCTGGACAGCCTGTTGGGCCGCTATAAGCCCGAGGAAATCATCGGCGTCCTGGCCCAGGCCGCGGGGCTGATCGACAAACAGGAAGCCATCTCCGCAAAGGAGCTTGCGTCGGTCTTCGACTGGCGCCATATGCGGAGGGACGACATCTGCCTGACGCTTTGAACGATGAGCAGATCGAGATTTGTCGAGTTCCTGCAAACGCTCCGTAGCGGCGCACACCAGTGCGCCACGAGACCGGGTTCCAGTGGCGCACTGGTGTGCGCCGCTACAGGAGTGTTTCGATCAATTCGGATTTTGCCGGCAGATTGCCGGCGCTACAGACAAGCACATTCGAATTATGCCGGCAGATTGCCGGCGCTACATATACTGGAACAGGAGAAACAACCATGGACAACATCAAGCTCGCCAATCTGCTCTTCCCCGACGTGACCCTCACCCCCGAGGACCTGGAAAGAAAATATCCGCCCAGAAATCTGCCGGAGGGCGCTCGCGTGACCCGCTTCGCCCCCTCCCCCACGGGTTATCTGCACATCGGTGGCCTCTTTGGGGCCCTGACGGACGTGCTGGTGGCCAAGGCCTCCAAGGGCGTCAGCTACCTCCGCATCGAGGACACCGACAAGAAGCGGGAGATCGACGACGGCGTGAGCGCCATCATCAAGGGCTTCGAGGCCTTCGGGGTGGAATTCACCGAGGGCGTCACCGGCTTCGGCACCGAGAAGGGGGACTACGGCCCCTACACCCAGAGCCAGCGGGTTTTCATCTACCACGCCGTGGCCAAGCGGCTGGTGGAGGAGGGCAAGGCCTATCCCTGCTTCTGCAGCGCCGAGGAGCTCAGCGCCCTTCGGGAGCAGCAGGAGGCGGACGGGGCCGCCATCCGGGGCTACTTCGGCAAGTACGCCAAGTGCCGGGATCTGAGCCTGGAGCAGATCGAGGCCAATCTGGCCGCCGGGAAGAGCTGGGTCCTGCGCTTCCGCTCCCAGGGAGACGAGAACAAGCGCATCAGCTTTGAGGACATGATCCGGGGCAAGATCGAGATGCCCGAGAACATCATCGACGAGGTGCTGCTGAAGTCCGACGGCATCCCCACCTATCACTTCGCCCACGTCTGCGACGACCATTTCATGCGGACCACCCACGTGATCCGGGGCGAGGAGTGGCTGAGCTCCGTGCCCAAGCACATCGCCATGTTCAAGGCCTGCGGCTACAAGGTGCCCAAGTACGTCCACACCGCCCAGGTGATGAAGCTGGACGAGGAGACCCAGGACAAGCGGAAGCTCTCCAAGCGGAAGGACCCGGAGGCCGCCGTCAGCTACTTCGTGGAGAAGGGCTTCCCGAAGGAGGCCGTCATCGAGTATCTGCTGACCCTGCTGAACTCCAACTTTGAGGACTGGCGCCGGGCCAACCCCGCCGCCGACGCCATGGACTTCCCCTTCAATCTGAAAAAGATGGGGGCCTCCGGCTGCCTCTTTGACCTGGCAAAGCTCACCGACGTCAGCAAGAACGTGATCTCCAAGATGAAGGCCCCGGCGCTCTGCGCCCGGGTGGCCGCCTGGGCCAGGGACTACGCTCTGGCCTTCTATGAGACCTTCACCGCCGACCCCGCTTTCTCCACCGCCATTCTGAACATCGACCGGGAGGTCCCCAAGCCCCGGAAGGATCTGGCCAAGTGGGATGAGGTGGAGGACTACCTGGCCTACTTCTTCGCGGAGCCCGAAGCCGACCCGGCCCTTCTGCCGGAGCGGGTGCGCCCCGCCGACGCCAGGGCCCTGGTGGCCGCCTATCTGCCGGTGTACGACCCCGCGGAGGACAAGGACGCCTGGTTCGCCCGGCTGAAGACCCTCTGCCCCGGCCTGGGCTACAGCCCCGAGGTGAAGGAGTACAAGAAGAACCCCGAGGCCTTCAAGGGCCACGTGGGGGATCTGAGCTCCGTGATCCGCCTGGCGGTCACCGGCAGAACAAATACGCCGGATTTGTGCACCATCATGCAGCTCCTCGGAAAAGAGAAGGTTTCCGCCCGGCTGAACCGCTTCGCGGAGAAGCTGTAAGCTCCCCGTTCCTGTCATTGCGAGCCAGTGCGCACACTGGCGTGACAATCCGTTCTCCCCGTCCCCATCCTGGCAAATATGGCGGCCGTCATGACACAAAAGAAACCCCAATGGGCCGTCGTTGTTCGTCAGGGCCGCACGGAGCGTATCCTCTTTTCCCTGCTCCCCATCCTGTTCATGGGGATGTTCGGATTATTCGCCTGGGATTTTCGGAACGACCCTGAAAATCTGTCCTCTATGGCTGCCCTGCTCTGCATCGCCCTCATTTTTCTCGTTCCTGTCGCCTTCTATATGTGGCACTGGCGTATGGTATTGGATGAAGACGGCCTGCACCGGCGGCGGCTGTTTCGCTGGGTCAGCCATAGCTGGTCTGATCTGACCAAAATCACGCAAAGCAGCGACGGAAGGGGCAATGGGCAACTCTGGATCTATTTCTCCAATGACGAGCCTTGGTATCTGATGTCCCGCTATAACGGCTATTACCCCGCCCGTATGCTCCTGCAAAAGCACAAGTCCATCGAGCCGCGGGAGTAGCACGGCGGCCTGGGGCCAGGCCGCCCTACGGTCCCTGCGGAAAGCGCCCGTAGGGGCGGCCATTGGCCGTCCGGACGTTGCGGTAATCTGATACGCAGGGGACGAGCGATGCTCGCCCCTACGGCACTCTGATCCCTGAACCATCTACAACCTATGACCTATAATCTATATATAACCTCATCCATGTGGGGTGCGTTGGGCAGCCAATGACCGCCCCTACGGCGCTCTGTGCTCTGAACCCTGAACCCTTTTCCCACCCTGATCCCTGATCCTTGATCCCTGATCCCTAAAAACGAGGTGATCCCATGAAACTGATGATTTTAGACGGCAACTCCGTCATCAACCGGGCCTTTTACGGGGTGCGGCTGCTCACCACCAAAAACGGCGAGTACACCAACGCCATCTACGGCTTTCTGAACATCCTGGAGCGGGTCCGGGCGGAGGAGGACCCCGACGCCCTCTGCGTGGCCTTCGACCTCCACGGGCCCACCTTCCGCCACGAGATGTACGACGGCTACAAGGCCACCCGCCACGGAATGCCCGAGGAGCTGGCCCAGCAGATGCCCGTGATGAAGGACGTGCTGCGGGCCATGAACGTCCCCATCTACGCCTGCCAGGGCTGGGAGGCGGACGACGTCATCGGCACCATTGCCAAGCGCTGCTCCGCCGGAGGCTGGGACTGCGTGGTGGTCACGGGAGACCGGGACAGCCTGCAGCTGGTGGACGAGCGCGTCACCGTGAAGCTGGTGGTCACCAAGGGGGGCCAGACCGGCTCCACCAACTATACCCCGGAGCTCTTCCGGGAGGAGTACGGCTTCGACCCCATTCATCTCATCGATCTGAAGGCCCTCATGGGGGACAGCTCCGACAACATCCCCGGCGTGGCCCACATCGGCCCCAAGAAGGCCACGGAGCTGCTGCTGAAATACGGCACCCTGGACGGGGTCTACGAAAATCTGAGCCCCCAGAACATGAAGGGCAAGCTCTTTGAGTATCTGCGAGACGGGCGGGAAAGCGCCTATCTCTCCTACGATCTGGCCACCATCCGTCTCAACGCCCCGGTGGACTTCCAGCCCGGGGACGCTATGACGGCGGAGCCGGACAAGCCCGCTCTGTATGAGCTCTTTGTCCGTTTGGAGTTCGTGAAGCTCATCGACAAATACCGCCTGCGCGGCGCCTCTGTAGGGGCGGCCATTGGCCGCCCGCAAAACGCGGCTGCCTCCCCTGCCGGTCATTCCGAGCAAAGCGAGGAATCCGTATTCTCCGACGAAGGGGAACGGATTGCCACGGCCAGTGTGCGCACTGGCCTCGCAATGACAGATACACCCCCAGCCATTCCCGCAGCGAAGGCTGAGTTCGACGCCCTCTTTGCGGCTTGGAAAAAGGCGGAATGGGTGGCCCTGGCGGCCTCCGACGATCTGGAGCTGCTGGCCCTGGACGACGGCGCGCACCCCGCTCTGCTGAGCCGGAGCGAGCTGGGCCTGGCCTACGATTTCGCCTTGAGCGCCCTGTTTTCCGGGGAATTGAAGCTGGCGGTCCACGGCTCCAAGGAGCTGCTGCGCCGCCTGCTGGAGCGCTGTCTGCCCACGGCGGGCATCGGCTTCGACACCGAGGTGGCGGCCTATCTGCTGGACGCCGCCCGGGGCAAGTACGAGCTGCCCACCCTGGCGATGCAGTACTGCCAGGCGGAGCTGCCGACTTACAAAGACCTGACTGCCGCCGGGGCGGAGCCCGCCGCGGCCCTGCGGGAGCTGCTGATCCGGGAGGCCGCCGCCGTGCGGGCGCTGATCGAGCCCCTGACCCAGGGCCTGCGGGAGCAGGGGCTGGAGAAGCTCTACTGCGAAATGGATCTGCCCCTCTGCCCGGTTTTGGCCAGGATGGAGGTGGAGGGCGTGCTGGTGGACGCCGGGGCCCTTCACGCCTTCGACGAGATGCTGAAAACGCAAATTGCGGAGGCCAAAGCGGAGATCTACCGCTATGCCGGGGGGGAGTTCAACGTCAACTCCCCCAAGCAGCTGGGAGAGGTCCTCTTTGACCGCCTGGCCCTGCCCGCCGGGAAGAAGCGCTCCACCAACGTGGAGGTGCTGGAAAAGCTGAAGGACAAGCACCCCATCATCGGCAGGATCATGGAATACCGGACCCTCACCAAGCTCCAGGCCACCTACGCCGAGGGGCTTCTGAAGGTCATCGGCCCCGACGGGCGGGTGCGCACCACCTTCCAGAACACCGTCACCGCCACGGGCCGCCTCTCCTCCACGGAGCCCAATCTGCAAAACATCCCCGTCCGCACGGAGCTGGGGGCGGAGATTCGCAAGATGTTCGCGCCGGAGCCCGGCTGCGTCTTTGTGGACGCGGACTACAGCCAGATCGAGCTGCGGGTCCTGGCCCACATGGCGGGGGACGAGGCCATGCAGGCCGCCTTCAACTCCGGGGAGGACGTGCACCGGGTCACCGCCTCCCAGGTATTCGGGGTGCCCCTGGAGGAGGTGACGCCCCAGCTGCGCCGCAGCGCCAAGGCCGTGAACTTCGGCATCGTCTACGGCATCTCGGAGTTCTCCCTGGCGGAGGACATCGGCGTCAGCCGGAGCGAGGCCAAGGCCTATATCGACAGCTATCTGAGCAAATACCACGGGGTCCGGGACTTCATGAGCGCCGTGGTGGAGCAGGGCACCCGGGAGGGCTTTGTTGCCACCCTCTACGGGCGGCGGCGCTATATCCCCGAGCTGAAGGACGGCAAGTACATGGTCCGGGAGGCCGCCAGGCGCATGGCCATGAACTCCCCCATCCAGGGCACCGCGGCGGACATCATCAAGATCGCCATGCTGCGGGTGGACAAGGCCCTGCGGGAGGCCGGGCTGGAAGCCCGGCTGGTGCTCCAGGTCCACGACGAGCTGATTGTGGAGTGCCCCGAGGCCGAGGCGGAAACCGTGGCCGCCCTGGTGACCCGGGAGATGGAGGGCGCCGCAAAGCTGGCCGTTCCCCTGAACGCGGAGGCCAAGATCGGGCGGAGCTGGTACGAGGCCAAATAAAACGCTCCGATTTTGTCGTCCTGAGCGGAGGCAAAGCCGGAGCCGAAGGACCCGTTCCCCCGTCTTGTCCTTCCGAGCGCAGCGAGGAATCCGTCCCCACCTGCCGCCCGCAGGCGGCGTCATTGCCGCTGGCAATGACAGGAATACGGGTCCTTCGACTCCGCTGCGCTCCGCTCAGGACGACAAATGGGGAGCGTCCCCTTCTGTCATTCCGAGCGCAGCGAGGAATCCGTTTTCTCTCCCCCCGTCGGAAAGGAGCTACGAAATGGAAAAGCATTTCTTCGTCTATATCCTTGCGAATCAAACCAACGTGGCGACCTACATCGGCGTGACCTCCAATCTGCCCGCTCGGGTATATGAGCACAAAAACCATCTTGATCCCGACAGCTTCACCGCTAAATACAACATTACAAAGCTGGTATACTACGAAGACGCAGGAACGGAGCCCCTGATCGCCTTTGAACGGGAAAAGCAGCTCAAGGGCTGGCGGCGTTCCAAAAAGAACGCTCTGATTGAACGTATGAATCCAAGCTGGGTTGATTTATATGAAACCCTGTTTTGAAACCGAACGCAGGGGGGAACGGGTCCTTCGACTCCGCTGCGCTCCGCTCAGGACGACAGCCGGGGAAGGCTGCCCCTTTGTCATTCCGAGCGCAGCGAGGAATCCGTCCCACCTGTCGCCCGCAGGCGGCGTCATTGCCGTCGGCAATGACAGGAGTACGGGTCCTTCGACTCCGCTGCGCTCCGCTCAGGACGACAAATTTGGTAGGTGAATGCCATTGAACGAAACGCACATTACAACGATGCGGCCAGCGCATATTGGGGCAATCGCAGCCCTGGAGGCGGCCCACTTCTCCGCGCCCTGGGACGAGGCCTCGATTCGGGCTGAGCTGGAGAACCCCCTGGCGCTGTGGTTGGCGGCTGTGGACGAAAGCGGCGCGGTGCTGGGCTACGTGGGCTCCCAGAGCTGCTTTGAGGACGCGGACATTCTCAACGTCTGCGTGGCCCCGGAAGCGAGACGGCGGGGCCTGGCGGAGGCGCTGATGCGGGAGCTGGAGACCCGGCTGATCCCCAAGGGAATCGAAAAGATCACCCTGGAGGTCCGGGCCTCCAACGAGCCCGCTATCCGCCTTTACGAAAAGCTGGGCTATTCCCAGGTCGGGACCCGCAAAAACTACTACGAAAAGCCCCGAGAGGACGCGCTGATCCTGCAAAAATCTCTCCTGTCCGAATCCTGAACGGCGGACAAGCAAGGCTTGTCCCTACACCCGAATCCCAGCCTGATCCTTGATCCATGATCCCTTTACGGAGCGGAGACAGATTGCCGGCGCTGCAGACAGTCCTGTTCCCCGTTCCCTCGCCTGTGTGGGGTACAGCGGGACGGGGAACCCGTCCCCTACGGGCGGGTCTGTTCCCTGTTCCCTTCCCCCACCCTGATCCTTGATCCTTGATCCCTGATCCCGAATACGAGGTGTCCTATGAATATCTTAGCTATCGAATCCTCCTGCGACGAGACCGCCGTGGCGGTGGTGCGGGACGGGCGGACGGTCCTGTCCGACTGCATCTCCTCCCAGGTGGACATCCACAAAATCTACGGCGGCGTGGTGCCGGAGATCGCCTCCCGGAAGCACATCGAGGCCATCTATCCCCTGGCGGACCAGGCCCTGGCCCAGGCCGGGCTCAGCCGGGCCGAGCTCGACGCGGTGGCGGTCACCTACGCCCCGGGGCTCATCGGGGCCGTGCTGGTGGGGGTGAACTTCGCCAAGGCCGCGGCCTACGCCCTGGGCAAGCCCTTGATCCCGGTCCACCACATCCGGGGCCACATTGCCGCCAACTATCTGACCCACCCGGAGCTGGAGCCTCCCTTCCTGTGCCTGGTGGTCTCCGGGGGCCACACCATGCTGGTGGACGTGCAGGACTACACGAAAATGGAGATCCTGGGGGGCACCCGGGACGACGCCGCGGGGGAGTGCTTCGACAAAATCGCCCGGGTGCTGGGGATGCCCTACCCCGGGGGCGCGGCCCTGGACCGCAGGAGCCAGGGGGGCGACGAGACGAAGTATCCCCTGCCCCGGGCCAAGGTGGACGGCAATCCCCTGGATCTGAGCTTCTCGGGCCTGAAGACCGCGGCCATCAATCTGATCCACAATGCCCAGCAGAAATATGGGGCGGACGCCTTATCCAACAGCTCTGCGCATCGGGACGCCACCTCATCCGGCCCTGCGGGCCACCTTCCCCTCAAGGGGAAGGCTTTGGAGGACGCCATCGACTTGCCTTCTCTCTGCGCCTCGGTGTCCGCGGCGGTGAGCGAGGCTCTGGTGAGCCGGACGGAGCTGGCCCTGGCCCAGACCGGGCGGAAAACCCTGGCGGTGGCCGGGGGCGTGGCGGCCAATTCCCGGATTCGGGCCGAGGTAACGGCCCTGGCCCGGCGCCTTGGAGTGCGGCTCTGCCTGCCGGAGCTGCGCTTCTGCGGGGACAACGCCGCCATGATCGGCGCCCAGGGCTACTACGAATATCTGGCGGGCAACACCGCCGACATGACCCTCAATGCCTACGCCACAAAATCCCTGGTGGGGGAAACCCTGTAAGGCAGGGAGCAGACAAATCTCCCCTGTTTTTCCACGAAAAACCGGAGGAACTTCGGATTTTTCCGAAATTCCCCCGGTTTTTCGACGGCCTTCGATGGATTATGTAAACGAAATGTGTTATTTTTTGTTTCGCGGTCGGAAAACTGCAAAACACCGCAATTCTTCATTTTCCATTTTTCATTTCCCGCAGGCGAATGACCACCGCCGTTCTGTCATCCTCGGCGTCCGTCTCTCCCAGGGTGATCAGGCAGGAGGCCAGATCCCGCACCGATCCGCCGGTAAACGCCGTCAGCCGCCGCTCCGTCTCCTCTCCAAAGGCGCCGTCGCTGACCATCACCAGCGTTTCCCCCTCCCTCAGGGACAGCTCGTACTGTCCGGGCACGCGGCCCTCCGCCGCCTCCAGGCCCGGCGGAGGCGTGGCTGTCCCGATTTTTTCCACCCCGCCGCCCCGGCGCAGGTAGGAGGGGGCCGCCCCCCACTTGTAGAGCACCCCGTCTCCGGTGCGCAGATCCAGCCGCAGCAGATCCAGGGTGGCAAAGGCGGTCTGCTTCCGCAGCAGGAAGAAGCCGTTCACCAGCTCCAGGGCGCTATCCGGGGCCAGGCCGGCCTCCAGAAAGGCCGTCAGCAGCCGGGCCGCCCGGTCGCTCTCGGCCCGGGCGGGGCTGCCGGTGCCCATGCCGTCGCAGAGCAGGACGCAGAAGCCCCCGAAGGGGTCCCGGCAGGCGGCTCCCCGGTCCCCGGAGAGCTCGTTTCCCGCCCGGGCCGCGCTGCCTACCGCCAGCTCCGGGCTGTAGCGGAGGGGCGTCTCCGGCCGGGGTCTGGTCAGGGCGGAGAGCAGCCGCTCCAGGGCCAGGTACTGCGCCGCCGCCACCCGGCGGCCCTCGCCGCGGCGGTAGGCCTCCCGGCGGCGGGTCAGCTGCTCGTCCAGGGACTGGTTCACCGCCGTGAGAAAGCCCGCGCTGTGGCAGCAGCGGGCGGTGAAGCGCTCCGGCAGATCTTCCCGCAGGGCGGAGCCCCGGCCCAGAATGGCCTCCCCGGCGGCGCAGAGATCCCGGTAGGTGTCCTCGGCCTGGCTCTCCCAGCACTGGGCGTGGCGGACGCAGCAGCGACAGACCTGCTCGGCGGCGAAGTCATAGACCTCCGCCAGCCGCAGGGGCGGCACCAGGGGATCCTCCCGGGCTAGAACGGCGTACATGGTATGCAGGGCCCGCTCCACCCCCTTCTGAGGCGGCAGGGGCAGCTCCCGGGGCCGGATCCCGGCCTCGGCCTCCGGCAGGCTCAGCCGCTCCGGCAGGCCCAGGGCCAGCGCTCCGCAGAGGGCCAGCATCGCCCCGGCGGGCCGGGCCGACGCCAGGGCGAGCAGCAGCAGGGCACCCCCGCCGATCCGGGCGGCCGGGCTTCCCGCCGCGGCCCGCTCCCGCAGCCGGGGCAGCAGGGCCGCCAGGCCCGTCCCCAAGGCCAGCCGCAGCAGGGGCAGGAGTCCCAGTCCCGTGTCCAGCAGGAAGAGGCCCCCCACGGCGGCGGTGAGGGCCGCCGCCAGGGCCGGACGGGAAACCGGGGTCTGCCGGAAGATCAGGGCTCCGGCAAAGCAGCTCAGGCTCAGAGCCAAGGGCTCCATGGCGGCCTCCCAGCCCCAGAAGAGGGCGTAGCCTCCGCAGGCCCCCAGCAGGGCGGCGGCTCCCGGGGCCCAGAGCCCGGCGCAGAGGATCAAAACCGCCCCCAAGGGTCCCGGGCCCCCGGGCAGGGGCAGGGCCGAGAGGAGAAAGGCCCCGGCGGCATGGGCCAGGGCCTCCAGGCTCCGCCGCCCCGCGGGAGCGGCGGCAAAGCGCCCCAGGGCCCGCCGCAGCCCGGCAGACCAAGCCAGCGCACTTTTTTTCTTCAACAACGTTGCTTTCATTCTGTCATCTCCGCTTTTGTTTGATCCTATCTTAGCAATTCCACCGGGAAAAAGCTGTCGGGAAAAGCGGGCGGAAAAATAATAGTTGCAGGGCATCCCGGGATGGGGTATAATAGGGAAAACGCTTTGTCAAATTCGGATTTGTCGAAACGCTCCCGTAGCGGCGCACACCAGTGCGCCACCGGAACCCGGTTGCATGGCGCACTGGTGTGCGCCGCTACCGGACGTTTGCGAGAACTCGCCAAAGCCCGATTTGCACCACCAAGGAGGCTGCTATGGACTTCAAACTGCACGCGCCCTACAAGCCCACCGGGGATCAGCCGCAGGCCATCGAGGCCCTGACCCGGGGCATTCAAATGGGTCTGGACGAGCAGGTCCTGCTGGGCGTCACAGGCTCCGGCAAGACCTTCACCATGGCCAACGTCATCGCCAATCTCAACCGCCCCACCCTGGTGCTGGCCCACAACAAGACCCTGGCGGGGCAGCTTTGCTCGGAGTTCCGGGAGTTCTTCCCGGAGAACGCCGTGGAATATTTCATCTCCTACTACGACTACTACCAGCCCGAGGCCTATATCGCCCACACGGACACCTATATCGAAAAGGACTCCTCCATCAACGACGAGATCGAGCGGCTGCGGCACAGCGCCACCTCCTCCCTCTTTGAGCGGCGGGACGTGATCGTGGTGGCCTCGGTCTCCTGCATCTACGGCCTGGGCGACCCCATCGACTACAAAAACATGGTGATCTCCCTGCGCACGGGGATGCAATACCCCCAGGAGGAGCTGATGAAGAAGCTGATCTCCATCCGCTACGAGCGCAACGACGTGGACTTCTCCCGGAACCACTTCCGGGTCCGGGGGGACACGGTGGAGATCTACCCCGCTTACTGGGCGGGCCGGGCCGTCCGGGTGGAGTTCTTCGGAGACGAGGTGGACCGCATCTCCGAGATCAACGCCGTCACCGGCATCCCGGAGCGGGTGGTCTCCCACGTGGCCATCTACCCCGCCTCCCACTACGTCACCACCAAGGAGAAGATGGACCGGGCTCTGACGGCCATCCGGGAGGAGATGGAGGAGCGGGAGGCCTGGTTCAAGGCCAACGACCGGCTGCTGGAGGCCCAGCGCATCCGGCAGCGGACGGAGTACGACATGGAGATGATGCAGGAGATCGGCTTCTGCACCGGCATTGAGAACTATTCCCGGGTCATCTCCGGCCGGGCCCCCGGCACGCCCCCCATGACCCTGCTGGACTATTTCCCCGAGGACTTCCTGCTCTTTGTGGACGAGAGCCACGTCACCCTGCCCCAGGTCCGGGCCATGTACAACGGCGACCGCTCCCGGAAGGAGAGCCTGGTGAACTACGGCTTCCGCCTGCCCTCCGCCTTCGACAACCGGCCCCTGACCTTCCAGGAGTTCACCGGGAAGATCCACCAGGCGGTGTACGTCTCCGCCACCCCGGCCCCCTATGAGACGGAGCGGGCGGGGCAGATCGTGGAGCAGGTGATCCGGCCCACGGGTCTGCTGGACCCGGAGGTGGAGGTCCGGCCCATCGACGGCCAGGTGGACGATCTCATGGAGGAGATCGCCAAGGTTACGGCCCGCCAGGAGCGGGTGCTGGTCACCACCCTCACCAAGAAAATGGCGGAGGATCTCACCACCTTCCTGCAAAAGAACGGGGTCCGGGTCCGCTATATGCACTCGGATATCAACGCCATGGAGCGCATGGAGATCATCCGGGATCTGCGTATGGCGAAGTTTGACGTGCTGGTGGGCATCAATCTGCTGCGGGAGGGCCTGGACCTGCCGGAGGTGTCTCTGGTGGCCATCCTGGACGCCGACAAGGAGGGCTTCCTCCGCTCCCCCACCAGCCTGATCCAGACCATCGGACGGGCCGCCCGGAACGCCGAGGGCCGGGTGGTCATGTACGCCGACAGCGTCACCCCCGCCATGGACTACGCCATCCGGGAGACCAACCGCCGCCGGAGCATCCAGCAGGCCTACAACGAGGCCCACGGCATCGTGCCCCAGACCATCCGCAAGGACGTGCGGGAGCTCATCGAGATCACACGCCAGGACGCCGAGGCCTACGGCAAGGGAGGCATGAAGCTCACCAAGCAGGAGCGGGAGCGGGAGATCGCCCGGCTGGAGAAGCAGATGCGCAAGGCCGCCCAGATGATGGAATTCGAGTTCGCCGCGGTGCTGCGGGATCAGATCATCCAGCTCAGAGGCGGGACGAAATAGGGACATTTTATGCGAATTATATTCTTTTCAGTTAGTCATTTCGCAGGTCTTTTCTAGAGCAAAAAAGTCATTTTGACAATGGGGAGAAACTATTGAATTTATGATTATCACTGACTATAGATCGGGTGTATCAGATTCACCATACAGCACACAGTCTTTACTTATTGTTGTAGCATTAGTCATTATTTGTCTTGTCGCTGGTATTTTCATAGTTAAGAAAATTCTATCTTCTCCATTTCGCTATCCATACTTTGAAATGGCTTTTGACGTATCAGGAAAACGCAACCCGGATATAGAGGATTATATTGATAAGTATTTAATTGAAAATGGTTTCGATGCTATAGAACGGCATCATAATAGAATTATTATTTGGAAAAAAAGCTGCGAGCAACTGATTCAAACAAGCAAACTAAAAAAGCGTCGTGCCAATCAATTTGCTATGTGTATTGATGACGATAACGCTTTTTGCTTTTCTCTGTGTCGAAATCAAACACGGTACAGACAAAGCAATTATATTAAAGAAGCATATAGCGTATCTACCACGGTTTATGAAGATAGTTTTGATTATAATTGGCTGCTTTCGAGATATCGCCAATTACAAGAAATAAATTTTGAAGCAACGCTCTCCGATTATCACAAAAAAGAGCAAAGAAAGCTTATGACAAAGCAACTACGTGATCAAATTGCTGCAAGGGATAACTACACTTGCAGAATATGTGGAAAACATATGCCCGATGGAGTTGGATTGCAAATCGACCATATTATCCCGGTTTCAAAGGGCGGAAAAACGGTGCCGTCAAACCTGCAGGTGTTGTGTTCAAAATGCAACGGAGCAAAGAAAGCTCGCATTTTCAGGCCGTCAGCGTCTCCTCAGTAAGTCTCAAGCAATACTCTTCATTGCATAAAGGAGGCAAAATGAATCTTCGACAAATGATAGAATCTTATCAACCCTATAACCGAGAAGAAGCACAGGACAAAGAAGTATTTTTATACGCTTTGGATAACTTTTGTGATGTACTAACCAGGAACAACCCCATTTGCCACTTCACGGCCTCCAACTGGATCACAAACCCGGCGCGGGACAAGATCCTGCTGGTCCACCACAACATCTACCGGCACTGGGCCTGGACCGGGGGCCACGCCGACGGGGACCCGGATCTGCGGGCCGTGGCCCTGCGGGAGGCCATGGAGGAGACCGGCTTGAAGGAGCTTCGCCCGCTCTGGGACGGGATCTTCTCCATCCAGGTTCTGGACGTGGATCACCACCTCAAGCGGGGGCAGTACGTGGCCTCCCATCTGCATCTGGACTGCTGTTACCTCTGGGAGGCCGACGAGAGCGCCGCTCTCCGGGCCCGGGCTGGCGAAAATACCGGCGTCCGCTGGGTGCCCATGGACGAGGTGCTGGCGGTCTGCAATGAGCCCGTCATGGATATCGTTTACGGGAAGCTGAATGAAAAGTTGCGGGTTCTGCTATAATTGTTCTTGCAATTTGTACATTATTCTGCTATAATATTGTACAGAAGGAGGTGCGAGTATGCCACAGATTCGGCCCATTACAGATTTGAGAAATACCACGGAGATCTCCAACCTCTGCCATGCCGGAAGAGAACCTATCTTTATCACCAAAAACGGCTACGGAGATATGGTGGTAATGAGCATGGAGGTCTATGACGAGCTGCTGTCCATCGTAACAACTGACGCAGCAATCACTGAAGCGGAGGAAGAGCTGACAAGCGGCAAAAAGCCGGAAAACGCCCGGACCGCGCTTGCAGCTTTGCGGAGGAAGTACTTTGGATAACTACGAGGTTCTGCTGAGTCCGAAAGCCCTGCGCGACCTGGATGCGGTTTATGCCTATATTTCCAGTGTGCTCCAGGCGCCCGACACTGCCGAAGCGCTGATCGACAAATTGGAAGCGGAGATTTTCTCGCTGGAACAATTTCCCTACCGATCCCCGGAGCGGAACATCGGAAGCTATGCCAACAAGGGCTACCGACAACTGCTCGTCAAGAATTACACTGTGATCTATCGCATTGACGAAACGCACAAGCAGGTCGTTATCATCACAGTCCGCTATTCCAGAAGCAAACCATAAAACAGAAACGCGGCAGAATTCTTTCTGCCGCACTTTTCTTTTCCCGAAACCTTTTCCCCCTGTCGTTCGTATTCATAGTGAAAGGCCTTTCAAACAAACGAGGTGATGCGATTTGAGACCGAGCTTGGAGCAGGCGATAGCGGCGCACAGCAAGAGCGTCTTTGCCGCCGCCTACAGCCTGCTGAAGAATCGGGAGGACGTCGAGGACGTGGTGCAGGATACGTTTTTACGGTATTATACCGGCGGCAAACAGTTTTCGTCCGAGGAGCATCTGCGGGCCTGGCTGCTGCAGGTGGCGGTCAATCGGGCAAAGGACCTGCTGAAATCCGCTTCCCGCCAGCGCTCCGTGCCGCTGGAGCTGGAGCCCGGAATCGAAGCCTTCCCCAGTGACGAGAGCCGCGAGCTCTTCCGGGCGGTGACGGCCCTGCCGGAGGCCTACCGGATCGTGATCCATCTGCACTACTACGAGGACTACCCCGTCCGGGAGATCGCCCGGGTCCTGCGGCTGCCCCAAGCCACGGTGAAGACCCGGCTGTTCCGGGGCCGCGAGCTTCTCAAAAAGGCACTCAAGGAGGAATCACCATGACAGAACGCGAACGCTACAAGCAGGCCTTCGCCGCCCTGGACACCGGACTCAGCCCGGCGCAGATCCGGGCCGCCGCGGAGGCTGGGAAAGGAGCAATCACAATGAAACACAGAAGACCCTTACGGATCGTTTTGATCGCCGCCCTGGTGGTCCTGCTGCTGGCGGGCTCCGTCACCGCGGTAGGCATCTCCGGCGGCTGGCTGCTGCCGGCCCTGTCGAACGCCGGCGTGGACCCCGTCCTGCTGGAAAAGGTCACGCACCCCGCCGTCTCTGCCAACGTGGGGAACGAGCGCTGGACCGTGGACGAGTTGCTGATCGAGGGAAATACTGTCTTCATGCAGTACACCCGGGAGAGCCTGGACGGCAGCCCTCTCCCGGAGCACCCGGAGGGAGCGCATTGGCTGCTGTATTGGATGGACGGCGACGGAACGAGGCTGAACGACGGGCAGGGCAGCACTGGCTATATGACAGAGAACAGCAGCGATTCCGCCCGCCGGGTTGAGCTTCAGAGCTTTGATTTCCTTCTGGACGGCAGGGAGCCGGACTGGGAGAACACGACCCTGCTGCTCTATCTGGACAGCGGCTCCCTCTTCCCGAAGCTGATGTTCTCCGCCCCGGCGGGGACGCCGCTGCACCGGAATGTCGTCCTCGAGAACGGGACCCCGGTCCGGATCGGACGCTTCACCCTGGAACTGGACCCCGCGGGAATCACTCGGGACATGGACGCGAGCTTTGCCGTGATTCTGGCCGACGGAACAGTGATCGAAGGCGGCTACAGCATGGGCGTCGCCGCCCCGGAAATCGGGCTGGCCCCCGGCTATACGCTCCAGATCAGTCTGCGGCAGATCATCGACCCCGCGCAGGTCGTCGCGCTTCAGATCAACGGCGCGAGCTACCCTGTGCAGGACGCACCGTAAAAAACCATCACGCCCCGCCTTTCGGCAGGGCGTGATTCCTTGATTTCTATTCCAGAAGCTCCCGCAAATGTGCGAGGGCCTTTTTTTCGATGCGGCTCACCTGGACCTGGGAGACGCCGATGATCCTCGCCGCCCGGTCCTGGGTGAGGCCGTGGTAATAGCGCAGGGCAATGACCCGGGCCTCCCGCTCCGGCAGCTGCTCCAGGGCCTGCCGCAGGGCCAGGCGCTCCACCAGCTTTTCCTCCATGGGGCTGTCCGACAGCAGGGCCTCCAGGGTCAGCCCCGTGTCCCCGGCGGGCTGCTGGATGGAGGCCACGGGGTCCGCGGCGCTCTCCGCCTCCGCAATCTCCTCGGGGCTCAGGCCCAGCTCCTCCGCCAGCTCCGACAGCACCGGCTCCCGACCCAGGCGCTTGCTGAGCCGGTCCCGGGCCAGGCGAAGGGCGGCGGCCCGCTCCTTCAGACCGCGGCTCACCTTCACGGCCCCGTCGTCCCGGAGGAAGCGGCGGATCTCCCCGGCAATCTTCGGCACGGCGTAGGTGGAAAAGCGGGTGCCGAAGGCCGGGTCGAAGCCCGCCGCCGCCTTCAGAAAGCCCAGGCTGGCCAGCTGAAGCAGATCGTCGTTCTCCACCCCCCGCCCCTGGTAGCGCCGGGCCACCGCCCGGATCAGACCGACGTTCTCCGTCACCAGCCGCTCCATGGCCTCCCGGTCCCCCGCCTGGGCCCGGGCAATCAAGGCAAAGGTTCCGTCCTTGTCGTCCTGAGCGCAGCGCAGCGAAGCCGAAGGACCCGCGCCTTCCTCCTCGGCGGCATGGGCAGGGGGGACGGATTCCTCGCTTCGCTCGGAATGACAAGATCGAGCCGCTGCGCCTCGGTCCCCCGCAAGGCGGATGGCGGATGCGGTGGCGTCGCAGTCTGTCGGCGGCAGGTCGGGAGCGTCCGCCTGTCGTTTCACCACCTCATCCGCCCCAGTGTGCGCACTGGGGCACCTTCCCCTCAAGGGGAAGGCTTGGGATGCGCCGCTACCCAAGCTCGCCGCGCCCCGTCAGCTTCTTCCGCATCCGCACGGTGGTGCCCTTGCCGGGGACGGAGCGGAGGGAGAAGCTGTTCATGAAGCTCTCCATGATGGTGAAGCCCATGCCGGAGCGCTCCGCCCCGCCGGTGGTGAACATGGGCTCCCGGGCCTTGGCGATATCCGGGATGCCGCAGCCCCGGTCCTTGACGGTGATCTCCACCAGGTTTCCCGGCAGGCGCCGCAGCCGCAGGGACACGGGGCCGATGCGCTCCGGGTAGGCGTGGACGATGGCGTTGGTGACCGCCTCGGAGACGGCGGTCTTCAGATCCCCCAGCTCCTCCAGGGTGGGGTCCAGCTGGGCGGCGAAGGCGGCGGCAATCTGCCTGGCCAGGGCCTCGTTGGCGGAGAGGGAGGGAAATTGGGCCACGACTTCGTTTTCCGGCTTCATGCGGGGCTCCTTTCCGCGCCCAGGCGCACCAGTTTTTCGATGCCCGCGGCCCGGAGCACCTTCATGGGCTGAGCCGGGATATTCGCCAGCCAGACCTCGCCCCCCAGCTCCTCCATGGCCCGGAGGGCGTGGATCACAATGGCGATGCCGCTGGAGTCCATGAAGCTGACCCCGCCGAAGTCCAGCACGCAGCTGCGGGGGAGATAGACGTCGATTTTGGATGTAATGGCCTCCATGGTCTCCCGGGCGGAATGGTGGTCGATCTCCCCCGAGAGCAGGATGGTGAGCCGCTTGTCCTGCAAGAGGCTGGTGTATTGCATATTGCTTCACTCCTTTGTGTGTTAGTTGCGCGCTATAAAAACAGACGCGCAGGGTTTCCCATGCGCGTCTATTATACGCTCTATGCTTTGCGGATGCCGTCGAAATCGGAACTCACTTGTATCCGAAAAGGGCCAGGGTTTCGGTGGCTGTGACGGCGATGCTGAAATGCCGGGTGTTATAGGCGACATCCGGATCGGGATCCCGATACCGGATCCACAGGCTCAGAAAGTTTGTTCCGTATTGCACCGGCTGGTTTTGGACTTCTGGCTTGTTGTTGGCGTACCATTCCACCAGCCAGTTGCATACGGGCAGGCGGCCCGCCTCGGCGTCCGCCAGGATGGCTGCCCGCAGGGCGGCGGGGTCCTTGCAGAGGGTCTCTCCCTCCGAGAGAGCCTCCAGGGGATTGCCGTATCCGTCGAACTCTGTATACTCCACCCGCTCCATGCTGCCGCTCAGAATCTCCTCGGGCAGGTGCTCTTCGTACCAGGCTGTGGCGATATCCGGCCTGGCGTAGAGCTCAGCCAGCCAGGCGGCCTCCTCAAATCCTGTCTGATACACCCGGCGCAGGGTGCTGCCGTCGGAGAGGTGGTAGCAGATATGGACGGAGGCGCGGACGTTGTCTCCCAAGATATAGTGGAGATTGTCCTCCCCCTCGGCCTGGGTGATGACCGTCTGGTGGAAGCGGCGGACGGCCTCAATGTCGGCGGCCTGGGTCAGGGTGACGCTGTCATTGTCCTTCTCGCCGTAGCTTCCCTGGGTCCAGATCTCCACGGAGTTCACCTGGGCGCTTTCGGGAACCCGGCGCTGGGAGCCCAGCACGTCATATTTCAGGCAGAGCACCGTCAGCGTCAGCACCCCGGCGAAGGCGGCGAAGCCCAGCCAGAGCTTCTTCTTCCGAAAGACCTTCACCGTGCGCTCCAGCATCATGGAGGAGCCGAACCAGCCCAGGAAGCAGCCCAGTATGGCGTAGGGCAGGAAGTAGCCGGCACGATTGCTCTCAAAGAGCCCAAAGATGGCGGCCAGGATCCAGCCCAGGCCCAGGGCGCAGCAGAGGGTGAAAACCAGCCGGAAGGCCACCCGGGCCCAGGTAAAGGCCATGGCGTCCCCGGCCCGCTCCACCTGGCGGAAGCGGTAGTGGACCCAGGCCAGGACCAGCAGAACCAGGCCGATGGGGGCGTAGACCCAGAGAATCCAGAGCTCTGAGACCTCCGAGCGCAGCAGCTCCACAATGGGAGCCAGCCGGAGAATATCGCCGGAGGGGTTGAAGTCCATGCCCTTGAAGTAGAGCTGCACCAGCATCAGCAGGGCCAGGGGCAGCAGCAGGCAGAGAAAATTCAGGGCGCCGTAGCTCAGCACGGCGATGACGCTGTTGCCGGAGATGTGCATGGTAAACACCGCCAGGCCGTAGAAGAAGAGGTAGGCCAGCAGCCAGCGGCCCAGCAGGGTCCAGAGGGCGGCTCCGCAGCCGCTGATGCCGTTGGCCTCCAGGATGATCAGGCTGCACAGGCCGTTGAGGAGCACAGGCACCAGCCAGAACAGCAGGCCGGAGAGGGCGTTGGTGAGAAACTGGCAGTTCCTGGTCATGGGGAAGGCGTGCATCATATAGGCGTCGCCGGTTCGGTGCAGGTACTTAAAGACCAGCACCGCAAAGAGCAGGGCCGCGAAGAAGGCGAAGACAAAGCCGACGGGGCGGAAGTCCTTCTCGATCATCCGCAGGATGCAGCTTGTGATCGACTCCCTGTTGAAGTTCAGGTTATCATACCTGCTGAGCTCCCGGATCAGTGGCAGGGGCATGCTCAGAAAGAGGGCCAGGGTCAGCAGCGCCCAGGCGGGGGCGAAGCGGCCCACATTCTTTTTCAGCAGGGTCGGATCAAAGAATGACATTTTTGACTTCATAGTCCACACCTCCCAGCTCATAGACGAAGACCTCCTCCAGCGTCAGGGGGACGAGATCGTAGAAGATCGGGTTGACGGCGGCCAGGGCGGCGCTGACGGCCTCCTGGCTGCCCCGGATGATGGCGGTCTCCACCTTCCCCACCATGGAGCGGTGGAGGACCTTCAGCCCCTCGGGCAGCTCCGTGCCCTCCCGCAGGACGATCTGGGCCTTCACCACGTTGTCCTGGAGCTCGTCCAGGGTCCGCTCCAGCAGCATTTTGCCCTTGTGGAGGATGCCCACGTGGTCGCAGACGTCCTCCAGCTCCCGCAGATTGTGGGAGCTCACCAGCACTGTGGTGCCCCGCTGGGCCACGTCCTGCAAGAGCAGGCCCCAGACCTGGCGGCGCATGACGGGGTCCAGGCCGTCCACCGGCTCATCCAGCACCAAAATCTTCGGGCGGCTGGCAATGGCCAGCAGGAAGGCCGCCTGCTTCTGCATGCCCTTGGAGAAGCGGCGCAGCTGGCTCTTGGGGTCCAGGTTGAAGCTCTGCCGCAGCTCCTCATAGAGCTTTTTGTCAAAGTCCGGGTAGGTCCCGGCATAGAATTTCGCCATATCCGTGAGGCTGGCGGAGGGGAAATAGAAAATATCGTCGGGGATATAGGCGATGCCGGTCTTCACGGCGGGGTTTTCATAGACCGGCTGGCCGTCCACGGTGACGCTGCCGCTGTCGGGGCGGAAGATGCCGGTGATGTGGCGGATCACGGTGGATTTGCCCGCCCCGTTGGGGCCCACCAGGCCGTAGACCGCTCCGGCGGGGACGGTCATGCTCAGATCGTCCAGGGCCACGAAGCCGTCAAAGGTTTTGCGCAGATTGCGTACTTCAATCATGAGGGTGTACCTCCTTTATCAAGGATAATAGTGTCTCCGGGTCCTCCCCGAGCTGCAGCAGCTCCGTCCAGACGGCGGCGAGCTTCTCCCGCAGCTCCCTTCTGCGGCCCTCGTCCACCCCGGAGAGCTTCCCGGCGAAGGAGCCCTTGCCGGGGACGGAGTAGATGAAGCCCGCCTGCTCCAGCTCCCGGTAGGCGCGCTGGATGGTGTTGGGGTTGATGGCCAGCTGGCTCGCCAGCTCCCGCACCGAGGGCAGCCGCTCCCCCTCCCCGATGGCTCCGGAAAGGATCAGCCGCCGCAGCTTTTCCTCCAGCTGCTCATAGATGGGCCGGGGGTCCCGGTAATTCAGACTGATCAAGCGCTCACGCTCCTTTCTGTATTAACTGTGTTAACTGTTGTAATACAGTTATAGCATAAAAGTCCAGCTTTGTCAAGCATTATTTTTTCCTTTACAAATCCCCCTCCATCCTGTATAATAGATAGGAAATTTAACACGGAGACGGATACTATGATCGAATTTGAAGAATACAAGGTGAAATTGAACGAGCTGGAGCCCAAGCTGACAGATCTGCGGGCTTCCCTGAATATCGACGGGGCCAACGAGGAGCTGGAGCGGCTCCACGCCATGGCGGAGGCTCCGGGCTTCTGGGACGACCCCGAGAAATCCCAGAAGATCATGGTGAAAACCAAGCAGCTGGAGGGCAAGTGCGCCCGCTTCGCCAAAATGCAGAGCCAGTGGGAGGACCTCTACACCATCTGCGAAATGGCCCTGGAGGAGAACGACGAGTCCATGCTGGAGGAGCTGAAATCCGGCTTTGACGAGCTGGAGGCCGAGATGGAGGACGCCCGGCTGGAGACCCTGCTCACCGGGGCCTACGACGCCAACAACGCCCTGATGAGCTTCCACGCCGGGGCCGGCGGCACCGAGGCCCAGGACTGGTGCCAGATGCTCTACCGGATGTACACCCGCTGGGCCGAGCGCCACGGCTTCACCTATAAGATTCTGGACTACATCGAAGGCGACGAGGCGGGCCTCAAGTCCGCCGACATTCTGGTGGAGGGCCCCAACGCCTACGGCTTCCTGAAATC
>JAFXYD010000063.1 GCA_017541995.1 Oscillospiraceae bacterium
CGGCTCGATCATCCAGAACTCCGCCGCGTGGCGGGCGGTGTTGGAATTCTCCGCCCGGAAGGTGGGGCCGAAGGTGTAGATGTTGCGGAAGGCCATGGCGAAGGTCTCGCCGTTGAGCTGGCCGGAGACGGTCAGATTGGTCTGCTTGTTGAAGAAGTCCTTGCTGTAGTCCACGGAGCCGTCCTCCAGCCGGGGCAGGTTGTTCAGATCCAGGGTGGTGACCTGGAACATTTCCCCCGCGCCCTCGCAGTCGGAGCCGGTGATCAGGGGGGTGTGGACGTAGACGAAGTCCCGCTCCTGGAAGAATTTGTGGATGGCGTAGGCAATCAGACTCCGCACGCGGAACACCGCCTGGAAGGTGTTGGTCCGGGGGCGCAGATGGGTCACGGTGCGCATGTACTCCAGGGTGTGGCGCTTGGGCTGGATGGGGAAGTCCGGTGTGGAGGGACCCTCCACGGTGACGGCTTTGGCCTGGATCTCAAAGGGCTGCTTGGCGTCGGGGGTCAGCTCCACAACGCCCTCCACGATCAGCGCCGCGCCGATGTTGATCTTGGCAATATCGGTAAAATTCTCCATGGCGTCGGTAATGACCACCTGCACCGGCTGGAAGTAGGTGCCGTCGGAGAGCATGAGGAAGCCAAAGGCCTTGGAGGCTCTGCGGTTTCGCACCCAGCCGCCCAGCTTGACGGTCTTGCCGGCATAGTTGTCAATGCCGCGATACAGCTCTCGGAGGGTGAGTAAGGATTCCATCATTCATTCCCGCTTTCTATCTAAGATAAGTGCGTTATATTATAGCACGTTTGTTCTGATTGCGCAAGAGCCGCGTTGCGATTTATCGGGAGGTTTTTTAATATTTTTTTCATACCCTTGACATTATATTATGGAAGTTTTAAAATAAAGTTACGGATATTTATACCCGAAAACCCACTGGGATATCAAACATGAAAGGAGAACCCTACAAAATGAAGCTGAGAAAACTGACCGCTGTAATCCTTTGCGTTCTGCTTTTGATTTCCATGCTGCCCAGCGTGACCGCCGCCGGGGTCAACGGCTACTACAACGTGGATTATCTCGAAGCAGAGGCCGCGGCCGCCTACGGCGAGGAGGGCCTCGGCGCGGTCTACACCCCCCAGGCGACCACCTGGAAGCTCTGGTCTCCCACAGCCAGGCACGTGCAGCTCCGGCTCTACGCCACCGGCTCCGATGAGGAAGATGGGGCGGCCGGGCTGGGCACCTACAGCATGACGCAGAACGCCGAAACCGGCGTCTGGTCCCTGACCCTCCAGGGCGATTACAAGAACGTCTACTATACCTATCTTGTGACGGCCCGTGGCGTGACCCGGGAGACCCGGGACATCTACGCCAAGGCCGCCGGCGTCAACGGCTACCGCTCCATGGTAGTGGATCTGGACGCCACCGATCCCGCCGGGTGGGAAAACGACAGCCACGTGCTGCTGGACGAGAGCACCGACGCGGTGATCTGGGAGGTTCACGTCCGGGATTTCTCCATTGATCCCAGCTCCGGCGTGAGCCAGGCCAATCGGGGCAAATTCCTGGCCTTCACCGAGGACGGCACCAGCCTGAACGGGGAGGCGGACGAGCTCTCCACCTGCGTGAATTATCTGAAGGAGATGGGCGTCAACACCGTCCACCTGCTGCCCGTCTATGACTTCGGCAGCGTGGATGAGACCGTCACCGACGATCCCACCAACCGCAACTGGGGCTACGATCCCATCAACTACAACGTACCCGAGGGCTCCTACTCCACGGATCCCTACAACGGCAACACCCGGATCACCGAGTTCAAGCAGATGATCCAGGCCCTCCATGAGGCGGGAATCTGCGTGGTCATGGACGTGGTTTACAACCACACCTATGACGTGGACAGCTACGAGTGGGGCGCGAGACTGCTCTACAACAACGCCTTCAACGATTCCGTCCCCGGATACTACTTCCGCATGTCCGGGCCCTCCTCCTGGTACAACGGCTCCGGCTGCGGCAACGTCACCGCCTCCGACAAGCTGATGTACCGGAAGTACATGATCGAATCCGTCCGCTACTGGGCGGAGGAATACCACATCGACGGCTTCCGCTTTGACCTCATGGGCTGCCATGATGTGGAAACCATGAATCTGATCCGGGCCGAGCTGGATACGCTGGACGGCGGCGAGGGTCGGAAGATCCTCATGTACGGCGAGCCCTGGACCGGAGGCGACGCCGGCATTGCCAACGGCTGTACCCAGAACAACGCCCAGACCTACGGCCTGTCAGAGCGGATCGGCCTGTTCTGCGACTGGATGCGGGACGCCATCAAGGGCAACCCCGACGGGGATACCTGGGGCTGGATCCAGGGCGACACCACCCAGGCCGCCGCGGTGCTGGGGGGCCTGTCCGCCAACGACGGACGCCTCAGCGCCCGCTCCCAGACCGTCACCTACGCCGACGCCCACGACAATCTGATCCTCTGGGATAAGCTGGTCCGCTCCAACGGCGGCAGCGACTACGGCGACTACAGCAGCGCCGAGGCCCAGACCTGGCTCAAGCAGCTGAACCTGGCCAAGACCATCGTGCTGATGTCTCAGGGCATGGCCTTCAACGTGGCCGGTACGGAATTTGCCCGCTCCAAGCAGGGCGACCACAACAGCTACAACGTGGCGGATTCCGTCAACGCCATCAATTGGAACGTCCGGAAGACCAACGCGGCCAGCGCCGACTATTACAAGGGTCTGATCCAGATCCGGAATGCCTTCTCTCCCATTACCGATCCCGACGCGGAGTACGGCAAGTACAGTCTCGAGGGCAGCGACAACAGCTGCATCGCCGTCCGCATCCCCAACGAGACGGCAGGGGAGTGGCGCAATCTGATTCTGATCCTCAACGACGCCGCGTCCTCCGCCACCGTGACCCTCCCCGAGGGCGACTGGACGCTGATCGCGGACGGAACACAGGCCGGGCTCAGCAGCCTGGGAAGCTGCAGCGGCAGTTATACGGTGCCGGGCTATGGCTCCGCCATTCTTGTGAACGACACTGCCATTACCCCGGAGGAGCCGGAGCCCGACAGCGATTTCTATCTGGTGGGCTGGATCAACGGGGCCGACTACGGCTGCGGCGCCGATTCCGCTAACAAGGGCATTTATCGCTTTGAAAACGGCAGCCTTACCGCCTCCTTCACCCAGGACAGCTACGTGTACCTCAAGACCGGAGACAACAGCAGCTGGTACATGACCGACGGCTGGCAGGGCACCGGCGTCACTTCCGCTGTTCTGTACAACACCGAAAGCCTCAGCGGCACCGGCGACAAGCTCTTTGTTCCCGGCGGCTATGAGGTCCATTTCAGCCTGACCCAGAACGCCGACGGTACCCTGACCCTCTCCTATACGGCGGACGGTTACACTCCCGGCCAGGAGCCGGAGCCCAGCAGCCCGGATTACTATCTGATCGGCTACATCAACGGCGCCGACTACGGCTGCAACGACGACTGGCAGAACCTGGGGGACTATCACTTCGTGAATGGCAGCCTCAGCGCCTCCTTCACCCAGGACAGCTACGTTTTCGTCAAAACCGGCGACAACGCCAACTGGTTCATGACCGACGGCTGGCTGGGCAGCGTCAGCTCCGCCACCCTGTACAACACCGGCTCCCACAGCTTCGCCAACGGCACGAATAAGCTCTACGTGCCCGGCAATACGGCCCTCACATTTACCCTAACGGAAAACAGCGACGGGTCTCTCAACCTGTCCTACGCGCCTGCCGGGAGCCAGAGCGCTTCCGCGGAGCACCGGTCCGTGACCGCAGGCTCCGATGAGGCCAAGGACGCCGTGATCCTCCACTGCTGGAATTGGAGCTACGACACCATCCGGGAGAATCTGGCGCAGATCAAGGCCGCGGGCTACACCGCCGTCCAGACCTCTCCGGCCCAGCCTCACTCCGGCTACCGGACGGGGGAGATCCCCACCGGCGACTGGTGGATGCTCTATCAGCCCCTGGGTCTGCACATTGCCGGGGAGAATGAGTCCTGGCTGGGGGACGCCGACGATCTGGCCGCCCTCTGCGCGGCGGCCCATCAGCAGGGGATTGAGGTCATTGTGGACGTGGTTTCCAACCACCTCTGCAACGGCTACAACGACATCGCCGCCGGGGGCGTGGATCCCTATGACGAATCCCAGGTGGTGGCCACAAGCGGAGACCGGAAGGGCTATCAGTTTGAGGTCCAGCCCGACAGCCGGGTGCTGACCCACAACCCGGAGCTCACCGGCGACAAGTTCCGCTCCGATTACATCTTCTGCAACGACAGCAGCACCGAGGCCACGGTCCACGGCAACATCGGCATGCCGGATCTGAAGACCGAGGACGCCGTGGTGCAGAGCTCCGTGCTGAGCTATCTGAAGGAGCTCATCGACGTTGGGGTGGACGGCTTCCGCTTCGACGCCGCCAAGCACATCGAGACCCCCTCCGACGGCACTTACGCCTCCCAGTTCTGGCCCACCGTCATTGACGGGGCCCAGGCCTACGCCGAGAGCAAGGGCCGCGACCTCTGGGCCTACGGCGAGGTCCTGTCCACCGCGGGCCATGACCGGAAGATGAACTACTACGCTCCCTACATCGACATGACCGAGATCAGCTACGCCTACACCATCACCGAGGGCTTCGGCAAGACCCACAGCGCCTCCCAGGTGGCCAACCAGCAGTTCAAGGACTGGCTGGGGGTGGGCGTGGAGACCCTGGCGAATTCCGACCTGGTGCTGATGGCGGAGTCCCACGACACCTACGCCCAGTCCGAGGGCTCCTTCTCCGTCTACGGCTCTGAGATCATCAACAAGGCCTGGGCCGTGGCCGCGGCCCGCGCCGACGCCTCCGCCCTCTACTTCGCCCGGCCCCTGGGCTACACCCAGGAGGACGGCCCCATCGGCAGCCTGGGCGCCTGCGAGGACTACAACTGGAAGAACACGGAGGTTGCCGAGGCCAACAAGTTCCACACCGCCTTTATCGGCGCCGCGGAGACCGTCTACGCCGCCGGGGATCTTGTGGTGGTGGAGCGATACAGTGATCTGGACTGCGGCGCGGTGATTGCCAACGCCACCGGCTTCGCGGGCAGCGTCAGCTTCAACGCAAGGCAGCTGACCGACGGGACTTACTACGATCAGATCACCGGAAACGAGTTCAGCGTCTCCGGCGGAGCCGTCTCCGGCCAGCTGGGCACCACCGGCATCGCTGTGCTGCGGAAGACCGCGCCCGTCAGCTGCGAGCACCCCGCCGACCAGCGCTACACCGTCACGAAGGCTGCCACCTGCACCGAGGACGGCTATGAGGCGGTATACTGCCATGAATGCGGCCGTATGGTGGAGCTGCTCAGCAGCACCCCCGCCCTGGGCCACGTGGACGCCAACGGCGACAAGCGCTGCGACCGCTGCAATACCTTCCTGGGCACCGTCGCCGTCTATTTCGTGGACAGCCTGGATTGGGTCAGCAAGAACGATTACTTCACCAATATCAAGTGCTACGCCTTCGGGGAAGGCGGGGAAAACGCCCCCTGGCCCGGCCTGGACGCGGAAATCGTGGGCCGCAGCACCGACGATCACGGCATCTGGAAGGTGGAGGTGAACCCGGAGGCCTGGCAGTACGTGAAGTTTGTCGCCTTCGACGCCGAGGGGGCGGAGCTCAAGACCGTGAACCTGGCCTTCGCGGAGGCGGGGACGGAGCCTGTGGTCTACGCGGCCACGGAAAACACCGTGAGCTCCGACTACGGCGCGGAGTACAGCTGCGACGCGGTGAACGAGCTCAGCGCCGTCTGCGCCCACAGCGCCTATACCGTCGTCACAGCGAACGGTGCGGAAGCCCGGCTCTGTGATTGCTGCGGAGCGCTGCTGCGCGATGAGCAGGTGGAGCCCGTGCTGGACGAGAGCATCGTCCTGTATAACTCCATCGGCATCGGCATCGAAATTCAGACCACCTTCGGCGTCCGCAAGACCGTCACCGACCGCTTTGAGAACTGGTACATCGAGGTCAGCAAGCTGGACGAGGCTGGCAACGTCACCGAGACCAGGCGCTTCAACCCCGAGGACGTGGAGGAGGGCTTCATCATGAACGCCGTCTACACCGATATCACCGCCAAGGAGATGGGGGTCCGCTACGCAGCCTCCTTCCACGGCTTTGCCGCCGACGGCAGCGAGACCTACAGCAATACCGTCACCAACACCGTCCGGGATTACGTCATTGGGGAGCTGGTGAAGAGCGACAATGACGACGCCACCCGCCGTCTGGCCGCCGACCTGCTGAACTACGGCGCCGCCGCTCAGGTTTACTTCAACTTCGACGCGGAGAGCCTGGTGAACGCCAACCTGTCCGCCGAGGCCCAGGCCGCCATGGCGCAGTTTGCCGACGTGGGCGAGGCCCCCGCCACCCTGGAGAACGGCTCCAACGGCCCCAACGTCTACGGCTCCGTCTCCGTTATGAACCGGGTGGTGCTGAGCCTCACGGTCCGGGGTCTGGGGACTCCCAGCCAGGTTCAGATCCTGGTGAAGAACCACGAGACCGGCGAAACCAAGGCCACCGTGGACGCCGTACAGCGGGGCTCCGTCTGGATGGCGGACTACGCGGGCTTCGAGGCCGAGGATATGCGCACCGCCTTTGACTTCGTCCCCGTGGCGGACGGCACGGAGACCGGCACGCCCCTGACCTGGTCCGTGGAGGGCTACGCCCGGGAGGCCCGTCTGAACGAGGATTCCACTCAAGCCGAGCTTGCCCTCTTCAACGCGCTTCTGCACTACATTGACGCTGTGATAGCCGCCTACGGCAACTGAGTCCTTCCTCCGACGAATGATGAAACAATAAGCAAAGGGCGCGCTGCCTGGTGCAGCGCGCCCTGTTTTGCCTTGTCTTATTTTACCTTGCGGATCACGCCCATGGGGGTCTGCTGATCGTCCTGGCCCAGGGGGTTGTCCTTCAGAATCCGGGCATAGAGCTCCTTGCTCAGGTGCTTGCCGGAGACGCCCAGGATCTGGCCCTCCAGATCGTTGATGTCCACGATGCAGACGTCGTAGCCGATCCGCTGGCTGATTTCCTTTGCCACCTTGTCGGGCTCCAGGGGGCCCAGCACCACGTAGTGGTTATAGGGGGGAATGGTGTTGTGGCAGGGGCCGTCGATGGAACGAGCCCGATACCCGGCCACGGTGTAGAACCAGCCCTTTTTATGGAAGATTTTCTTGCCGATGACGGAGATGGCGGCGGCAAAGAGGATCCGGGGAGTGCCCACCTCCTGCAAAGCCATCTCCATGGTCTCGGGCATGCCAAGGCCGATGCCGTGGGGGGTCTTGGTGACGTGATTGCTGAGCTTCACCGCAAGCTTCCGGGGATGGATGTCCTCCAGGGGAATCGCCCGCTTCTGGGTGCAGGCCACGCACTTTTCGGAGATGAAGAGCACGTCGTCCGGCTCAGAGAGCACGGGCTTGCCATATTTCTCGGCCACGTCACAGATATTGTCCTTATCGGTGATCAGATGGGTGACAATGGGGAGGCGGCGATATTGGACGCCGTCCACCTCGATGATTTCGTTCTTGCCCTGGTTGGGTTTTATGGTTTCAGACATTGTATTTCTCCTGTTCTGTATATTGGTTTTTTACGTTCGCTATATTATAGCCGTTCTTTCCCGATTTATCAATAGGAAATCTCCAATTTTGACAGAAAGATTTGAGGGCGGATAGAATAGGCCCTCCGGACCGAAGTTCGGAGGGCCTTGTCGGATGCTGCTATTTCAGCGGAATCCGGATACCGTTGATGACAACGGCATTGGCATTTGAGATCAGCTGCGGGTTCGTAAAGACGATCTGGCAGTACGGAGTTCTGTCATCATCCCAATTGATCCAAAGGTTATCGCCGTTTTCTCCAAAGGAAACGGTATATTTGCTGCCGTCGGGGTATTCCAGCGTGAGGTCCTTCGGATAGGCAAGGGTCGAATCGAGCCGCGGCATCGCGGCCAACAGCGACTGCAGATGCGTGAATTCCGCTTCGGTCAGGAAACCGTCAAGGTCTCCTCCCGCACAGATCGCGGTAAATTCCGCATCATCCATGCGGTCGAAATCGACGGTCGGGAAATCGGCCTTCAGTTGCGCTCCATAGGTCTCGCGGAAGGCCCGAAGTCGGCTGAGCTCCTGTTTTTCCAGGACGGCCACGCCTCCAAAGGAGTTCAATCGAAGCGCAGTCATTGGCAGGCCCGCTTCCTTGACGGAAGCTGCGTCAAAGGGGATTTCCTGTGTTTCAGGAAGCGTCGGCACCGTAAAATCAAAGGTCCAGTTTCCAGGCAGTTCAATTGTCCGAGCGCCTTCAAAGATCTCGTGATACGTCTCCTTCGACGCCATGCCGAAGCCCTCCAGGTCCATGTGGAGGCTGTGATTTTCCAGATCGCCGTTCGGCAGGAAAAGCATCAGCATACTGGCGCTGCCGTCTGGGTTTTTGATGGTGGATTCCACACGACCCATCTGGATGTCGTCGGGGACCGCGGCGATCCGCGCTGTCTCAAAGCACCAGTCCTTCATGTCCTCCGGGAACGCATAGCCCTCCGGCGGCGTGATCCTCAGGGTCAGGTAGAGCATGGACGAGCTCAGATCGCGGAAGCCCATCGCGGAATCGATCGTGACGGTTGTATCGTTGCTGGTTTGGGACAGGTTCAGCCCGATCGCGCTGCTGTCAATGATCTGCCGTCCGGTTTCGTCGATTGTAACCGGGACGCGGCCGTTGGTCATCGCTCCGGCCTCCATCAGCCGGACGACGTTGGCGTGTACAATCTCATAAGCCATAACGCTGAGGCTCAGGACAGCTGCCAGAAGGGCTGCAATCAGCGCGGCTCGCGGGATGCGGCGATGTACAAATGCTTTGCCTGTACGGGAATTGTTCTGATCTGCCGCTTCGATCAGATCGGCGTCAATTCCGCCGATCGCGCGGCGGAGCTTTTCATTTTTCATGTCAAATATCCTTCCTTTTTCAAGTGTGCGGCGAGCTTATTCCGGGTTCGCATCAAGCTAACCGTAACCTTGCTCTTGCTGAAGCCATAGCGTTTACAGATTTGCCTGATCGAATCATAGTACCAGTATCTGCGGAGAAACAGATCCCGTTCGATCTCCGGAAGCGTGCGGAGAAAGGCGGAGATCTGCCGCGACAGCTCTGCCTCTTCCACAGCCTCGTCGATCGAGCTGTCTCCCACCAGCTCCTCCAGCTCGTCCAGAGAGACGATGGAGCTCGGGGCGATCCGCTTCTGCGCCTGATTCCTGCGCCAGCGGTCTACGGCGATTTCCCTGGTGAGCTTGCCAAGATAAGTTTTCAGATTTCCGGGCCTCTGCGGCGGGATGCTGTTCCACGCAGCCAGCAGGGCGTCGTTCAGGCATTCCTCCGCGTCCTGCTCGTTGTGCAGAATGTTCCGGGCAATGTACATGCAATAGGGCCCATACTGCTGTCTCGCCGCGGCGATCCCGCTTTGCTTCCGATCCCAGATTTCCTGAACCAGCGCGTCGTCATTCATATTGTCACCTCGTTTTGTTGAAAAGGCCTTTCACCCCTATACCCGTAAAAATATCGGAAGGATTACATGCTAAATCTTTCCTAAAACAATTTCCCATAAAGATTGGTGAAAGCATAAAAAGAGCCCCGGAAATCCGTAGATTTCCGGGGTGCTTATGGTTGCGGGAGAGGGATTTGAACCCCCGACCTCCGGGTTATGAGCCCGACGAGCTACCGAACTGCTCTATCCCGCGATATCCGCTCCTTGATTGCTTATATAGTATAGCACGCGGGTTCCGTTTTGTCAAGAACTATTTTAATAAAAAAGCAAAAAAGGGATCTGAAGCGCCGATGGGGGATCAGCCCATGCAAATTATGTGGATTTTCGTTTTTTTAAGTTGAAATTTGGAAGTCTTTGTGCTAAACTGACAATAGCAACGGTTTATCCAAGCAAGGTTTCCAACATCATTTCTATTTCATGATTGGGAGGAGCTACTATGGGCAAGTTCGTAATCAAGACCACCAAGACCGGCTTCAAGTTTGACCTGAAGGCCACCAACGGCGAGGTCATCGCCACCAGCGAAGTCTACACCACCGAGGCTGCCTGCCGCAAGGGCATCGAGAGCGTCCGCAACAACGCGCTGTCCGCCGTTGAAGATCAGACCGTGGAGCCCATCGAGGTTCAGAAGCACCCCAAGTTCGAGATCTACCAGGACAAGGCAGGGGAGTACCGCTTCCGTCTGAAGGCCAGAAACGGCGAGATCATCGCCGTCAGCGAGGGCTACGTCAAGAAGCCCAGCTGCCTCAACGGCATTGAAAGCGTCAAGCGCAACGCCCCCGAGGCCGAGGTCATCAAGCTGGAGGAGTAATCCCGGTCAATCTGTCCGCAAAACAGGAACCGCCCCCGCCGATCTGGCGGGGGCGGTTCCTGCTTCATTTGGATCTGGCTCAGCGATGCGCGCCGGTCATGGCGTGCAGGGTCTCGGCGTCCAGGGGGTAGATGGTCTTGGTCATGCCCAGGGCCTCCTCGATGTCGATGTCCAGCATATCGCCGCTGCGGACACAGACCACCCGGTTGGCCTTGCCCTCCACCAGGGCCTTGACGGCGTAGTAGCCCATGCGGGTGGCCGTAACGCGGTCCCGGGCGGTGGGGGAGCCGCCGCGCTGGATGTGCCCCAGGATCGTGACTCTGGGATCCAGTCCCAGGCCTTCCCGGATCTTGTCCGCCACGTCGTAGGCGCCGTTGGCGGCGCCCTCGGCTACGACGATCATGTAGTGGGTGAAGCCGTTGAGGCGGGCGTTGCGGATCTTTTCGATGACGTCCTGCTCAAAGTCGATGTCCTCCTCGGGGACGAGAACCGCGGTCGCGCCCACGGCGATGCCCACGTACATCGCCAGATAGCCCGCGTTGCGGCCCATGACCTCCACCACAGAGCAGCGCTCGTGGGACTGCATGGTATCGCGGAGCTTGTCGATGCACTCCACGGCGGTGTTGGCGGCGGTGTCGAAGCCGATGGTGTAGCCGGTGGAGGAGATGTCGTTGTCGATGGTGCCGGGGATGCCGATGACGGGGATGCCATACTTGGACAGCGCCAGGGCGCCCCGGAAGGTGCCGTCGCCGCCGATGGCCACGATGCCGTCAATGCCGAAGAGCTTGCAGGTGGCCGCCGCCTTTTTCTGACCCTCTTCGGTCATGAATTCCTTGCTGCGGGCAGAGTAGAGGACGGTGCCGCCGCGGTTGATGATGTGGCTGACGTTGTTGGGATCCAGACGCCGGACCTCGCTGTTGATCAGACCGTTCCAGCCGCGGTAGATGCCGAGACAGTCCACGCCAAAATTGACACAAGCGCGATAGACTGCGCGAACCGCGGCGTTCATGCCGGGGGCGTCGCCGCCGGAAGTAAGAACTGCGATGCGTTTTACTGCGGAACTCATATAAAATCACCTCGCGATTATTCTACAACAACTTTTCTCAAAAGTAAATAAGAGAAACGGAATCAGCGCGAGATTTTTCCGTTATCAGCAAATTGAACAGAGCAATCGCGACTGAGGGCCGCGTATCTGTCGTAAGCGCCAAAAAATGCCGGAAACTGTAAAAAAAGATTGAAATTTTCAAAAATAGGAGTAAAATAAGCCTGTGATTACCGAGAGGCAATCACCATATATACCGCTTTCGGCTGGTGCTGGGGGCGGTTTTTTATTGTCCGTTCCGGCAGGGGAGGCGCCTCCGCATCTGCCGGGACGAAACGCCCCCGAAGCCTTTCCCGGCCCTGCCCGCGGGTTCGAGCCAACGAACGCAACAAAATAAAAATTTTGTTGCGTTCAAGGCTTGATTTTTGTGTTTCATTGTGCTATACTCCAATTACGGTGAATTGGAGGTCTGCTATGGAACGCTACTCAGACTGTCCGCTGATTCTGCGGGAATTTCTCTCTTATCACGAGACCATCAAGGGTCAATCCCAGCGCACCATCTCGGAGTACTATCTGGATCTGCGGATGTTTCTTCGCTTTATGAAGCTCATTAAAAATGAAATGCCCTACGACACGGAGCTGGACAGCATTCCGATCCGGGACATCGACATTTCCTTTATTCGCGGCATTACCGTCACGGATATCTTTGACTTTCTCTCTTATCTGGCCAACGACCGGGTGGTCAACGAGGATTCCTTCTCGGAGTCCAGGGGCATCTCCTCCGCAAGCCGGGCCCGCAAGCTCTCCGCCATCAAATCCTTCTACAAATATCTCACCGTCCGCACCCGGCAGCTGGAGCAAAACCCGGTCCAGGACATGGAGTATCCCAAGCTCCGCAAGTCGCTGCCGCGCTATCTGACCCTGGAGCAGTCCACGGCGCTGCTGCGCTCCGTGGACGGGCCCAACAAGAACCGGGACTTCGCGATTCTGATGATCTTCCTCAACTGCGGCATCCGCCGCTCGGAGCTGGTGGGGCTGAATCTCAGCGACGTCTACGAGGACCGGATCCGGGTGGTGGGCAAGGGCAACAAGGAGCGCATCGTCTACATCGGCTCCGCTTGCAAAAAAGCCATAGATACCTATTTAATTGAGCGCAATCAAATTGTTTTAACAGACAACCGGGCCCTCTTCGGCTCCCGGGATCACAACCGGATCTCCGTCTCGGCGGTCCATCGCCTGGTGAAAAAGCACGTATTGGAGGCCGGGCTGGACCCCACCAAGCTTTCCGCCCACAAGCTGCGGCACACCGCCGCCACCCTGATGCTGCAAAACGGTGTGGACGTGAAAACCGTCCAGGAGGTGCTGGGCCACGAAAATCTGAACACCACCCAGATCTACACCCACATCGAAAACACCGAGCTGAAAATCGCGTCCGAGGCAAATCCCATTTCCAAGCTGAAAATTGACGAATAACACAGGAGGCGCAAAGATGAACATTGTCTTGATGGAAGCTCTGGGGGTCTCCCCTGCCGAGCTGGCAGCCCGGAAGGCTCCTTTTGAGGCCGAGGGCCACGTATTTCACGAATATGCCAGAAGCAGCGACCTTTCCACGCTGGTGGAAGAGGCCCGGGACGCCGACGCCATGATTCTGGCGAACATGCCCATGCCCGGAGAGGTGATCCGGGCCTGTCCCCGGCTGAAATTCATCGACGTGGCCTTTACCGGGGTGGATCACCTGGGGCTGGAGGCCGCCCGGGAGCGCGGGATCGTCGTCAGCAACGCCTCCGGCTACTCCAACGAGGCCGTAGCGGAGCTGGCCCTGGGAATGGTGCTCTCCGTGGCCCGGAACCTGCGGGCCGTGGAGGATCGCTGCCGCTGCGGCGGCACCAAGGAGGGCCTGGTGGGCTGGGAGATCAAGGGCAAGACCGTGGGCATCGTGGGTCTGGGCAAGGTCGGCAGCCGCAGCGCGGAGCTGTTTCACGCCTTCGGCGCCTCCGTTCTGGCCCACAGCCGCAGCGTCCACGCCGACGCGGCGGACTACGTGGAGCAGTGCTCCCTGGAGGAGCTGCTGCGGCGTTCGGATATCGTGGTGCTGCACTGCCCGCTGAACGAGTCCACCCGGAATCTCATAGACGCCCCGCAGCTTGCCATGATGAAGCCCTCCGCCATTCTGGTGAACGTGGCCCGGGGGCCGGTGGTCAACGAGACTGCCCTGACGGAGGCCCTGAGCCGGGGACTCATTGCCGGGGCCTGCCTGGACGTCTTCTCCCAGGAGCCGCCCCTGGACCCCCTCTCCCCTGCTCTGGCTGCCCCGAATACCCTGGTGACGCCCCACGTGGCCTTCGCCACCCGGGAATCCATGTCCCTGCGGGCTGAGATCGTGTTCGACAATCTGAGAAAATGGCTGAGCGGTACGCCGCAGAACGTGGTCTAAGGTTTTGAAATCGGGGTGAAGGCATGGAAACAATCAACGGCGAATGGTATATGAAGGGCTGTGCGGCCCATGACCCGAAGCGTCTGCGGACAGTGGAGGACGCAGCGGCGCTGATCCGGGAGATGGGCTTTCTGCCTCTGTTTTCCAACGACATTCCGGGCTTTTCCGTGGAGGAGCGGACCTGGGCCGGGGACTGGTGGACCGACGACCCCGCCCGGGATCCCTGGGCCTGGCGGCAAATCCTGGCCCGGCAGCCGGATCTGATCTACGGGAAATTCTTCGACCGCCGGGCGGGCTTTCTCTCGGCGGAATGGTTCCCGGTCTTTGCCAATTACCGCAGGAACGGCTATGACTTCGACACCCTCATAGACGAGGGGCTGGCCCCGCATCGGGCGCGGAAGCTGATGCAGCCCTTTCTGACGGACGGGATGCCCAACGACGCATCCCTGCATTCCTTCCGGCTGAAGGAGCTGGCGGGCTTCGGCAAGGGCGGGGAGAAAAACTTTGAGGGCGTGCTGACGGATCTGGAAATGCAGAGCTATCTCTGCATCGGTGACTTCCGCCAGCGGCTGAACAAGGCGGGAAACCCCTACGGCTGGCACATTGCCGTCATCGAGACCCCGGAACGCAAGCTGGGCTACGAGGCCTTCAGCGCCGCCTACCGGGAGACGCCGGAGGCCTCCTGGGCTGCTGTCAAGGCGCGAATCCGCGGTTTTTTCCCCGACGCGGCGGAAGCGCAGCTGCAAAAATGGCTGGGAAGAAAATGAATGCCGGAATTTGGCAGGCTCCATTTCTCTGAATCAAGAAATGGAGCCTGCCTGGTTTTTATGGAAAAGGATCGGCTTGGCCGGGGAGGAGACGGAGAACGGCCGGCAGATTGCCGGCACTACAGAAGAGGACGGCATTCCCTATTCCTTATTACTTATTACCTGATTAAGCCCAGGGGTCGTCCTTGGCGGGGGTGCGGATATCGGAGAGCAGCATCTGCTCCCAGAGCAGCCATTGCTCCCCTTTTTGCCGCAGGGTGATGGGACGGGGGTTGTCCGCGCCGTGGGATTGCAGTTGGAGCCGGGCATAGCCCTGGTTCTGATAGCTGTAGGGATCGTCCCGGACGATGAGGGTATAGGGCCGGGCAGGGCTGTAGTTGTTGGCGGGGGTCGCCCCCTCGAAGAAGGAATAGGGCTTGTAGCCCTTCCCTGCCAGCCGATCCCGCAGGAACTGGATCTCATAGTTGGACAGGGGGCGGGGTCCCTTGAGGGCATTGAGCATCTCGACGGCGGCGGCGGGATCTTCCTCATAGCGGCAGAGGACGGCCACCGTCAGGGCGGCGGTCATGAAGGGGTCGCTCATGGCGAACTCCGGCAGGGCCCGGAGCTCCTCCGCGTTCCGGGGCAATTCTTCAAAGACAAATCTGCGTTCCATATCTTGTTCCTCCTATTGCAGCGGCGCACATTGTGCGCCAAATTTTTTTATCCCAAGGCAATCTCCACAGCTTCCCGCAGATTTCTCACCCGCAGCAGCTGCAGACCCTTGGGGGCCGGGATGCTCTCCGTGCCATGGCGGGGGATCACGCAGCGGGTAAAGCCCAGGCGGGCCACCTCCGCCAGACGCAGCTCCAGATTGGAGACCACGCGAATCTCCCCGGTCAGACCGATCTCTCCGATGGCGGTCAGATCGTCCGCCACCGGCACGTCCCGGAAGCTGGAGGCGATGGCGATGGCCACCGGCAGATCCGAGCCGGGCTCGTCGATGCGCAGGCCGCCGATGACATTCAGAAACAGGTCGCAGTCCGAAAGCCGCAGACCGCCCCGCTTCTCCAGCACCGCCACCAGCAGGGCGGCCCGGTTGTAGTCGAAGCCGTCGGTGGTGCGGCGGGGCACGTTGAGAAAGCTCCGGGTCACCAGGGCCTGGACCTCCGCCAGCACCGGGCGGCTGCCCTCCATGGCGCAGGCCACGCAGGTGCCGGAGGCCCCCTTGGGCCGTCCGGCCAAGAGCACCTCCGAGGGATTGGAAATCTCCCGCAGGCCGGTGTCGATCATCTCAAAGACGCCGATCTCGTTGGTGGAGCCGAAGCGGTTTTTGGCCGCCCGCAGCAGACGGTAGGGGCCGTTGCGCTCTCCCTCAAAATAGAGGACGCAGTCCACCATGTGCTCCAGGACCTTGGGCCCGGCGATGGAGCCCTCCTTGTTGACGTGGCCCACCACAAACACCGTGGTGCCCGTCTGCTTGGAGAGCTGCAGCAGAGCCATGGTGCAGTCCTTCACCTGGGAGATGCCGCCGGGGGAGGTGCTGTTCTCCGGGGCGTACATGGTCTGGATGGAATCCACGATGAGAATATCCGGTTCCATGTCCCCGGCGGCCCGCAGCAGCTCGTCCATCTCCGTCTCGGCGTAGATCAGCAGATTTTCCGCGTCCACCCCCAGGCGCTCGGCCCGCATTTTCAGCTGGCTCTCGCTCTCCTCGCCGGAGACGTAGAGCACTTTCTGGCGCTTGCAGAGCTCCCGGCAGATTTGCAGCAGCAGCGTGGACTTGCCGATGCCGGGAGCGCCTCCAACAAGGACGAGAGAGCCCTTCACGGCGCCGCCGCCCAGCACCCGGTCCAGCTCGCCCATGCCGGTGAAAAAGCGCTGCTCGCTGCCGCTGACGATCTGAGACAGGCGCTTGGGCCGCCGCTGGCTGCGCTCCGCCGCCGGAACGGCCCGTCTGGCGGGCTTGGCCGGGGATTCCGTGTGCTCTGTCAGGGTATTCCAGGCCCCGCAGGCGGGGCATTTGCCCATCCATTGCAGGGTCTCGTTGCCGCAGTTGGTACAGTAAAATACGGTTTTTGTTTTCATGGGGTCTCCCCTCCCGCGGACGCTCATGAGCGCGCCGCGTCGCTGATCGCTTGTGTCAGTCCTGCCGCGATGGCCGCGGCCAGCTTTTTTTGATAGTCCGCCGTGCCCAACAGCTGCTCCTCCCGGGGATTGGACAGAAAGCCGCATTCCACCAGGGCCGCGGGACAGCTTACCTGGTTCAGCAGATAGACGCTGTCCGTCTGCTTGGCCTGCCGGTGATTGTCCGGGTCCAGCCGCTCCCCCAGAACGCGCTGCAGGGCTTCGGCCAGGGCCTTGCTCCGCGCCGAACCGGTATAGAAGACCTGGGCGCCCCGATAGCGGGCTTCGGGGAACGTGTTTTGATGGATGCTGATGAGTACGGCCCCCGGCGTCTCGTTCACCGCCCGGACGCGGTTTTTCAGATCGGATACCTTCTTCTCGGACACGGTAAGGGCCTCCGGGCTGTGGACGGAGACGTCCGTCTCCCGGGTCATCCGCACGGAGCAGCCCAGAAAGCGCAGCAGATCCCGCAGCCGCAGGCTGATCTCCAGGTTTCGCGCAGCTTCCTTTGTGCCGGACGGGGCCAGGGCGCCGCCGTCCTCGCCCCCGTGGCCGGGATCCACCACGATCACCGGCGCGCCGCCCGCTTCTGCCCCCGCCGTCACCGCGCTGAGCCTCCCGGCGACCCGGGAGAGTGCAACGGACAGCCCCACCGCCGCGGCCAGGGCCAGCAGATAGACCGGAAGCATCCGTTTGAAAATTGCCATGATACCACCTCGCGGAAGCCTATGGGCGCCGCGGCGGATTTATTCCAAGGACAGTATAGCACAAAAAGCGGCTTTTGCATAGAATAAGTTTGAAAACGGCAAAAAAAGTCGCTTTCGATCCTGCGTCTTATAGGAGGAATCCGAATGGATCAGCATGACAAGACCTGCTGCGGCCTTCTGCCCGCCAGCGCGCCGCTGGCCAATCCCTATGTTCCCTTCCAGCCCGAAAACCCGGCGCAGTACAGCGCCAAAACCGGACTGATCCGGGGCACCCTCTTCCCCTGCCTGGATCTGCCCTTACTGGGCATGGTCAACACCGAGGAAAAGCCCGACACCCTGCTCCACCAGCTTCAGGCCCTGGGCTTCGCCGTCCAGGAGCTGGGTCTGTATCTGGACACCCACCAAAACGACGCCGAGGCCACGGAGCTCTTCCGCCAGTATACGGAGCTCTATGAGACCGGAATGGCCCAGTATCAGCAGAGCTGCGGCCCGCTGTTCCAGAAGCAGGCTGTGGAGAACGGGGCCTATACCTGGAACAGCAAGCCCTGGCCCTGGGAATACCGCGCCAATCAGGAGGACTGAGTATGTTTGTCTATGAAAAGAAGCTCCAATACCCGGTGAAAATTGCGGCCGTCAACCCGAAGCTGGCCTCCGTGATCATCAGTCAATACGGCGGACCCGACGGGGAGCTTGGGGCCTCCCTGCGCTATCTGAGTCAGCGCTACTCCATGCCCTACCCGGAGCTGCGGGGGCTTTTGACGGACATCGGCACGGAGGAGCTGGGGCACCTGGAGATGATCGGCGCCATTGTGCACCAGCTGACCCGCAGGCTCAGCGAGGATCAGATCAAGGCCGACGGCTTTGCCCCCTACTTTGTGGATCACACTGCCGGCGTCTACCCCACCGCAGCCTCCGGCTTCCCCTGGACGGCGGCCTCCATGCAGGTGAAGGGGGATCCCATCGCGGATCTGACGGAGGATCTGGCCGCGGAGCAGAAGGCCCGGGTGACCTATGACAACATTCTCCGCCTGTCCGACGATCCCGACGTGAACGACGTGATCAAATTCCTGCGTGAGCGGGAGATCGTCCACTTCCAGCGCTTCGGCGAGGCCCTTCAGAATCTGCGGGAGCGGCTGAACCAGAAGAACGTGTATTATATGAACCCGGCTTTTGACCGGAGCTGAAGCCGTCTGAAAACGAATCCGGCCCGGGATACCCACGGTATCCCGGGCCCTTGCCCTATCGGTTCAGCAGCCAGACGCTCAGATTGAGATACAGGGCGAAGGCTGTCCAGAGCAGGTAGGGAATTTGCAGCCTTGCCGCGGGAAGATCCAAGCGCCGAAATCGCAGGAGCATCCAGATCACCAGGCCCAGCAGCAGGGCCAGAACGACCAGACCGCCGCCGTAGCTGCGCAGCTCGAAGAAGATGATGCTCCAGGCAAAGTTTACCGCCAGCTGGATCAGATAGACCTGAATCGCGTCGCTGCGCTCCTCGCTGTGGGCGGAGAGAACGACCCGGGCCATGCCGATGCCCATCAAGGCATAGAGGATGCCCCACACGATGGGAAACAGGATGGGCGGGGGCGACAGGGCCGGCTTGACGACCTGGCTTTTATAGAAGTCCATGCCGTCTCTGGTCAGTATGGCGGCGGCCACACCAACCGCTTCCGTCAGCAGGATCCAGAACAGATAGGTCCAAAGTCTACGATGCTTCATTTTATCACCCGCTGAGAGTATATCCGGAAGCGGGGAAAAATATAAGCGCCGCGCGGAAGAATTCTGAATCTTCCGCGCGGCGCACAGCTCAGACGGCCACAGGAGCCCTGTGATAGGTCTTTACGATCTGGGCCACCAAATCCTTGATCTCGGGGCTGTTTTCCTCACAGGCCGCGTAGAGCCTGTCAAGCTGCTTCATGAAGCTGTCCTCGTCGATTTCCAGGGGCTTGCCGATGTGGATCAGCGCGTTCTCCGTCGTGCGGAGTCCCTCCTCCTTCATCAGCATCTCCTCATAGAGCTTTTCGCCGGGCCGGAGGCCGGTATATTTGATCTGGATATCCACGTCCGGCTCAAAGCCGGACAGACGGATCATGTTCCGGGCCAGATCGTCGATGCGGACAGGCTCGCCCATATCCAGGACGAAAATCTCGCCGCGCCGGGCCAGGGCTCCGGCCTGGAGCACCAGGGACACCGCCTCGGGGATGGTCATGAAGTAGCGGATGATGTCCTTGTGGGTTACGGTGACGGGGCCGCCCTCGGCAATCTGCTTTTTGAACAGGGGGATCACGCTGCCGTTGCTGCCCAGGACGTTGCCGAAGCGCACCGCCACAAAGACCGTCTCGGAGCGGTTGGACATGGACTGCACGATCATCTCGCACATCCGCTTGCTGGCGCCCATAATGTTGGTGGGGTTGACGGCCTTGTCTGTGGAAATCAGCACAAACTTTTTGGCGTGATACTTGTCCGCGGCCTGGGCCACGTTCAGGGTGCCGAACACGTTGTTCTTGATGGCCTCGTTGGGGCTCTCCTCCATCAGCGGCACATGCTTATGGGCCGCGGCGTGGAACACCAGCTCCGGGTGATACTGGGAGAACACCATTTCCACCCGATCCTTATCCCGCACGGAGCCGATCAGCGTAGTGAGGTTCAGATCCTTGTACTGCCGCAGCAGCTCCTGCTGGATATCATAGGCGTTGTTCTCGTAGATGTCGAAGATGATGAGGCGCGCGGGCTTGTTTTTGGCGATCTGACGGCAGAGCTCGCTGCCGATGGAGCCGCCGCCCCCCGTCACCAGAACGGTCTTATCCTTGATGTAGGCGGAGATGCCGGACAGATCCACCTTCACGCTGTCCCGCCCCAGCAGATCCAGAACGTCCACGTCCCGCATCTTTTGCAGGGAGACCTCTCCGTTGGCCAGCTGGAAAATCGCGGGCAGGGTCTTGAGGCGGCATTTGGTCTGCTGGCAGAGCTGGAGGATTTCCCGCTTGTCCCTGGCGGAGGCGGTGGGAATGGCCAGCACGATCTCCTCGATCTTGTAGCGATCCACAATGGCCTTGATGTCAAAGCGGTTGCCCACGATCTTGACGCCCCGGAGATAGCTGCCCCGTTTGGTAAAATCGTCGTCCACGATGCAAACCACGTGGTTGGTGGACTTAACGCTGGTCTGGAACTCCCGCAGCACCATGGCCCCGGCGTTGCCGCCTCCCACCAGAAGGGTCCTGGTCTGCTTCGTCACAGCCTCCGGGTTAATCTTGGAGCGCAGCAGCCGATAGCTGATCCGGGAAAGACCCACAAAGGCAATCAGCAGAATCCCACTGATCAGCGGATAGCTCACCGGGAAAATGGAGGTGGCGGGAATCCAATTCACAATGAATTTCAGAAGGCTCACCAGAGCTCCCGCCAGGACAATGTGCATCAGCTCGTCCACGCTGGCGAATTGCCAGAGGCTGTTGTAGAGCTTGAAGGGAATAAAAACCAAGATGGTTACAAATGTGCTGATAACAGAATAATCGACAATATACGCCATGTAGGCCTTCCCCATCATGGCGGACCATTTGAAATCCACCAGCATCAGCAGGGCCAGAATGGACGATGCGTTTACCAGCAGCATATCCAGCACCACCAAAAAGGCGATGCGGATGGGCTTAGGATTGAAGCCGGTCTGCTTCTTCTTCATCTGTTCACTTCCTATTTCTCTTTCGTCAACGGACGTTTGCGGGAGAACAATCTTCTGAGCCGTCCGACGGCGTGGTAAATCCGCAGCAGCAGCCCTCTGCAGGGCAGCAGAAGCAGCCACAGACGGATCCAAAAGCGATATCGTGGATTTGACGCGGAAAGATCCCGCCCCTTGCGGCAGATCTCGCCCACCACGCCCAGAATCTGGTCCGGCCGGACGCCCCGTTCTGTTTTCCACTGGTGGTCGCCGCAGCAGCAATAGCTGCCGTCTGCCCGGACAGAAACAACGCGGTGCAGCACAAACTGCCCGCTGTCACGTTTGTAAAGCGGCAGATCGCCCCGCTTCAGAGGCTGCTCCGCCCGTATCAGGGTGACAAGATCCCGATCCGGGGCCAGAACCGGAAGATTGCTGGTGCCCGTGACCGGAAGTCTGACACTGCCGCCGGCCTCCAGGGTCTGCCGCAGAACCGGCTCCAGCTCAGCCAGAGAGATCTGACGTTTGGGGGCGGCGCCTCCCGCCGACTCAGTCATCCAGGCAGCCCGCTTCCCGGAGCGTGCCGACAAAGTCCTTCACGCTCTGCCGGGCCGTGGCCTCGTCCACCTCCGTGTAGTTTTCCAGAATGGCCGCGGTCAGCTGATCCTCGTCGGCCCCCTGCTCCAGGCGCTCCCACAGGAAGGCCCCGGTGTCGTTGAGGTTGATGATCCCGTTGAAGTCCAGAGTCCGCTTGCCCACGGAGACGACCACCTTGCAGCCCGCGATGGAGCGCATCATAAAACCGGATTTGATTTTCATTTGTATAACCTGCTTTCTTAAGCTTTCGGATGGAATTTGTTGTAGACGGATTTCAGATTCTGCTTGACAATCTGGGTGTAGATCTGGGTGGAGGAAATATCGCTGTGTCCCAGCATCTCCTGGATGGATTTCAGATCCGCGCCGTTTTCCAGCAGATGGGCGGCGAAGCTGTGCCGCAGGGTGTGGGGGGTGATGTCCTTCTGGATACCCGCCGTCTGCTGATAGTGCTTGATAATCTTCCAGAAGCCCTGGCGGGACATGCGCTCTCCCCCCAGATTGACGAAGAGGGCGGTCTCCGCGGGATCCGCGATCATGCTGGTGCGGATCTGGGTGATGTAGGTCTGCAGGGCCCGCACCGCGGCGGGGTACAGGGGAATCATCCGGGTTTTCCCGCCGCTGCTGCAGCGGATGAAGCCCGCGGGGATGTTGACGTCCTCCACGTTCAGAGAAATCAGCTCGCTCACCCGGATGCCCGTGGCATAGAGGAGCTCCAGCATTGCCTTGTCCCGGAAGCCCTTGGGATCGGTACACTGGGGCTGCTGCAGCAGCAGCTCCACCTCCCGTCCGCTCAGAATCTGGGGCAGCTTCTTCTCCGCCTTTGCCAGGTGGATGGACTTCACCGGATTGCTTTCCAGCTTGCCAAGGGTGATGAGGTAGCTGTAGAAGCCCTTGATGGAGGCCAGGCTCCTGGTAACGGTGGCGGAGGATTTTCCCTGGTTGGTAAGCCAAGCAAAATAGACCGTGGCCTGTTCGTTGGTAACCAACTCCAGACTGCAGCCGATATGATCGCAGACGTATTTATCAAATTGTCTCAGATCCCGTATGTAGGAAGCAACCGTATTCGCGGAGGCCTTTTTTACCTCCAGCAGGTAGCTCTGATACAGGGTGATTTGATCTGTCATAGTCTAACGCTCTTTCGTAATTTACTGTATGAAAAGCAAGGATTTGAGGCAGGCCGCCGCGGCGGCCAGAAGCAGCGCCGGCAGCAGAAGCCAGGTCTCGCTTTTCGCCTCCGCGGCCCCCCTGCACCAGACGGCGCCCAGGGAAATCCAGAACGGAAGCAGAAGCGCCGTATCCAGAAAGCAGAGCAGCCATCGGAAGCAGGCTCCGGCGCTCAGGGCGCAGAAGCAGCCCGCAAGGACCGCTCCCCGGAGAAAGAAAAGCGCGCGGATCAGATTCCCCCGTCCCAGCAAATACGCTGCCGACAGCAGCAGGGGGAAAAGGGCAATGTGGAAAAAGATCCCGAACCAGGACGGAAGCCGGGGCTGCGTTCCCAGACAAACGCCGGAATCCGGGCCGAACAGCGCGGCCCCCAGGGCCCCCGCCAGAGAGCCCGTCAGCAGGCAGAACAGAATCTGCCGCTGCTGGGGCTCCGCGTCGCGGAAATAACGGCTTGCCGACAGGATTTTTGCCATAAACGCTCCTTTCGTCACAGCGCGATGTTCGGAGCGAAAAGGCTTGTTTCGGCAAAAGGCGTTATTTTGACCATTACCATTCATTGGATGCTATGATAATATACACGAAATATGCTGACTTTTCAAGCCTTTTTCTCCAAACACACATTTTTTGTGAATTATTGACAGATATTATGTAAATAATGTTATGTTAACTTATGAACCCATCCAAGAGATGGTAGTTGCACAAGGCTTTCTACTACAATATATAGAAATCCCGCTCCGAAATCCCGGAAATTACAATATCGGCAATAAGCACAAATTCCCCAAGCTCCTCCGGGCGCTGCCCAGCACCGCGGCAAGCAGCGCGGCCAGAACCGCGATTGCGCAGACCGCGGCGGGCGTCGACCCCTCCCCACCCAGGAGCAGTCCCGGCAGCAGGACTCCCGCCGACATTATGGCCGCGCACATAAAGCTCCACTGCAGCTTTCGCCGCTCGGCGCCCCGCACCGTGATCCGGCAGGCCAGCATGACCGCCGCCCCGAAGGCAAGCTTTAGCGGCAGGCTGCCCCCCTCCGGCGCCAGGCTCCCCTTGGAGATCAGCGCCGCCAGGAGGCTCAGCAGCAGGGTAAACAGCACGACACCCGCCAGCAGCCCCGGCAGCAGGCCGCCTCGCAGGGCTCCCCTTCGGCTCCTGGTTCTCATACCAAATCGCATCCCATCGTCTCCCTTCTGCCCTATCCTATGGGGCTTTGCCCTCACGCATGCCCGGAAAATTTCATAATTTTTTCACAAACGTATTCCATTTTTCTGATATATCGTATATAATCAGAACGGAATCCATCAAACGGAGGTAGAACACGATGCGATACTGTGTACCGAAGCGCTTCAAGCTCGCTGTTCTCTATGCCCGGGACGATCCGCGTATATCCGATTTCCTGAACGCCGAACGCCAGGAGACGCTCTGCCGGGAATACTGCGAGAGCAACAAAATCGCCGTGCTGCGCAGTGTTCGGGTGCGCTGTGATTCCGCAACCTCTCTGGAGCTGATGAAAACCCTGCTTCTGACCCTGCCGCCGGAGGTGGACACGCTGCTGGCCGTGCGCTTCAGCGACTACTGCACCTATTTGCCGGATCTGGGCAGGCTCTGTCTGATGTATCAGTGCAGACAAATCTTCGTTCAGACCCTGGACAACCCCGGCCCCCTGTATCGGTATCTTCATTGCCTGCGCGTGGAGGATTTCGATCTGGCCGACGCACGCTACGAGGCCCTCAAACAGCAAAAATGAAGGCGCGGATCAGCTCCGCGCCTTCATTTTTGGCTTGATTCAGTTCAGCTCGTTCATCCACTGCTTGAGCAGGCTTATATAGCGCTCCGTGTCCTCCACAAAGCACATGTGGCGGCAGTCCCGGAACAGCTCCCAGCGGGCATTGGGGATCCGGTCATACATGGTTTTGGCGATGTAGGGGGTGCAAAGATCGTTGCCGCCGCTGATGATCAGCGCCGGCACCTCGATGCCGGAGAGCAGATCCGTCACGTCGAAGTCCTTCAGCGTGCCGGTGGGGGTAAACTCATTGGGACCCCAGCCCACCAGATAGCTCTCCTCCCCTTTCCGCTTCGGGCGGGTCAGGCATTCCGGCGCCTCCGGGCCGAAGGCTCCGGCGCAGTGCAGCTCCATATACCGCGCCTCCGCCTGCTTGTAGCGGAGGGAATCATAGCGATTGCGGGCCACGGCGGAGCGGATCGCCGCCTGCATGGACTCCGGCAGCTGCCGGATCATTCTGGCCTGCTCCTGCCCCCAGAGCCGGCTGGAGGGCAGGGTGCTGGAGAGCACGATGCCCTTGACGCCGCTGTGCTCATGGCGGCACATGTACTCCAAAAGCAGCATTCCGCCCCAGGACTGGCCCAGCAGGACGAGCTCCTCCAGCCCCAGGGCCCGGCGGACGGCCTTCAGCTCGCCGATCCAGGTCTCCATGGTCCAGAGCTCCGGATGGCCCTCCACCCAGGACGCTCCGCAGCCCAGCTGGTCATAGCTGATGAGCTGTCGTTCATCCTCCTCGGCCAGGCGGTCCAGCACCTCAAAATAGTTATGGGTGGATCCCGGCCCGCCGTGGAGCAGCAGCAGCGGGGGCTTTTTTCTGCGCACGGGTCCGGTAACCCGGTAATAGCTCCGATAGTCCAGATAGGAAATATGGCCTTCCTCGATCATGACGCCGACTCCTTTTGCGCGCACAGCTTGGGTAACATGATGAAAAAAAGAAAAAGCCGCAGCTGCGGCTTTTCTCTGGTGGAGACTGCTGGACTCGAACCAGTGACCTCCTGCGTGTGAAGCAGGCGCTCTAACCAGCTGAGCTAAGCCTCCGTACGCATGGTATTATATCACATAATTTTGAAAAATCAAGCAAAACTTTTCCGATTTTCAAAAAAACATGATTCTGCCGAATTTGAGAAAAGAGAGAAGCCGGAGGAAGGGGCTCGTCCCCTCCTCCGGCTTCCCGGCGAGCGGTCTGCTCAGCCCCAGCTGAGCAGGTCCTTCAGCCGGTAATAGCTCTCCGGAGCCCGGCTTTGGATGCTGCCGGAGCTGATGGAGATCAGCAGGCAGCTCAGCAGCGTCAGCAGCGCCGCGGCCAGGAGAAAGGCCAGCAGTCGCTTCCGGCCCCGGGGGCCGCAGTTCTCCAGCAGGCTCAGATACACAAAGGCGGCGGGCAGATACAGCAGCGCCAGGAAGTCAGCGGTATAGCGCCAGAGTATCCCGGCCATTTCCGTATCCGCGGCGAGGACGATCAGGCTCAAGCCCAGGGGCAGCAGGGTCAGCAGCCAGGCCCGCTTCCCCCGCAGGGCAGCCCTGGCCCGCCCCAGGCCTGACAGGGACCAGAGGAAGGGGCAGATCAGCAGCACGCCGCCGAACATGGGCTCCGCGACGGTCTTTCCCATATAGACCGGATTTGTGGCGGAGGGGAAAAAATAGGGGTATTGCAGCCGCAGATCCGGCGTCCGGAGCAGGTAGGCCCAGATCCCGTCGGGCAGCCGCGCCCAGTTCCAGCCCCGGTGGGGCATGTCGTTGGTGGTGAGATTGTAGTTGGCGCCGAAATCAAAGGGAGAGGCGAAGCGGACGGCGTTATAGTACATCAGCGGAAGCGCCACGGCAAGATAGGGCATGGTAAAGAGCAGCGCTCTGCCCAAAAGGGCCGCTCCCCGCTTCCGACGGATCAGAGGCAGGAAAATGGGCAGGGCCAGGGCGGAGAAAACCAAAAACTGGGGACGGCAGCCCGCCACCAGAGCGGCGCAGAGGCTGCCGGACAGGATCCGAAGGCCGATCCCGCCGGGACGCTTCCCCCGGGACGGCTCTCTGAAGCAGCATGCTTCGGCCTCCGCCGCGGGCAGGGGCGCGCCCTGCTCCAGGGCCCAGCGCCGGGCCGCGGAAAGCCACAGGGCCAGGGCGCAGAGGGCAAGGCCCAGGGCAAAATACGCCGGGACGAGGTAGAAGCTGGGCTCCAGGGCAAAGTACAGGACGCCGGTGGCATTGCCCAGCAGCAGGCAGAACAGCAGATAGACCGGAAAGGGCGTTTTGGGGAAATACCGCCGCACAACGGCACGCATACACAGGAAGGCGGAGAGAACCACGAAGAAGGCCGCCGCCGCTGCCAGGCACCAGGTGGGCAGATCCCCGCCTGTCAGCAAATGGTAAGGCAGGTAGGCCAGCAGCACCGGCACCACGCCGAAGTAGACGTAGAGATGTCCGTTATAATAGGCCGTGTCCCAGGGGGCGCTGAGCTGCTTCTCCTGAAACAGGGCGCGGCGGGCTGCGTAATCGTAGGGATTTTCCATCTGTCCCAGCAGCTCCAGCGCCGGGGCGTCCGTCTCGTCGTCTATCCAGGTTTTCCCCTCCGCCAGGGCCCGGGCCAGCCTGGCGTACTGCTGATGGTGACGCCACCTGGGCTCCTCCGGAATCTTCACCATGGAGCCGCTGCTCTTGGCCAGGGTAAAGAGCGTTCCCAGCTCCAGAAGCAACAGCAGCAGCACGCAGACGGCCTTCCCCCAGGGGCGCCGGTTCCAGACCCGGTTGTCATACAGGCCGGAGGAGGGCCGCAGCCCATACAGAAGCAGCAGCAGGACCCAAATCCCACAGATCCGGGGGACGGAAACCCGGAAGGGTATGCTGCCGTCGATCTCTGCGCAAAACAGCTTCACGCTGCTCCCCGCCTCGGGGGCCTCCGCCTGGATCCGCAGTCCGTAGATCTTTCCGTAGGAATTGATCCGGAAATAGGAGCCCTTATCGTGCTCCCCGGTGTAGGAAAGGCTGCCCGCCTTATAGTACTCCTTGTGTCCCTCGTCGGAAAGATAGACGGTGAGCTCCGTGGGCACGGTCTGCCCCTGGGCGCTGCGGACCTCCGCCAGCAGGTGGAGCCAGCGGAATTCCCGGTCCAGCTCATAGAAGCCGACGTAGGCGGGCTTCCCCTCCGCCATATTGTCGCTGACCGTGGGCTCCGGCAGGGCCGTCCATTCCTTGCCCAGGGTGAGCAGGGCCTTGCCGTTGAAAAGCAGCAGCTCGCAGAGCAGGGCCAGGACCAGAGCGGCCGCGATCAGCAGCCATTTTGTGCGGGCGATTCCCTTGAACATCGGACCGTCTCCTTTCCGTCTGAGCTTCGGTTTATCCGATTTCCACTTTATCATGACGGCTTGTCTTTGTCAATCGGAAATTCATCCTTGACAAACTGCGGAAAATGTGATATCTTAATTGAGCAAATTCGGAGAGATGTCCGAGCGGTTTAAGGAGCCGGTCTTGAAAACCGGTGACCCGGCAACGGGCCGTGGGTTCGAATCCCACTCTCTCCGCCAAATGAGCTTTCCGATTCATATCGTAATCATATTCGGAGTGGTACCCAAGAGGCCGAAGGGGCTCCCCTGCTAAGGGAGTAGGCGTCTAAAAAGCGCGCGAGAGTTCGAATCTCTCCCACTCCGCCAGCAAAAAACGTCTTTTGTCTACCGACAAAAGGCGTTTTTTGAACGATATGTTCCGCTCTCGCGGAACGTGATGTTTGCTTCGCAAGTGATGTGCACTTCGTGCGTGATGTGCGCCTTCGGCGCGTAAAAGCGGAACACATCACATCACTTTGCGGCACAGCCGCAATACATCACTGTTTGCAAAGAAAACTGCATCACTTGCGCTGTCGGCGCAAACATCACTTTACAATTCTGATCTCATTCTGCAGAACCGCCAAACAGAACCTTAAATCAAATTGACAAACCGGCGTTTGGAGGAGAACTATGCTTCAGGCGATTCACAAGATGATGCATGAAATCGATTCAAGGGCAGACGGGCATGTTTACGGCGCGTGGCTATACGGAAGTGTGGTATTGAATGACTTTCAGCAGGGATGGAGCGATATTGATTTTGTTACGCTGATTGACGGACCGATTTCCGAGAATCAGGCAGAAAAACTGCTGATGCTCAGGCAGAACATGCTTAAAGCAGAGCCGGATAACCCGTATTACCGCTCTTTCGAGGGCGTTATTGCCAATCTGTACGAATACTGCAGCCGATCCTTTCAAAGATTGGTCTATTGGGGAACGAGCGGGCAAAGGGTAACTGACCGATATAAACCGGACGTTTTCTCTTTGTTTGAACTTGCTAAGTACAGCAAGCCGATTTATGGAGACAAAGCGTGGATTCTTCCCGCGCCGGGCAGAGAAGAATTGATAAGCGCGGTGCGAGGGCATTATGACGCGATCCGAAAGTATGCCGTTCAAACAAACGAAAGCCTTTATTCGTGCGGATGGCTTCTGGATATCGCCCGGTGTATTTACACCCTGAGATTTGATGATGTTATTTCCAAAACACAAGCAGGATTTTGGGCGCTGGAGGAGCATCTTTTTTCGGATGATGCACCGCTGCGAAAAACGCTCGAAATCCGGAAAAACCCATCTTCCTTCAAAGACAGGGCGGATATCATACTTTGGCTGAAAGAATTGGGGCCGGTTGTACAGCTTTATGCAGATGTGCTGGAGCATGAGCTTCAGAATGCATAGATACCTGGATGCCGGGTTTCACCGGTACACTATTTTGTCTTTCTTTCTATGCTACCTCGAAAAATGTACGTTTGTACGCTCTTATACATGAAAAACCTCGTCTTTTGACGAGGTTTTTTCATTTATGAATGGATTGCGAAACAGTCGGGAGGGCAGCAGCTACGTCCGGATTCGTTGAGATTGTTCTTTATTTTAATGAATTTTGCCCAAATTCGGATTGACATTTCCATATAGATTTGTTAGAATAGAGCTATAGGTTGGACAGCTTTGATAAGTTGTCTGACATCTTACAAGGAGGACGCTTCTGTGAAAGAGTATTGGGTGCTGACGGGCAGCTTCGGCAGCGGCAAAAGCGAGTTGGTTTTGAACCTCGCGCTGGAAAAAGCGAAGAAGGGCCCCTGCACCGTGGTGGATCTGGACGTCATCAATCCCTACTTCCGGGTCAGCGAGCGCGGCGACGTGCTCTCCCCTGCCGGTGTGGAGCTGATTATGCCCCCCTTCGCCCTGGAGAAGATCGAGATCATGTCCCTCTCCGCCCGGGTTTATTCCGCCTTCGCCCCCGGCGAGGGCACGGTGATCTTTGACATCGGCGGCGACGACGTGGGCTCCATCGCCCTGGGGCAGTACAAGCCCCGCTTCGCGCAGATTCCCCCGGACAAGGTCAAGGTTCTTTTTGTGGTGAATCCCCTGCGGCCCACCGCCGCGGATTTGGAGAGCGCCCTGGACACTCTGTACAAGATCCAGTACGTCTCCCGCATGGACATCACCGGCATCGTCAACAACGCCAATCTGGCGGGAGAAACGGAGCTGAGCCATCTGCTGCAGGGCTACGAGCTGGTCAAGGCCCTCTCCCGCGAGACCGGGATCCCCGTCTGGGGCACCTGCGGCACGCCGGAGGTTTTGCGTTCCTTTGAGGAATATGCAAAGGCCCACGACCTGGATCCGGCTTATATCGGCAAGTATCAACCCATCGAAATCATGATGCACAGAAGCTGGGACAAATTCCTGAAGGAAGGGCTGTAACAAGCTCCCATGCAAATGATCGGCGGACAAGCAAGGCTTGTCCCTACACCCTTATCCCACCCTGATCTCGGATCCTTGATCCCTGATCCCTGTCAAGTCGTTTTATTGGTCTCGTCAACCAATTCAAACAATAAACGAAAGCGAGGAAATGCCATGACTAAAGTCATCATCCAAGAGGACGTCTGCAAGAGCTGCGGCCTTTGCGTGCGTCTGTGTCCCAAGGGCGTGCTGGCACCCCAGACGAGCCATCTGAACGTAAAGGGTTACTACCCGGTTGAGGTGGCCCATCCGGAGGAATGCATCGGCTGCCTGTCCTGCGCAATGACCTGCCCGGACGTTGCCATCATCATCGAGAAATAAGGAGGAACCGTGTATGGCTAAGAAACTGATGAAGGGTTGCGAGGCCATTGCCGAAGCCGCAATCCAGGCGGGCTGCCGCTTTTTCTTCGGCTATCCCATCACCCCGCAGAACGATATTCCCGAGTACATGTCCCGCCGGATGCCCCAGGTAGGCGGCTGCTTCCTGCAGGCCGAATCTGAGCTGGCGGCCATCAACATGGTCTACGGCGCGGGCGGCGCCGGCGCCAGAGCCATGACCTCCTCTTCCTCCCCCGGAATCTCCCTGAAGCAGGAAGGCATTTCCACCTGCGCTGCCGCGGAGGTCCCCTGCGTTATCGTCAACATGATGCGCGGCGGCCCCGGCCTCGGCAATATCCAGGCCTCCCAGGGCGACTACTTCCAGGCCACCAAGGGCGGCGGCCACGGCGATTACCACTGCGTGGTCTACGCCCCCTCTTCCATCCAGGAGACCTGTGATCTGATGCCCAAGGCCTTTGACACCGCCGACAAGTACCGCACCCCCGTCATCATCCTGGCGGACGGCCTCATCGGCCAGATGATGGAGCCTGTGGAGCTGAAGATGAACGACAATCCCACCATGCCCGATAAGCCCTGGGCCTGCCAGGGCTGGGATCCCAAGGGGGACCGTCCCCGGGCCGTCATCAACTCCCTGTACATCGAGACCGAGGTGCTGGACGACCTGATGACCCGGCTCAACGCCCGCTATGACGAGATTCGCAAGAACGAGGTCATGGTGGAAACCTACAAGGCCGAGGGCGCCGAGTTCATGCTCTGTGCCTACGGCACCGTGGCCCGCGTCTGCAAGGCTGCCGTCCGCATTCTGGCGGAAAAAGGCGTCAAGTGCGGCCTGGTGCGGCCCATCACCCTGTGGCCCTTCCCCAGCAAGGAGGTCCACGACGTCATTGCCCAGGACTCCGTCCAGGGGGCGCTGACGGTGGAAATCTCCAACGGCCAGATGGTGGAGGACATTCGCCTGGCCGTCAACGGCGAGAAGCCCGTGGAATTCATGGGCAAGGGCGGCAGCATCATTCCCACCGCGGAAGAGATTGCTGAGCGCGTTATGAAGATCATGAGGAGGGCATAAGAATGGCAGTTGTGTTTCAGAAAACTCCCGTCCTGACGGACGTTCCCTTCCACTACTGCCCCGGCTGCGGTCACGGCATCGTGCACCGCCTGGTGGCCGAGGTCATTGAGGAGCTGGGCATTCAGGAAAAGAGCGCCGGTGTGGCCCCTGTCGGCTGCGCGGTGTTCATGTACAACTATATGAACGTGGATATGTACGAGGCTGCCCACGGCCGCGCCCCCGCTGTTGCCACCGGCTTCAAGCGGGTCCACCCCGATAAGTACATCTTCACCTATCAGGGCGACGGCGACCTGGCCTCCATCGGCACCGCGGAGATCGTCCACGCCGCCCACCGGGGCGAGAAGATCACCACCATCTTCATCAACAACGCCATCTACGGCATGACCGGCGGCCAGATGGCCCCCACCACCCTGGTGGGCCAGGTCACCACCACCTCCCCCTACGGACGCCAGAAGGAGCACTGCGGCGAGCCCATCCGCATCGCGGAGATGCTCTCCACCATCAACGGCTCTGCCTACATCGCCCGCTGCGCGCTGAACAACGCGGCCAACATCCGCAAGACCAAGGCCGCCATCAAGAAGGCCTTCCAGTGCCAGATCGAGGGCAAGGGCTTCTCCCTGGTGGAGGTCCTGTCTCCCTGCCCCACCAACTGGGGCAAGTCTCCTGCCGAGGCCATGGACTGGCTGCAGGACAACATGATCCCCTACTATCCTCTGGGCACTTTTAAGGAGGTATAAGTCATGGTTGAAAGAAATATTTTCGCGGGCTTCGGCGGCCAGGGCGTTCTGCTCATGGGCCAGCTGCTGGCGGCTGCCGGCATGAAGGAGGGCAAGAACACCTCCTGGATCCCCTCCTACGGCCCGGAGATGCGCGGCGGCACCGCCAACTGCTCCGTCATGCTCTCGGAGGAGGAGATCGACTCCCCCCTGGTCACCCGTCCCACCTCTCTGATCGTCATGAACCGCCCCTCTCTGGAGAAGTTTGAGGACGCTGTGGTTCCCGGCGGCTCCATCTTCGTCAACTCCTCCATGATCGACATTAAGGTCAAGCGCACAGACGTGAACGCCTACTACGTCCCCTGCACCGAGATCGCCACCGAGCTGGGCAACCCCAAGGTCTCCAACATGATCATGCTGGGCGCCTACATCGGCAAGTCTAAGTGCGTGGACATTGAGACCGTCCTGGAGGCCCTGCTGGAGAAGCTGGGTGAGCGCAAGGCCAAGCTGATCCCCCTGAACCGCGAGGCTCTGAAGCGCGGCGCTTCTTGCATCGAATAATCCGCTGCAGGGCGGTCGGGCCGCCGGCCGCCCTGCAGAACCAAAGGGAGGAAACCTTATGCCGAAGTATATTTCCGCCGCCGAGGCTGTGAAGCTGATCCGCGACGGAGACACCCTGATCTACAACAACTTTCTGGGGATGTACAACTGCGAGCAGCTCTCCGCCGCCCTGAACGAGCGCTTCAAGGCCGAGGGTCATCCCAGGGATCTGAGCATCTACTGCACCGCCGGTCTCGGTGGCTGGGCTCCCAACACGGTCTGCGAGCAGATCATCACCATGGGCGCTGTGAAGACCCTGTATCTGAGCCATTACGCCTCCATGCCCATCACCGCCCAGATGGTGCTGGACAACAAGATCGAGGCCTATAACCTGCCCTTCGGCGTCATGTCCCACGCAGTGCGGGCCGCTGCCGCCGGTCACGATTTTGTGATTTCCGACGCAGGTCTGAACCTCTTTGTGGATCCGAAATACAAGGGCTATCAGCTCAACGCGCGCTCCAAGCAGGAGCTGGTGGAGGAGATCTGGATCAACGGCAAGCGGCATCTGAAATACGCCGTGCCGGAGCCGGACGTGGCCCTGATCAAGGCCTCCAGCGCCGACAGCCGGGGCAACATCTCCATGGAGAACGAGCCGGTGATCGGAGATCCCCTCTCCATCGCCCAGGCCACCAAGCGCAGGGGCGGCATCGTCATCGTCCAGGTGGAAAAGGTCCTGGACAGCCCCCGCCGTCCCATTGAGATTTCCATCCCCGCCGTGCTGGTGGACTATATCTGCCTCACCCCGGAGCAGACCCAGATCCAGGGCATCCCCGGCTCCGATCCCAAGTTCACCGGCGACGTTCCCATGACGGACGAGGCCCTGGTGGAATACGCCAAGAGCCACGCCTCCACCAACCCCAAGGACTTCGCCAAGCAGCTCATCGCCCGCCGGGCGGCAAAGGAGCTGAAGGAGGGCGACGTGGTAAACATCGGCGTGGGCGCTCCCGAATTCGTGGCGGTGGAGGCCGCCCGGAACGGAATGCTGCCCAAGGTGGCCCTCACGGTGGAGGCCGGCTCCATGAAGGGCCTGCCGATGGGCGGCCTGGCCTTCGGCGCCGCCATGGGCGCCCAGGCTGTGGTCACCACCGCCGAGCAGTTTGACCTCTATGACGGCGGCGGTCTGGATATCTGCTTCATCGGCGCGCTGGAGGTGGACGCGGAAGGCAACGTCAACGGCCACTACAACCCCAAGAAGCTCTCCGGCATCGGCGGCTTCATCAACATTACCCAGTTTACTCCCCGGGTGGTCTTCTGCACCACCTTTACCGCGGGCGGTCTGGAGATCGCCCAGGATGAGGCGGGCCTGCACATTCTGAAGGAGGGCAAGTTCCTGAAGTTCGCGCCCCAGGTCACCGCCCTGAGCTTCTCCGCGCGGAACGCCCATGAGAACCGGCAAAGCATTACCTACGTCACCGAGCGCTGCGTCTTCCGCCTGGGTGAGAAGGGTCTGGTGCTCACCGAGGTTGCCAAGGGAATCGACGTTCGGAAGCAAATTCTGGACCTCCTCCCCTTCCCCGTGGAGATTGCGGAAAATCTGAAAGAAATGAGCTTCTGAGGAGGGATCGACATGCCCCCCGCCGGAAACGCACTGCCGGTCCGGATCGCGGACCAGCTCACCGAAATGATCGCCAAGCGCCGCTTCCAGCCGGGAGAAAAGCTGCCCGGAGAGCTGGAGCTGGCCGAGGAGCTGCACGTCAGCCGCACCACCCTGCGGGAGGCGCTGCGGATCCTCTCCACCCGGGGCCTGGTGGAGGCCCGGCGCGGCATCGGCACCTTCGTCACCCAGAGCAAGAGCATCCACGCGGATTACGACGTGCTGAAAATTCAGAACACCAACGTCACCACCAAGGAGCTCTACGAGATGCGGCTGATGTTTGAGCCCCAGGCGGCCTACTACGCCTGCCTCCGGGCCAGTGACGAGGAGCTGCGCACCATCTTCCGCTACGGCGAGCTGGACGAGCAGATGATCCGCCGCCGGGATCCCCTCTGGGACGAGGGCGAGCAGAAGTTTCATAACTCCATCGCCTCCGCCACCCACAATCAGTTCATCACCGCCCTGCTGCCCATCTTCAATCGGGCGATTCACCAGGGCATTATCCTGGCCAACGAGTCTCCGGAGGTGTCGGAAATGACCCTCCACGACCACCGGGTTCTGATGGACTATCTGCGGGACCGCAACCCCGAGGGAGCCAAAACCGCCATGTATCTGCACATCATCAACACCATGCGGGCCTTCCACATCCCGCTGGACTGAACAATCATCCGAGGCACGGAGGACGGTTCTCTGTGCGTGGATCCCCTTCCAAAACACAATACCCTCAGCACAGAGAACCGTCCCCTGTGCCCGTCGAAAAGGAGTAATCATCGTGAAAGGTCTTACCATTACCAAAACCACTGCCCCCAAGGCAAAGCCCGCCAAGGGCCAGAAGCTGGGCTTCGGCTCCGTGTTCACCGACCACATGCTGCTGATGGATTACACCCGCGGCATCGGCTGGCATGACGCCCGCATCGTCCCCTACGGCCCCATCTCCCTGAGCCCCGCAGCCACCTGCTTCCACTACGCCCAGGAGACCTTCGAGGGCATGAAGGCCTACCGCGCTGAGGACGGCCGCATCCTGCTGTTCCGGCCCGAGGAAAACTTCAAGCGGCTGAACCGCTCCAACGAGCGCCTCTGCATCCCCGCCCTGGACGTGGACTTCTGCATCGAGTCCCTGAAGGAGCTGGTGCTGCTGGACAAGGACTGGATCCCCGAGGACAAGGAAGCCTCCCTGTACATCCGTCCCTTCATCATCGGCAACGAGGCCAAGCTGGGCGTCAAGGAGGCCGACAACTACATCTACTGCGTGCTCCTCTCCCCCTCCGGCGCCTACTACGCCAACGGCCTGCAGCCCGTGCCCATCTACGTTGAGGAAGAGTACGTCCGGGCTGTGCGCGGCGGCACCGGCTTTGCCAAGACCGGCGGCAACTACGCCTCCTCCATGAAGGCCCAGTCCATCGCCCATGAGAAGGGTTACTCCCAGGTGCTGTGGCTGGACGGTGTGGAGAAGAAGTACGTGGGCGAGGTCGGCGCCATGAACATCTTCTTCGTGGTGGACGGCGAGGTGCTGACGCCTGAGCTGGACGGCTCCATCCTCCCGGGCATCACCCGGATGTCCATGATCCAGATCCTGCGGGACAAGGGCTACAAGGTCACCGAGCGGAAAATCGCCATCCAGGAAATTGCGGACGCCTACGACGCCGGCAAGCTCCAGGAGGTCTTCGGCACCGGCACCGCCGCCGTCATCTCCCCTGTGGGTCAGCTGGAGTGGGGCGACAAGGTGATGAAGATCAACGACGGCAAGATCGGACCCATCTCCCTCTACGCCTACAAGACCCTCACCGACATCCAGTGGGGCCGCGCCAAGGGCCCCGAGGGCTGGTCTGTGGAGATCGGTCACGAATAAACCTGCTCAATCACAGAAGCGCAGGAACGGGAGAGGCCACAGCCTCTCCCGTTCCTGCGGTTTTTTATTGCTCAAACTGACTGTTGTACAGCTTCGCGTAGAAGCCCCCGGCTGCCAGCAAACGCTCATGATTGCCGATTTCGATGACCTTTCCATCCTTCATCACCAGGATCACGTCCGCCTCCCGGATGGTGGACAGGCGGTGGGCCACGATGAAGCTGGTGCGGCCCCGCATCATAGCGGCAAAGGCCTTCTGAATGCGGATCTCCGTGCGGGTGTCGATGGAGGAGGTGGCCTCGTCCAGAATCAGCATGGGGGGCAGGCAGAGCATGATCCGGGCAATGCACAGCAGCTGCTTCTGGCCCTGGGAGAGCATGCCTCCGTCCTCCCCGATTACGGTGTCATAGCCCTGGGGCAGCAAACGGATAAAGCTGTGGGCGTGGGCTGCCCGGCAGGCGGCCTCGATCTCCGCGTCTGTGGCGTCGGGCTTGCCCAGGGTCAGATTTTCCCGGATGGTGCCGGAGCGCAGCCAGGTCTCCTGAAGCACCATGCCGTAGTTGGCCCGCAGGCTCTCCCGGGTCAGCTCCCGCAGCTCCTTGCCGTCCACCCGGATGGCCCCGCCGTCGCTGTCATAGAAGCGCATGAGCAGATTGATGAGGGTGGTCTTGCCGCAGCCGGTGGGGCCCACGATGGCGACGCGCTGGCCGGGCTTGGCGGTAAAGCTCAGATTTTCAATGAGGGGCTTGCTCTTGTCGTAGGAGAAGCAAAGCTCTTCCAGGGCCACCTCTCCCCTGGCCTGCCCCAGGTTCACTGCCTCCGGGGGATCCGGGGTTTCGGCAGGCTGATCCATGAGCTCGAAGATCCGTCCGGCGCAGGCCAGGGCGTTCTGGAACTCCGTCACCACGCCGCTGATCTCGTTGAAGGGCTTGGTGTACTGGTTGGCGTAGGCCAGCAGGGCCGAGAGGCTGCCCACGGTGAAGGCCGCGGCGGTTCCGGCGGTGGAGACGCAGAGCAGAGCGCCTGTCAGCACCACCGCGGCGTAGACCACGGAGTTGACGAAGCGGGTGCAGGGATTGGTGAGGGAGGAGAAGAAAATAGCTTTCAGGGAAGTGCCCTCCAGCCGGTCGTTGATCTCGTCAAAATCTGTGACGCTGCGCTCCTCCCGGCCAAAGGCCTTGACCACCTTCTGATTGCCCAGCAGCTCATCCACGTAGGCAGTCTGCTCCGCCCGGGTCTTGCTCTGATCCAGGAAGTACTGGTGGGTGTGGGAGGCGATGAAGCGGGCCACCACAAAGCTGAGGGGCGTCAGAACAATGACGATCCCGGCAATCAGCGGCTTGATGCTGATCATAAAGACCAGCGTGCCCAGGATGGTGACGACGCCGGTGAAGAGCTGGGTGAAGCCCAGCAGCAGGCCGTCGGCAAACTGATCGACGTCGGTGATAATCCGGCTCACCACGGAGCCCACGCTCTGGCCGTCCAGCCAGGACAGGGGCAGGCGCTGCAAATGCCGGAAGGCCCGGACCCGGATATCCCGCACCACCTGGTAGGTGACCCGGTTGTTGATGACGCTGACCAGCCACTGCACCAGAGCCGTCAGCCCGGCAATCAGCGCAATCTCCAGCAGGAGGCTGCCGATTTCGTCAAAGGCCACCCTGCCGGGGCCTGCGATGTGGTCAATGGCCCGGCCCACCAGCACCGGGAGATAGAGGGTCAGAGCCACGGCGGCGGTGGAAAACAGCACCGAGAGCAGGATCAGCCCCCGATAGGGCCGCAGGGCCTGCAAGACCCGCTTCATGGTGCCGGGGGCGGCCTTTTGCTTGCTGTTCTGTTTCATTGGGCCGCCTCCTTTCGGAACTGAGACTCGTGAATTTCCCGGTAGACCGGGCAGGAGTCCATTAACTCGTCGTGGGTTCCCAGGCCCACCACCTTGCCCTCGTCCAGCACCACGATCTGATCCGCGTGCCGCACCGCCGTGGTGCGCTGGGAGACCAGGAACACCGTGGGCTGATACTCCAGGCCCCGCAGCGCCTTCCGCAGGGCCGCGTCGGTGGCGAAGTCCAGGGCGGAGGAGCTGTCGTCCAGAATCAGAATCTCCGGCCTGCGGACCAGGGCCCGGGCGATGGTGAGACGCTGCCGCTGACCCCCGGAGAGATTGCGGCCAAACTGCTCGATCTGCCCGTCCAGGCCCCCCTTGGCGGCCACCACCTCGGCGGCCTGGGCGGTCTCCACCGCGGATAGAAGCGCCTCGTCGGAGATCTGCGCCCGGTCCTCCGCTGCCCCGAAGGCGGGCTCCGGAGCGCCCCAGAGCAGATTATCCCGGATGGAGCCCCGGAACAGCACCGCCTTCTGGGGCACTATGGCAATCTTCCGCCGCAGGGCGGCGGGCTCCTGGGAACGCACGTCAGCTCCGTCCACCAGTACCCGGCCCTGGGTGACGTCATAGAAGCGGGGGATCAGATTCACCAGGGTGGATTTGCCGCTGCCGGTGCCGCCGATGACGCCGATCACCTGCCCCGGCATGGCCCGCAGGCTCAGCCCGGACAGGGCCTCTCCTGCCGCCCCCTGGTAGCGAAGGGCGGCCCGGTCAAACTCCACCCGGACATGGCAATCCCCGCCGGGCAGGGTCTTATCCACAATTTCCTCGTCCTGGATATCCAGGATGCTCTGGATCCGTTTTCCACAGGCCAGGGCCTTGGTGAGATTGATGATGAGATTCGCCAGCTTGATGAGCTCCACCAGGATCTGGGACATGTAGTTGTAGAGGGCCACCACGGCGCCCTGGGTCAGGATTCCCGCCTGGACCCGCAGGGCGCCCGTGCGGATCAGCAGGATCACCGCCAGGTTCACGATGATATAGGTCAATGGGTTCATCAGAGCCGAGACCCGTCCCACCTTCTGCTGCATGGAGGTGAGCTGAGCGTTCTGCGCTTCAAAGCTTCGGCACTCCGCCTCCTCCTTGCGGAAGGCCCGCAGGACCCGGACGCCGTTGAGATTCTCCCGGGTGCTGCCCAGGACCTGATCCAGCCGCTCCTGCACCTGCTTGAACATGGGCATGGTCAGCAGCATCACGCCGAACACCACCACCGCCAGCACGGGAATGGCCGCCACAAACCAGAGGGCCGCCGAGGCGTCGATGGTGAAGGCCATGATCATGGCGCCGAAGACCACAAAGGGGGAACGCAGCAGCAGCCGCAGGGTCAGATTCAGCCCCGTCTGCACCTGGTTCATATCGGAGCTCATGCGGGTAATCAGCGTGGGAATGCCGACCCGGTCCAGGGTCGCGTAGGGAAAACGCTGCACGTGGGCGTAGAGGGCGTGGCGCAGCCGGGTCACGAAGCCCACCGCCGCCCGGGCGGAGAAATACTGAGCCGTGACAGAAAAAACCAGCCCCAACAGACCCAGGCCCACCAGCAGCAGACTCATGCCAATGATATAGCCGCGATCAGCGCCGCCGATGCCCCGGTCGATCACCGCGGCCACGATCAGCGGCACAAAGAGCTCCAGGGTGGCCTCCGCCAGCTTCAGCAGCGGCCCCAGGACGCACTCCCTGCGATAGGGCTTCAGATGAATAAAGAGCTTTTGCATATCCGCCTCCAATATATAGATGCCTATATTATAGCAGTTTTTCCAAAATAATCAACGTTGTTTGCGATTGACAGAGGCGTTCGGGGGGATTATAATGAAAAAAACAGCAGAGCGGGAGGCAAAATCCATGGAGCATCAGCGAATCCGGACAGAAATGCTCATTGGCGCGGAGGGCTTGGCCCGGCTGCGCGGGGCCCGGGTGGCCGTCTTTGGTCTGGGGGGCGTGGGCGGCTATGTGGTGGAGGCCCTGGCCCGGGCGGGAATCGGGGCGCTGGATCTCATCGATAACGATCGGGTGGCCCTCTCCAATCTGAACCGGCAGATCATCGCCCTGCACAGCACCGTCGGCCAGGCCAAGGTGGAGGCCGCGGCGGCCAGGGTCAGAGACATTGACCCCACGATTCAACTGAATCTGTATCAGTGCTTCTACCTGCCCGAGACCCGGGATCAGTTCGATTTTTCCGTCTATGATTACGTGGTGGACTGCATCGACACCGTTACCGGCAAGCTGGATCTGGTGATGCAGTGCCGGGCCGCGGGGACGCCCATCATCTGCGCCCTGGGCACCGGCAACAAACTGGACCCCACCCGGCTGGAGCTGGCGGACATCTCCGAAACTTCCGTCTGTCCCCTGGCCCGGGTGATGCGGAAGGAGCTGCGCCGCCGGGGCGTGGAGCATCTGAAGGTGGTCTACTCCCGGGAGGAGCCCACAGCCCCCCGCTTCCAGCCGGAGCCGGAGGCAAGCGCGGCCCCGGACCCGGACAGCCCCGAAGCCTACGGCAATCAGCGCCGCTCCGTCCCTGGCAGCTCTCCCTTTGTCCCCCCCGCCGCGGGACTGATTCTGGCCTCCGCCGTGGTGCGGGATTTGCTGAAAAACCCAAAATAGCAGTTGACAAGATACAGTTTTTCATGTAGAATATTCACGTATCCTGACATGAGGGCGCAAGCCCGGGGGAAAGGTGCGTTACGGGGAAGCTACGGCCGCGTTCGCACGCGGCCGTTTTTGTTTCCACTATTATTATTATTATTTTGGAGGTAATCCTATGGAAACCAGAGTCGCCGTCATCAGCATTATCGTGGAAAACAATGAAACCGTGGAAAAGCTCAACGCCCTGCTTCACGACTACGGCCAGATCATCATCGGAAGAATGGGCATCCCCTATCGGGCCCGGAACATCAACGTCATCAGCATCGCCGTGGATGGGCCCCAGGATCTGATTGCCTCCCTCTCCGGCAAGATCGGCGCGCTGCCCGGCGTCAGCGCCAAGACCGCCTACTCCAACGTGATGGGCAATGCCTGAGCTGTCTCTTCTGATCGACAAGCTGGAGCGGGAACATTCCCTCTCCGAGACCGAGTACCGGGCGCTGATCGAGGGCCGGAACGAGACCCTGGCCGGCGATCTGCGGGAGCGGGCCGTCCAGGTCCGGAAGGCCGTCTACGGCAACACTGTCTTCGTGCGGGGCCTCATTGAGATCAGCAGCTGGTGCAAGAACAACTGCTATTACTGCGGCATCCGGGCGGGCAATCCCAAGGCAGAGCGCTACCGTCTGACGCCGGAGGAAATCCTGCTCTGCTGCCGGGAGGGCTGGGCGCTGGGCTTCCGTACCTTCGTCCTCCAGGGCGGCGAGGATCCCTGGTTTACCGACGGGGTTCTGGAGCCTCTGCTGCGGCAGATCAAGGCGGAGTTCCCCGGCTGCGCCATTACCCTGTCTCTGGGGGAACGGAGCCGGGAAAGCTATCAGCGGCTCTATGACGCCGGGGCGGACCGCTACCTGCTGCGGCATGAGACCGCGGACAAGTCCCACTATGAAAGCCTCCACCCTGCCGCCATGTCCTGGGACCGGCGAATGGAATGCCTGCGGGAGCTGAAGCAGATCGGCTATCAGGTGGGCTGCGGCTTTATGGTGGGCTCCCCCGGTCAGACGGCCCGGGAGCTGGCGAAGGATCTGAAATTCATCGAGGAATTTCACCCCGCCATGTGCGGCATCGGCCCCTTCATTCCCCACAAGGACACCCCCTTCGGGGATCGGCCCGGGGGCAGCGTGGAGCTGAGCTGCTATCTGCTCTCCATCCTGCGGCTGATTCAGCCGAATCTGCTGCTGCCCGCCACCACAGCCCTGGGGACGCTGGACCCCCTGGGCCGGGAGAAGGGCATCCAGTCCGGCGCTAACGTGGTGATGCCCAATCTCTCCCCCGTCAGCGTCCGGAAAAAATACATGCTCTACGACAACAAAATCTGCACCGGCGAGGAATCCGCCCAATGCCGGGGCTGTCTCTCCGCCCGGATGGCATCCATCGGCTACGAGATCGTGACCGACCGCGGAGACCCGAAAACAATCTGAAAGGAACTGAAAAAACCATGCCTGTCTACAACCCCAAATCCATGCTCCCCGATGAATTCATCAACGACGCCGAGATCCGGGAGACCCTGGCCTACGCCGACGCCAACAAGAACAATATGGAGCTGATCAACGAGATCCTGGAGAAGGCCCGTCCCGTGAAGGACGGCAACGGCTGCCACTGCCGGGGTCTGAGCCACCGGGAGGCCTCCGTGCTGCTGGCCTGCGAGGATTCCCAGGTGCTGGAGCGCATCTACGAGATCGCGGAGGAGATCAAGCTGGCCTTCTACGGCAACCGCATCGTCCTCTTTGCCCCCCTGTATCTCTCCAACTACTGCGTCAACGGCTGCGTATACTGCCCCTATCACCTGAAGAACAAGCACATTGCCCGGAAGAAGCTGACCCAGGAGGAGGTCCGGCAGGAGGTTATCGCCCTGCAGGATATGGGCCACAAGCGTCTGGCCATTGAGGCCGGCGAGGACCCCAAGAACAACCCCATTGAGTACATTCTGGAGTGCATCAACACCATCTACTCCATCAAGCATAAGAACGGCGCCATCCGCCGGGTGAACGTGAACATCGCCGCCACCACGGTGGAGAACTACAAAAAGCTGAAGGACGCGGGAATCGGCACCTACATTCTCTTCCAGGAGACCTACCACAAGGAGAGCTACCTGAAGCTCCATCCCACCGGCCCCAAGCATGACTACGACTACCACACCTCCGCCCATGACCGGGCCATGGAGGCCGGCATCGACGACGTGGGCCTGGGCGTGCTCTTCGGCCTGGAGCTCTACCGCTACGAGTTCGCGGGGCTTCTGATGCACGCGGAGCATCTGGAGGCCGTTCACGGCGTGGGTCCCCACACCATCTCCGTTCCCCGGGTGAAGCCCGCCGACGACATTGACCCCGAGGAGTTCAACAATTCCATCTCCGACGAGATGTTTGCCAAGATCACCGCCTGCATCCGTCTCGCGGTGCCCTACACCGGCATCATCATCTCCACCCGGGAGACCGAGGCCACCCGTTCCAAGCTGCTGCGGCTGGGCGTCAGCCAGGTCAGCGGCGGCTCCCGGACCTCGGTGGGCGGCTACGCGGGCTACAGCGCCGACGAGCGGCCCCACGACACCGAGCAGTTTGACGTCTCCGACCAGCGCTCCCTGGATGAGGTGGTGCGCTGGCTCATGGAAAACGGCCACATTCCCTCCTTCTGCACCGCCTGCTATCGGGAGGGCCGCACCGGGGACCGCTTCATGAGTCTCTGCAAATCCGGCCAGATCCTCAACTGCTGCCACCCCAACGCCCTGATGACCCTCACCGAGTACCTGGTGGACTACGCCAGCCCGGAGACCAAGGAGATCGGCTTCCGGATGGTGGAGGAGGAGCTGAAAAAGATCCCCAGAGACCGGGTCCGGGAGATTGCCGCGGAGCACATCGAGGCCATCAAGCATTCCGACGCCCGCGACTTCCGGTTCTGATATGGCAGATCTGAATCAGACCGTATCCGCCGAGCGGCTGCACATCGCCTTCTTCGGCAAGCGGAACGCGGGCAAATCCAGCCTGGTAAACGCCGTTACCGGTCAGAGTCTGGCGGTGGTGTCCCCCGTAAAGGGCACCACCACCGACCCGGTGCAGAAGGCCATGGAGCTGCTGCCCCTGGGGCCGGTGGTCATCATCGACACCCCGGGCTATGACGACGAGGGGGAACTGGGTCAGCTTCGAGTGGAAAAGACCAACCAGGTTCTGGCGAAAACGGATATCGCCGTGCTGGTCTACGACGCCGCTCTTGGCATGAGCCGGGAGGACTGCGCGCTGCTGGAGCGGCTGAAGGCCCGCAATATCCCCGTGATCCCGGCGGCCAACAAGAGCGATCTGCTCTCCGCTTCCCCAGAGACGCGGAAGGACCGCTCGAAGGGCGCGGAGCCCGTTTACGTCTCGGCGCTGACAGGCGAAGGCGTCAACGAGCTCAAGGAGCGTCTGGCCGCCCTGGCTCCCAGCTCCGGGAATCGCTTCATCCTGGCGGATCTGGTGGAGCCCGGCGACAGGGTCGTGCTGGTGATCCCCATCGACGAGAGCGCCCCCAAGGGCCGTCTGATCCTCCCCCAGCAGCTGACTCTCCGGGAGCTGCTGGACCTGCACTGCGTCCCCATCTGCTGCCAGGTGGAGGAGCTTCCGGCCCTGCTGGATGATCTCAAGACGCCGCCCCGGCTGGTGGTAACGGATTCCCAGGCCTTTGGCCGGGTTTCCCCCCTGGTGCCCGCCTCCCTTCCTTTGACTTCCTTCTCCATTCTCTTCGCCCGCTACAAGGGCCAGCTTTCTGCCCTGGCGGCTGGGGCAAAAGCCCTGTCACGGCTGAAGGACGGGGACCGGGTGCTGATCTCCGAGGGCTGCACCCACCACCGGCAGTGCGGCGACATCGGCAGCGTAAAGCTCCCGGCCTGGGTCCGGCAGTACAGCGGCAAGGAGCTGGAGTTCTCCTTTACATCCGGCGGCGAGTTCCCGGAGGATCTGTCGGGCTTCGCCCTGGTGATCCACTGCGGCGGCTGTATGCTGAATGAGGCCGCCATGCAGCACCGCATCCGGGTCGCGGAGGCCTGCGGCGTTCCCATTGTGAACTACGGCATGGCCATCGCGCAAATTCACGGCATCCTGGCCCGCAGCCTGGAGCCCTTCGGAATGTAGTAAAAAAACCGCTTCGGCTGTTTCACGCAAACAGTCGAAGCGGTTTTTGCTTCGTTCAGAGCTCCGGCAGGCTCAGCCATTCAAAGGGATAGGCCTGCAGCAGCTCCTTTTGGTGGGTGGAAAGCAGCAGGGTCCTTCCCTGCCGGTGATCCAGAATAAAGTCCATGGTCAGCCGCAGGGTATCCGGATCCAGGCCGGTAAAGGGCTCGTCCAGCAGCAGCACATCACTCTGGGCCCAAAGGGCCCGGGCAATGGCTGCCCGGCGCTGCATCCCGCCGGAGAGCTCCTCCACAGGCTGGGCCAGGCTTTCCTCCGGCAGCAGGCCGGCCAGGAACTGAAGGGCGGCCTCCCGGTCCTTTCGGCTTCCCCGGACAAAGAGCAGCTGCTCCGCCGCGTTCCGCCCCGGCAGAAGGCGATCCGTCTGAAAGATCGCGGAAAAGCGGAGCCCTTCCGGCCGGAGGCTTCCCGCGTCCGGCTTTTGCAGGCCCATCATGATCCGCAGCAGGGTGGTCTTCCCCCGGCCCGAGGGAGCGGTGAGACCGTAAAGGCCGCCGTCCTCCAGCCGCAGGCTGTAATCCCGGAAGAGGACATGCGTTCCAAAGCGCAGAGAAATATGCTCCAGGATCAGTTCCACGTCTTCCCCACCCTTCTCAGCAGCCACAGCACAGCCTTTTCAAACAGCATACTCAGCAAAATCACGCTCAGCGTCCAGGCAAAAAGCTCCGCGGTGTCCATGTAGATTTTGGCAAGATACATCTGCTCTCCGATGGAGCGGCTGGGGGTGCCGATGACCTCCGCCGCAATGCCCGCCTTCCAGCTCATGCCAAGGGCGGAGCCGCAGGCGGTGATCAGATAGGGAAACAGGGCGGGCCGATAGATCTGCCAGGCCCGCTTCCCCTTCCCCACCCGGAAAACCCGGGCCATTTCCAGCAGCTCCGGACTGGCGCTGCCCAGGCCGGAGAGCGCGGCAAAGTAGATCTGGGGAAAGACGATCAGCAGGGCCACGATGACCGCAAGATGCCGGGAACCGAACCAGACCAGGATCAGAATGATAAAGGAGGCCACCGGCACGGTTTTCATCATGGTCAAAAGGGGCGCAAGCAGCTCCCGTAGCCAGGGGAACCGGAACGCTGCTACTCCCAGGGTAAGCCCCAGCAGCAGGGCCAGGAGAAAGCCCAGGGCGATGCGCTCCAGCGAGCCCAGGACGGCAGCCCAATAATCCCCCGTGGGCAGCAGGCGCAGCAGGGCCCGGAGGGTATCCAGGGGCGAGGCAAAGAGCACCGGCTTGCCCACCAGCATAGAAGCAGCCTGCCAAATCCCCACCCAGAACAAGAGGATCAGCAGTCCCCGAAGGGTATGACGCGGTGATTTGGCAGGCTTCATGGTTTATTCTCCCGTGTAGTAGAACTCGTCCGCGGGCATGGCGCCGCCCACGGCCTTGGGATTCTGCTCATAGAGGGTCTGCAAATAGCCGGAGAGCAGGCTTTGCATCTCTGAGCCGGTGATGCACACCAGGTTGCAGAAGGGAATGGCCTTCTGAGCCAGGGGGGCCTTCGCCACGATGCCCATGGCCTCAATCAGCGGGGCGGCCTCTTCGGGATGGGCGTTCACCCGCTCCACACCGGCAGCGGCCTCCTGCAGGAAGTTGAGGATCTGCTGGGGATGCTCCTCCAGCAGCTCGTTCCGTACCACGGTAACGCCGGTAACCAGAGTGCTGCCCTCCGCGGTCTTCTCCCACTCCTCGGTGAGGCTCAGCGCGATTCGCAGGCCCTCGTTCTGGGCCAGGGCGGCGGTGACAAAGGGCTGGGGCAGCATGCCGATGCCGGCGGCCTCCCCGGTGATGGCGGAGACCACCTCCTGGGGCTCAGATTTGAACTCCAGGGTCACTTGATCCTCGATGCCGTTGGCAGCCAGAAGATAGCGCAGGGAATACTCGGGCACAGTGCCCTTGCCGGTGAGGTAGACGGTCTTTCCGGCCAGGTCGGCCATGGAGTTCACAGACTCCCCGTTTTCCACCACGTAGAGGACGCCCAGGGTGTTAATGCCCACCACTGAGAAGCCACCGGCCTTGTTGTAGAGGGCGGCAGCGGCGTTGGCGGGCAGCAGGGCGATATCCGCCTCTCCGCTGACCAGGGCCGCTGTGATCTCATCGGCGGCAGTGCAGACGGTGGAAACGTAGCGGTTCAGCGTCTTGCCGTTTTTGCTGTCCTCCAGCAGGGTGGCAATGCCCATGGAGGTGGGGCCCTTCAGGGAGTAGATCCGCAGCTCCACGTCCTCCACAGCCTCATCCGTCTGCAAAGGGGCGCCGGTCTGGACAGGCGCGTCGGTTTTGACAGACGCTTCGGTGGTGGCGGCGCGGTTTTCCGTTGCACCGCCCTCTTCCGCAGGCGTGCCGGCGCAGGCGCAAAGGGAGAGCAGCAGGCACAGGGCCAGAAGGCACACAATCATTTTTTTCATGTTTCATTCTCCTGTTATGAAGTGTTATTTCATGAAATGACGCCGTGGAGGAAATCAGATTTCCCCACGGCATCATTTGGAAACGTGTTCAGCGGCGCAGCAGCGGGGACTCGGGCTTTTTCCGGTCCTTGGCGGGCTGCTCCTTGGCTTTCTTCACGATGATGACCAGATAGACGACGTACAGCACCGTCAGCGTCAGCACGGAGGCGCCGAGGTTTTCATCACCGGTCAGGATCATGGCAATCCAGCCCAGCACCACCAGGACGCCGACAAAGATGGCGACAAAGCGCCGGAAGCCTTGGCTGCGCATGGCTTACGCGGGCAGGAAGCCGGCCATAGCCGCCTTGAACTGCTCCATCAGATCGTTGGCCTCGTCCCAGGTCTTGCCGATGGCGGTGTAGTAGAGCTTGATCTTGGGCTCGGTGCCGGAGGGACGGAAGATGATCTTGCCCTGGTCCCCCAGCTCCAGCGTGAAGACGTTGGACTTGGGCAGACCGGTCTCGCTCTCCTTGCCGCACTTGAGGCACTTGCGAATGCCGGTGAGATAGTCCACCGTGGCGGTAACCTTGATCCCGGCTACCTCGGCGGGGGTATTGGCCCGGATGTTGGACATGAAGGCCTTGGAGATCTCGTTGGCAGTGATGCCCTGGAGCTCCACGCTCTGGACGTAGGCCGCGTAGCAGCCGAACTGGCGGTAGAGGGCGTCCATATAGTCGGCCAAGTTCATGCCGTTCTCCTTGGCGTAGGCAGCGGCCTCGCAGACCAGCATGGTGCCCACAACGGCGTCCTTATCCCGGGCATAGCTGCCCTTCAGATAGCCGCAGCTCTCCTCGAAGCCGAAGATGAACTTGTCCTCCTGGCCCAGGCCCTCCAGACGGAGGATCTCGCCGCCGATGTACTTGAAGCCGGTGAGAACGTTCTTGGTCTCCACGTTGTAGTACTCCGCGATCTTGTCGGCCAGGGGGGTGGAGACGATGGACTTGACGATCTCGGCGCCCTGGGGCAGGTCTCCCCGCTCGGAGCGGGTGCGGAGGATGTAGTCCAGCAGCACGCAGCCCAGCTCGTTGCCGCTGAGCTTGCGGAATTCGCCCTTGACGGGAACCGCCACGGCGACCCGGTCGGCGTCGGGATCGGTGCCCACGATCAAATCGGGATGGACCTGCTCTGCCAGCTTGTAGCTCTCATTGAGGGCCGCGTCGGTCTCGGGGTTGGGATAGGTGCAGGTCTTGAAGTCGCCGTCGGGCTTCTCCTGGGCGGTGACCACGTCGGCCTTGACGCCCACCCGGCGGAAGAGCTCCCGGACGGGCTTGTTGCCGGTGCCGCAGAGGGGGGTGTAGAGCACGTGCAGGCCGGAGCTCTTGACCCGTTCCAGGTTGAGACCCTCCTGCATGACCCGATCCACGTAGGCCTTCCAGAGGCTCATGGGAATATCCCGGATGAGGCCCTCGGTCTTCAGCGCGTCGAAGCTTTTCTCCGGCAGAACGAAGTAGGGGGTGTTCTGGATCTGCTGGTAGACGATGGCGGCGGGCTCGTCGGTCATCTGGCAGCCGTCCTCGCCGTAGCACTTGATGCCGTTATAGATGCCGGCGTTGTGGGAAGCGGTGACCATGATGCCGCAGCCGCAGCGCAGCTCGCGCACGGCGTAGGAGAGCATGGGGGTGGGGGCAAGCTCGTGGTAGATGTGAACCTCAATGCCGGTTTCAGCCAGAGCCGCGGCGCAGATTTCGGCGTAGAGCCGGGAATTGTGGCGGCTGTCATAGCCGATGGCGCAGCGCTTGGGCAGATCCGTCCCGTTGAGCCACTTGGCAATGCCCTGGGCGGTGCGGCGAACCGTGAACTCGTTGAGCCGGTTGCAGCCCAGACCCATGATGCCGCGGATGCCCGCGGTACCAAAGGCCAGCTCCGCGCCGAAGCAGCCCTTCAGCGCCAGCTCGTTGCCCTCCATCGCCTGGAGCGTATCCCGGTAGGAAACGGGGCAGTTTTCCAGCCAGAACTTATACTGTGCCAAATAATCCATTGCGTGTCCTCCTGTATTTCATTTGAATCGTATTTTAGTCGACGTTCTCAATGATGGCGGGGTTGGGGGCGGGCTTGGCGGCCTTGTTCTGGGCCCCCACCAGGGCGTTGAACTTGGCCCGGGACTCCTTGACCTCGTTCAGAGCCTCGGCAATGGCCTGCTCGGTCTGCTTCAGCGCGTCGTCCACATAGTCGTTGGTGACGCCCTTGAGCTCCCGGATGCGGTCCTGGGCGGCCTGGACCATGGAATTGGCCTCTTGCTGGGCGTTGCGGTAGATCTCGCTCTCGGAGACCAGCTGGCGCGCCTGAGCCTGGGCCTGCTTGAGAATATTCTCCGCCTCACGCTTGGCATTGTTGATGACTTCGCCGCGGGATTCCACGATGGTCCGGGCCTGCTTCAGCTCGCCGGGAAGCTGGTTGCTGATCTCGTCCAGCAGATCCAGCACGCGGTCGCGTTCAATGACGCACTTGTCGGAGCTCAGCGGCACGCCGCGGGCGTCCTGCACCATTTCATACAAGGTGGTGATGATTTCTTCGATCCCGTGTTCGTTCATTGTTGTTTCCTCCTGTTTCTATCTTAAGACGAAGCGCCTGCCCGGTAGAGGGTGATCCCCGTCTTGCCGTAGCGGTAGTCCCTGACACGGCGAAACGCGGTGTAGGCGTCGGGCAGGGCTTTTTCTGCTGGTCTTTCGCATACTATTATACCACTGGATTTCAAGATGTCAATTTCAGAAATCCGATTTAAGGCGTTTTCCAAAAATTTCTCCCGGTAAGGCGGGTCCAGAAAGATCAGATCGAAGCGTTTTTTGCAGCGATGGAGGTAATCCATATAGTCCGCGCAGACCAGCTCCGCCCGATCCGACAGCTTTGTCTTGGTCAGATTCTGCCGGATAATGGAGACAGACTCCCTGCTCTGGTCCACGATGACGGCTCCGGAGGCGCCCCGGCTCAGGGCCTCAATGGCCATCTGGCCGCTGCCGCCGAAGAGATCCAGCACCTGGCGGCCCTCCACCTCAAACTGTATGATATTGAAAACCGCCTCCTTGATCCGATCCGCGGTGGGGCGGGTGTCCAGCCCATCCCGGCTCAGCAGCGGGACGGAGCGGGCCGTACCGGCAATGACTCTCATGATTCATCCTCCTGTCTGAAATACTGATAGACGGCCATAGCAGCGTCCTTGGGCAGAAGGCCCTGCAGCTCCTGCAGGCTGGCTGCCCGGATGGCGGAAACGGTCTTGAAGCGCTTGAGAAGCTCCGCTCTGCGCTTTTCCCCGATTCCGGGGATCTTATCCAGGGTGCTGCCCTTGACCCGCTTGCTGCGGAGCTTGCGGTGATAGCTGATGGCGAAGCGGTGGGTCTCCTCCTGGATATTGCCGATGAGGGCGAAGACGCTCTGCTGGCCGGAGATGCCGATCTCCTCCCCCTCCGGAGTCACCAGGGCCCGGGTGCGGTGGCGGTCGTCCTTCACCATGCCGAAAATGGGAATTTGTATGCCCATGGGGCTGAGCTCCCGCAAAACCGTCTGGGCGTGGTTGACGCCGCCGTCGATCAGCAGCAGATCCGGAGCCTTCTCAAAGCCCTTGTCCCCCGCCAGATAATGCGCGAAGCGCCGGTGGAGCACCTGCCGCATGGAGGCGTAGTCGTCCTGGTCCTCCAGGCCCTCCAGCTTGAAGTGCCGATACCCGGAGCGCAGAGGCTTGCCGTCCTCAAAGACCACCATGGAGGCCACGATGTCGGTGCCGGAGATATTGGATATATCATAGGATTCCATTCTGCGGGGCTGTTTATGCAGCTTCAGCATCTGCCGCAGCAGCTCCACGGTGCCCCGGAGCTTTTCCTCCCGGCTGGTGATGCGCTCGGCCTCCTGCCGGGCGTTGTTCATGGCCAGCTCCACCAGGCGGGTGTTGTCTCCCCGCTGGGGCACCCGAATGCGGATCCGCTTGTGGAGAGTCTGGAACAGCAGCTCCTCGAAGAGCTCCGCGTCCTCGATCTCCATGGGCAGCAGGATCTGCTTGGGCGCGGCGCCCCGGGTGAGATAATACTGCTTCACCAGCGCGGAGACCGCCTCGGCGGGATCGTCCGCCAGGGGCTGGATCTCATAGTCCTTGTCCACCAGGTTGCCGTCTACGTAGTGCAGCACGGCAAAGCAGGCCTTGGCCTCGGTCTGGGCAAAGCCCACGGCGTCGGTGTCCGCCATGCGGCCCGCCGTCACCAGCTGCTTCTGACCCAGGGCCTCGATGGCGTTCATCCGGTCCCGAAGCTGGGCGGCCCGCTCAAACTCCAGGGCGTCGGAGGCCGCCAGCATCTTCTCCTTCAGCTCCGCCGCCACGGGCTTATAGCTGCCGGAGAGCAGGCTTGCCACCTGCCGCATCCGCTCGGCGTATTCCGCCTGGTCGGGATTGCCCCGGCACCAGCCGTCGCAGTTCCCCATCTGAAAATTCAGACAGGGCCGCTCCTTGCCGATGTCCCGGGGAAACTGCTTGCCGCAGCCCGGCAGCTTGAAGGTCAGCCGCAGGGTGTCTATGGCCTTCTGGGTCAGGTAGCGTCCCCCATAGGGACCGTAATACCTCGCCCCGTCCTCCAGGGCCTTGGGGGCCAGGCGCATGACAGGATAGGGCTCCGACAGATCCAGCCGCAGATAGGGATAGCCCTTGTCGTCCTTCAGAAGGATGTTGTATTTGGGCATATAGCGCTTGATGAGGCTGCATTCCAGCACCAGCGCCTCAAACTCCGAGGCCGCGATGATGACGTCGAAGTGGTCGATTTTGGAGACCATCATTCGGGTTTTGGCAGTGTGGGCCGCGGAGTCAATGAAATACTGGCTCACCCGGTTCTTCAGCTTCTTGGCCTTCCCCACATAAATAACCTCGTTGGACTTATCCTGCATCAGATAGACGCCGGGGGCCAGGGGCAGCGACAGGGCCTTTTCCTTCAATTCTGTTTTCGTCATCCCGCGCACCTCCCGGATAGAGCATGCCCCAAAGACCGATTCGGCCTTTGGGGCGTTTCGTCAGAACAGATCTTCTTCCAGCATATCAGCCAGAGTTTTGACTGCTTCTTCCTCGTCGGGTCCCTCGGCGGAAATGGTCACCTCAGTTCCGGTAACGATCGCCATGGACAGGACGCCGAGCAGACTCTTGGCATTGATCTTGCGCTCCTCCGCCTCGATCCAGATGCTGGAACGGAAGTCGTTGGCCTTCTGGATGAAGTAGGTGGCCTGCTTGTTATGCAGTCCGGATGCGCATTTGACGACAGTAGTTAAGCTGAACATGTTGTCACCTCACAAAGGCGTGTCTGGCACACCCAAATAAACAATGTAAATATACACATTTCAGCCGCGATTGTCAAGCACAATCTTTGAAATGCTTTTTTATTGTATGTTTTTTGCAGGCCGGATCCCTGTTTTTTGCGTTTCCCTTCTTGACAGCCGCAGAACAATGTGTATAATGAGTGTATGGAAGTGTGCATATGCACATTCATGTTTGCATTTGCAAATTTGCTTTGAAAGGACGATGCACCATGCGAAAAAGAATGTCCCTGCCGATTCTGCTGCTGGCCGCCGCGCTCCTCCTGAGCGCCTGCGGCGGAGCGGGTTCTCTTCCGGACGAGCCCTATTCCCCGGTGGAGTACAAGCTCTACCCTGCCCCGGAGGGCGCCTACGTGGGCGACACCATGCCCTTTGTCACCGACGAGGGCACACTGGAGCTCTACTATCTCTATGACACGGACCACAACGGCCAGGGCTACCACCCCATCTACAAGTACAGCACCACAGATTTCTGCGGCTACACCGACGAGGGCATGGCGCTGAACTACGGTCTGATGTCCGAGCCGGATCCCGCCCTGGGCACAGGCTCCGTCATGCAGGATCAGAACGGCCTGTATCACCTGTTCTACACCGGGCACAATGACAGCGGCAACAGCGGCCGGGGCAAGGAGTGCGTGATGCACGCCGTCAGCACCGACCGCAAGAGCTGGGAGAAGCGGCCGGAGGATAGCTTCTTTGCCCCTGAGGGCTATTCCAAGGACGATTTCCGGGACCCCGAGGTCTTCTGGGTGGAGGAGGAGCAGTGCTACTGGCTGCTGATTGCCGCCCGGAGCAACACCCTGGGAGGCGTGGTCGCAAAATATACCTCCAAGGATCTGAAAAACTGGAGCTTTGAGGGCCCCATCTACGCGCCCATGGCCCAGTACATGCTGGAGTGCCCGGATTTGTTCCAAATCGGGGACACCTGGTATCTCAGCTACAGCTGGGACTGCGTCACCTATTACGCCATCGGGGAGTCCAGGAACGGCCCCCTCCAGGCCCCCGAGGACAACATTCTCGACGGCAAGGGGATGTTTGACGGCAACGGCTTCGTCTTCTACGCCGCCAAAACCGCCGAGTTCAAAGGCGCCACCTATCTCTGCGGCTGGCTGGGCCGGACTCAGCGACGACTCCGGCATGTACCAGTGGGCCGGCAACGTGGTGAACCACCAGCTGGTGCAGCACGAGGACAAGACCCTGGGGGTTACCGCCCCCGCCAGCTTTGCGGACTATTTCACCGCGGAAAAGGAATTCAAAGCGGTGAAGAAGCAGGGCTCCGTGAAGATCAAGGACAACAACATCACCCTCTCCGCCGAGGAAGACAGCTACGCTCTGGCGGACATGGGCACCCGCAGCCCCAGCATGAAGCTGGAATGCGACGTGAGCCTGGACGCGGACGGCTGCGCGGGCTTTGCCTTCGGCGGCAGCCAGCAGGACGAGACTTATACCGCCCTTTGCCTGGACGCCGCGCAAGGTCTGCTGCACTACGAGGGCTTGGAAATCGAGGATCTGGACGACTTTGACCCCATGGCCCTCACCCGCTTTGATTTTTCCAAGCAGGAGACCCACCACGTGACCCTGGTGTGTGAAAACGAGATCGTGATTCTCTATGTGGACAACGTCAAGGCCCTCAGCGCCCAGATCAAGCATTCCATCAACGGCGCTCACATCGGCGTCTTTGCCGACGGCTGCGACGCCAGCTTTACCAATATCAGCACCAAGCTGCCGGCTGAATAAGCGTATTCGGCAGGCAAAGGCCCATCCCGGCGGGGATGGGCCTATTTCCATGCTTTGCAGTCAGTCCAGGGCGGCGGCCTTGTAGAGGAAGCTTACCGCCTGCGCCCGGGTACAGCTCTGGTTGGGGGCGAAGACGGAAGCGCTCTTGCCGGCGGCGACTCCCTGCTCCAGGGCCCAGAGCACGGCCTTGCAGTAGTATTTCCCGGCGGCCACGTCGGTGAAGGGGCACTCCGTCATCTCCGGCTCCGGACGGTATCGGGTGTTCCAGATCATGGTGACGGCCATGGCCCGGGTGCAGGCCTTTTTGGGGCTGAAGCTCGTTTCGCCGGTGCCGCTGCAGAAGCCGTTTTCCACAGCCCAGAGCACGGCCTTGTAGCAGTAGCTGTCCGGCCTTACGTCGGTGAAGGGGCATTCCGTGCTGAAGGGCTCCTCCGCGCCGCAGGCCCGCCACAGCATGGTCACAAATTCGGCGCGGGTGCAGGCCTTGTGGGGGCTGAAGCTGGTGGGGCTGGTGCCGGTGACGATCCAATGCTCCACAGCCCAGCGGGCCGCCTGCTCGTACCAGCTTCCCGCGGGCACGTCTTCAAAGCGGTAGGGAGGAATCTGGCGGTATTTCGCGCTGAGGCTTATATCCTTCTGCCCGTAGGCCGTCTCCACGATTTCCCCGTTTTCGTCCATCCAGCCTAAGAAGACGTAGCCCTCCTTCTCCGGCGCTTCGGGAAGCGTGTTCAGGCTCTGGCCCACCCGGAGCTTGCAGGAGCTGAACTCCGTGCCGTCAACCAGAAAGCGGATGCGGTAATAGACCTTGGAGAGATCATCCAGGTTTCCCCCCATCCATTCCCGCTGGCTTCGGATAAAGTCCTTCAAATCCCGGACCTCGGTGTCCAGATCGGTGAGCGGCTTGACGGCGGCAATCCATTCGCCCCACCTGTCGGCGTCGGCCTGCCAGGAGATCCGAATCTCCTCCGCCATGCGGTCAAGGACGCCGTCGTCCCGGACAATGTCCTCCAGAATGCCGTCCAGCAGTTGCCAGCGCTCCCGCAGCAGGGCCGTGAAGGCGGGATCCCGGTCCCGGAGCTCGTCCAGCCAGAGCATGGGAGCGCCGATGTTGTAGCCCTGGCCTTCGGCGCTGCCGTTGCCCATCGTCAGGTCAAAATCCCACAGCGGGCCCCAGTAGAGCTTGTCATTGCGGGGCTTATAGAGATAGGTGCTGGAGGTGCGGAAGGCGTCATAGCTGTCGCTGAAGATGTTGATCCACCAGAAATCGGCTGCGGACTGCAGATCCATATACGCTTGATAGGAAACCCCGTTTTCATCGCAGAGATTCTCCCCCAGAATGGCATTCTCGGTCTTCTGCAGATAGTCGCAGATCCAGTCTCTCTGCGCCTGGGTGCCGGACTCCTCCGCGCCCTCGGAAAAGTCAAACTCCGGGCTCTCAAAGAGAAAGCCCACGCCGTTTTCCGTGGTGAAGCTGCCGTCCTCGGTGGGCTTGTCGGCGTCGCCGCGCAGGGCCAGCAGATAACCGCCGCTGACCTCGGGCTCCTCGTTGTCCTCGGGCCCCAGCTCATCGATGTTCACGCGGGTCTTGTCCACCCGGATCTGCTCCGCCAGCAAATAGCTGCCGTAATACTCGCCGTTGATCACCAGCTCCACAGGCAGCATCTTGGGGGTATAGGCCAGGCCCATGGCGCTGCCGATGTAGCTGATCAGACGGTTGCGCAGCAGGCTCTGATCAAAGCGGTTGGCCAACAGGACCCAATGCTTGTTTTTGCCCATGCCCAGCAGATTCTGGCCCTTGTCCAGCTTGATCTTGTAGGGCTTCTTGTCAGCCTGCCAGGTGGAGTTGCCCCGGCCCCGGATGTACTCCAGCTTTACGTTGTTCAGATCGGAGAGGGCCGCGTCGCTGTAGTCGCCGGTGTAGCCCTCCGGTACGTCCAGGCTTATGCTGCCGGTGCAGGAGACGCTGTGGTCGGGGCTTGCGTTCATCTCCGCCACCGTTCCGTAGCCCTCGGCGCTCTCATCCACGTTGACGTAAAGCACCGGCAGCCCGCTGTCCGGCGGCACGGCAGCATTCTCCGCGCCGAGGGGAAGGGCGGCAGCCTGACTCAACAGGATTCCCGCCGCCAGCAGCAGCGCGAAAACACGTTTGAAGATTTTGTCCATTTTTGCTGACATCATGTACCCTCTCCTTTGCTCAAATGGTTTTGTGTCGGATGGCGTATCAGAAAAGCCGCTTGGCAGAAAGGCCGCAGCTGTTTTCTGTCAGTCCCGTCGGAAAGTATCCCGGCTGTATACCTTTTCCTGTACTTCGTCAAGGCAGGGTTGGCTCTTTCTATTCAGACATACTTCTGGTTTTATTTTATATTCTGCCATTCAGATTGTCAATACCGTGCGTAAACAGTTGTATATTTGGAATTTGCTGTATGGCTCCGGATCAGAGCGTCATGCTTCTGAGAAAGCGGCCGGTTTTGGAGGCTTCGCAGCTGACAAGCTGCGCGGGGGTGCCCTGGAAGACGATGCTGCCGCCGCCGGCGCCGCCCTCGGGGCCCAGGTCGATGATCCAGTCCGCCCGGGCGATGAGCTCCATGCTCTGCTCCACCATGACCACGGTATTGCCCTCGGCCACCAGCTTCCGCAGCAGGGCCAGCAGCTGCTCCTTATCCCGCAGATGCAGGCCGGTGCTGGGCTCGTCCAGCACATAGATCTGTCCCTTCTTATGGAGCTCGCTGGCCAGCTTCACCCGCTGGATCTCTCCCCCGGAGAGGGTGGCCGTGGGCTGACCCAGGGTGAGATAGTCCAGGCCAACGTCCATCATGCTCTGCAAGCGCTTGCGGATTTTCGCGCTGTCGAAGAAGGTGTAGGCGTCCGCGATGGTGAGGGCGTTGACCTGCTCAATGCTCAGACCGTGATAGCGGTAGGACAGAGCCGTGGGGTTGTAGCGGCGGCCGCCGCACTCCTCGCAGGTGACGGTGACGGGCTCGGCAAAGGCCATCTCATAGCTGATCTGCCCGGTGCCCTTGCAGATGGGGCAGCCGCCCTCGGCGTTGAAGCTGAACCAGCCGGGGCTGACGCCGTTCTCCTTGGCAAAGAGTTTGCGGATCTCGTCCATGACCCCGGTGTAGGTGGCGGGGGTGGAGCGGACGGAGGTGCCGATGGGCTTCTGGTCGATGATAATGGCCTCCGGCCAGGCCTCGGGGAATGCATAGCGCATAAGAGAGCTCTTTCCGCTGCCGGCCACGCCGGTCACGGCGGTGAGAATACCCTTGGGGACGGTGACGCTGAGGTGCTTCAGATTGTGGCAGCAGGCGTCCCGGACGGGATAGCCCTCAATCCAGGGCAGCGGGGCCGGGTTCAGACTGATTTTCTGCCGCAGGGCCCTGGCGGTGGGGGTATCGGCCCACTTCAGCTCCGCCAGGCTGCCGGCGAAAATCAGCTCTCCTCCCCTGCTGCCAGCCTCCGGCCCCAGCTCGATGATATGATCCGCCAGCTCCATCATCTGCCGGGAATGCTCCACCACCAGCACGTTGTTGTGCTTGGCCCGGAGCTGGCAGAGCATCCGTCCGATGCGCTCCGCGTCTGCGGGGTGGAGCCCCGCGGTGGGCTCGTCGAAAATGTAGGTGATATTGTTGAGGTAAGCTCCCAGGTTCCGGACGATTTTGATGCGCTGCGCCTCGCCGCCGGAGAGGGTCTCCGTTTTCCGGGACAGGGAGAGATAGCCGATCCCCACCGCCGCCATGCGCTCGAGATAGGCGGAGATCTGCCGGGCCAGGGAGACGCCCCGGGGATCATCGAGGGTTTTGAGGAAGTCCAGCAGCTCCGCCGCGCTCATGTCCATGCACTCCACGATATTCCGGCCGTTGATCCGGGAGGCCAGGGCCTTGGGGTTCAGACCTGAGCCGCCGCAGGCCCTGCAGAAGCCCCGCCGCACATGGCTGAGAATCTCGTCCTGGAGCTTTTTCTTCAGCTTGGTGATGTCCCGGTTCATATAGACCCGCTCAAAGCGCGGAAAGACGCCCTCATAGGGCAGGTAGTCCATGCGCCCGACGTTGTTGCACTTAAACTCCACCATCAGCGGCTCCTTGGGGCCGTATTGCAGCAGCTGCCATTCCTCCGGGCTGAATTCCCGGAGCTTTTTGTCCGGATCCAGCAGCGGGTTGTTCTGATAGTAGACCGTCTGCCAGCCGGAGGAAAACTGGCTGAACTGTATGGCCCCCTCCCGGAGGGTCTTGTCCGGGTCGAAGAAGCTCTCACGAATCAGCTCCGTCCGCTCCCCCAGGCCGGTGCATTCCGGGCACATGCCCGCCGGATGATTGAAGGAGTAGGCCATGGAGCCTCCCGCGCTGGGCTCCCCCACCCGGGAAAACAGCAGCCGCAGCAGCGGCGCGACGTCCACGGCGGTTCCCACGGTGGAGCGGGAGCTGGAGCCGATGGGCCGCTGGTCCACCACAATGGCGGGGGTGAGATTTCGGATCTCGTCTACCCGGGGCCGGTCATAGTGGGGCATCTTGTTCCGCAGGAAGAGCGGATAGCTCTGCTGCCACTCCCGCTCGGACTCCACCGCCAGGGTATCAAAGGCCAGGGAGCTCTTGCCGGAGCCGGAGACCCCGGCAAAGACCACCAGCTGTCCCTTGGGGATATTCACGTTGATGTGCTTCAGGTTGTTCTCCGCCGCGCCGAGAATCTCGATCCGGTCCGTGCTGCGCTCCATCTTCTACACTCCTTTGTCGCTGTGGGCATAACACTGCGTCCCCGCCGCACGTCAAAAGCCGCGCCGCATGGGAACGCAGCCGATTTTCGCTTTTATTATACACGATTTCGCGAATAATTGCATTATAAATCTGAAAAAAAGCTGCTGTTTGGGCAATTTTCTTTTCTGTTTACAAGCGGGGTGTTTTTTGGGTATCATTATAAAACAAAACCACTTAGTTGATTGTCTGCGCAATTCTGTTTTCCCTTCTGGAAAACACATTTTACCCTTTGCTGTTTACTTTTCTGAGGGTATTTGCTATAATACATTATAAATAATTGGATTTCCGTTAAGATTTTTCAAGCGAAAAGGAGCAGTGCGAAATGACGGAGAATGAACGCAAAAGCGCGGCAAAGCAGTTTGCCCAGGATTGGGCGGGCCGGGGCGACGAAAAGCAGGAAACCCAGAGCTTCTGGCTCAGTCTGCTGCAAAAGGTCTACGGCGTGGAGGACCCGGCCAAGTATATCCAATTTGAGCTGCCGGTCAAGCTCAGCCACACCAGCTTCATTGACGGCTACATTGAAAGCACCCGGGTCCTGATTGAACAGAAGAGCAAGGACATCGACCTGCGAAAGGGTGCGAAGCAGTCCGACGGCTCCATTCTATCCCCCTTCCAGCAGGCCAGGCGCTATGCCGGGTATCTGCCCCACAATCAGAATCCCCGCTGGATCGTGGTCTCTAACTTCCAGAGCTTTGAGATTCACGACATGAACCGCCCCAACGACGCCCCGGAGGTAGTGCAGCTCTCCGAGCTGGAAAAGGACTACTCCCGTCTCAATTTCCTGGTGGACACCGGAGACGAGAACATCAAGCGGGAAATGGAAATCTCCCTGCAAGCCGGCGAGCTGGTGGGCGTTCTTTACGACGCCTTTTTGAAGCAATATAAGAATCCCGACGACCCGGAAACTTTGAAAAGCTTGAACAAGCTCTGCGTGCGTCTGGTCTTCTGCCTCTACGCCGAGGACGCGGGCATTTTTGGCCGGAAGAACCTCTTCCATGACTATCTGGCCCAGTTTGACGCCAAAGCCGCCCGGAAGGGACTGCGGGACCTGTTCCGGGTTCTGGACCAAAAGCCCGAGGATCGGGACCCCTATCTTTCCGACGACGATCCCATTCTGGCGGCCTTCCCCTATGTGAACGGCGGCCTCTTTGCCGATGAAAACATCGAGATTCCGCCCCTGACCGACGAGTTGCTTACCATTCTGCTGAACAATGCCAGCGGGGACTTCGACTGGTCCGAAATCAGCCCAACTATCTTCGGTGCCGTCTTTGAGAGCACCCTGAACCCGGAAACCCGCCGCTCCGGGGGCATGCACTACACCTCCATCGAGAACATTCACAAGGTCATCGACCCCCTCTTTCTCAACGACCTGCGGGCGGAATTCGCGGAGATTGACGCCAATCCCATTGCAAAGACCAAAAACAGCCGCTTAAAGGACTTTCAGAAGAAGCTGGCTGGCCTAACCTTCCTGGATATAAAAACACCGAGATTGATACAATTTAATTATTCCTACAGCCTTTTCGCCGCTTGAGGGGTAAGTTGGTGTTTGAGGGGTAAGTTGTGAAAGTCGGGGTGTCCCGGCTGTATTTATAGGAGAAAGTGTAATGAAGCAAATCACAAATAAAGAATACGAAGAGTGGCGGCAGTACCAAACCGATGTATTACACGGCAGGATTTTGACACCAGATGGCCTCCGGATTATTTGCGCTGGGTTAGATAATGATCCTGAGAAAATCGGAATCCACATGCTGGAGATGCTGGCCAAGTTTAGGTCAGAGGGTGTTATAGGATAATTGTTCAGAGAAAATTTACATTGATATATTGACAAGCGTCTATGTATATGATATGATAAGTACATCTTGGAGGTGAAAGTCATGGGATTCAGAGAAGACGTCAAAAAAATAAAGGCACTCACAGATGAGAACCGCCTTGCAATAATGCTTGCGCTCCAGCACGGAGAAAAGTGCGGATGTGATCTACTGGAAGAACTGAATATCACACAGCCGACTCTTTCGCATCACATGAAAATCCTTGCAGATAGCGGACTTGTTGATTATTACAAAGAGGGAAAATGGATGCATTACTCCATCTCCGCAGACGGGGTCAAAGATTTCCGGGAAATGATCGGTTCCTATGCAAGATGTGACTGCGAAACGGACAGCAGCGTATCCTGCGGATGTAAGGATAAGAAATAATCGATATCTATCATTTATAGGCAGTCCTTTGGGATTGCCTATATATAGCCCGTAAATATAGATACATTTCGATGTATCAAACTGATGGAGGCAAAATCATGAGCAATCAAAGCAAAGGCATTAATACATTTCAGCGTTATCTTTCTGTGTGGGTTCTGTTCTGCATGGTCATAGGCGTGGCGATTGGGCACTTTATCCCGGCCATTCCTGCAACACTTGGTCAATTTCAGATTTCCGGCATTTCGATTCCTATCGCTATCCTCATCTGGGTCATGATTTATCCCATGATGATGAAAGTGGATTTTCAAAGTGTAAAACAGATCGGAAAGAATCCGAAGGGACTTCTGGTTACATGGGTGACGAACTGGCTGATCAAGCCGTTCACCATGTATGGAATTGCTTACCTGTTTTTGTTTGTCGTATTCAAGGCCTTCATATCTCCGGGATTGGCAACGGAGTATCTTGCCGGAGCGGTGCTTTTAGGCGCTGCTCCGTGTACGGCGATGGTGTTTGTGTGGAGTACTCTTACAAAAGGAAATCCTGCTTATACGGTCGTGCAGGTGGCAACAAATGACCTTATTATTCTTGTGGCATTCGTTCCAATCGTAAAATTCCTTTTGGGTGTTTCCAATGTAGCTGTTCCCTACAGCACACTATTTGTCAGCATTTTTCTGTTTGTCGTGATCCCACTTGTGGGTGGCATCCTGACGAGGGTGACGGTCGTGAAGCACAGAGGCGCTGATTACTTTGAGAGTATGTTTATCCACAAGTTCGACAATGCCACAACGATAGGACTGCTGTTGACGCTGGTTATTATATTCAGTTCACAGGCAGAGGTGATTTTGTCCAATCCGCTTCATATTGTTCTGATAGCGGTACCGCTGACCATTCAGACCTTTTTGATTTTCTTTATCGCTTATGGGGTAAGCAAACTATTGAAATTACCACATGATATTGCTGCTCCGGCTGGGATGATCGGCGCATCGAATTTCTTTGAACTTGCAGTAGCCGTGGCGATTGCACTGTTTGGCACGACAAGTCCTGCGGCTCTCGCCACCACTGTAGGCGTACTGACGGAGGTACCGGTCATGCTGATGCTTGTACGAATAGCCAATAAAACGAAAGCGAGGTTTGCGTAATGTGGACATTTATTCAAGATGAAATCCTTGGAATGAAATGGCTTAACAGATCGATAGGGCGGTTACTATCACTGTGTGGCTTGGACATTGAAAGCAAGGTCGGCGGGAGCGTTCAGTTCTTCCTTTATGACACCATAAAGATCATGGTGCTGCTGGGAATTCTGATCCTTCTGATTTCATATATACAGAGTTTCTTCCCTCCGGAGAGGAGCAAGAGAATCCTTGGACGTTTCAATGGTATCGGCGCAAGAATCATCGCTGCTTTGCTCGGTACGGTGACACCGTTTTGCTCATGCTCATCGATACCGTTGTTCATCGGCTTTACGAGCGCAGGACTGCCGCTGGGTGTAACGTTCTCTTTCCTGATTTCTTCACCTATGGTTGATCTTGGCTCTCTTGTTCTACTAATGAGCATATTCGGCTGGAAGGTCGCTATTGTATACGTTGTGCTGGGTTTGGTAATCGCCGTTGCTGGTGGTACCTTAATCGAAAAGCTGCATCTGGAGAATCAGGTTCAGGAATTTATCAGAAACGGAAAAGCAATGGACCTGCCACAGGAAGAACTGCATTTCATGGACCGAATTAAATATGCGTGGGAGCAGGTCACGTCTACGGCAAAGAAAGTCTTTCCGTATGTTTTGATCGGTGTTGGAATCGGTGCAGTAATCCACAACTGGATTCCGGAGGATTGGATCGTCTCGGCACTTGGAAGCAATAATCCATTCGGCGTTGTGATTGCTACGGTGCTGGGGGTCCCAATGTATGCTGACATATTCGGCACCATACCGATTGCCGAAGCCCTTTTATCCAAGGGTGCATTACTTGGAGTAGTCCTATCCTTTATGATGGGCGTTACTACGCTGTCCCTGCCGTCGATGATAATGCTAAAAAAAGCGGTCAAGGCAAAACTGCTGGGCATTTTCATTGCTATTTGTTCCGTTGGAATTATCCTTGTCGGATATTTCTTTAATGCAATTCAAAACCTATTGATCTAAGGAGGAAGGAAAATGTCGTTTTTTGGAAAGAAGAAGGAAAAGAGCGAACAGCCTACTTGCTGCTGCAACAGTGCCAATACTACGACAGCAGTTTCGGAGAATGAAACTGCAAGCGAATGTTGTGGAAAACCGATAGAGGGCGTATGTTGTATAAAGGTATTAGGCTCAGGTTGTAAATCTTGTCACCAGCTTTATCAAAATGTCAAAGAAGCCGTTGCCAAACTCGGTGTCGATGTGGAAGTCGAGTACATCACTGATATGGAAAAGGTCATGTCTTACGGCGTAATGAGTATGCCCGCACTTGTTGTAAATGAAAAGGTGGTCTCTGTAGGTAGAGTGTTGAAAGCGTCAGAAATTGAAAAAATGCTTTGAAGCAAAAAACGCCTCTGAGCCGACGTGGTTCAGAGGCGTTGCTGCGTCTATGGGGTTATGCCTTAATCTCGGTGCCGTCCTTGAAGGTCACCCGGATGTCGTCCTTGCTGTGAACGGTGATGTAGTCCACCATCGCCAGCCAGTCAGTTTCCCGGAACTCCGTCAGCGGCTCCCGGCTCCGCAACTCCTGTAGGTAGGTTTCAATCTGGTGCTTTCGGGCTGTGCGCTCGGCAATCAGGTCGGTGACCTCGGTGTGTCTGGCCTTGGCCTTATCGAACCGGGCTACCAGACCGTCGTAGCGTTTCTGGTATTCAGCCTGATCGAGGGCAACGTGAGCGTTTTCTTTGATGCACTCCTCGATGAGCTCAGCAGCGATGTTGATTTCAGCTTCCAGATCCGAAAGCTCACTTTCAAGGGCTGTGGTATCGAGACTCCTTGAAAGGACCTGCTCGTATATGGCTATAAACTGTTCCTTCTGGTCGATCACCTGATTGGCGGCCCGGAGGAACAGTTCTTTTATTTCATCCTCGGTGAATGTCGGTGTGGCGCATTTCTGACCGTCGAACTTGTGGTTGCACTGCCAGATGACCTTGCGGTAGGCATCGTTGCTGTGCCAGACCTTCGGCCCATACCAACTTCCGCAGTCGCCGCACTTGACCTTGCTGGAGTAAATGCTGACCGAGCTCTTGCGGTTCCGGCCTTTTTTGCGGGTGGCCATCAGGGTCTGCACCATCTCGAAGGTCTCTGGATCGATGATTGCCTCATGGTTATCTTGGACATAGTACTGTGGGATTTCGCCCTCATTGGCCTTTTTCTTCTTGGTCAGAAAATCGACCGTGAAGGTCTTCTGCAACAGTGCATCGCCCTTGTACTTCTCGTTGGTGAGGATGCTCTTGATGTTGCTGGGGTTCCAATGGTCCTTCCCACCGGGTGAAGGAATGCCTTCTTCGGTCAGCGTCCGGGCAATCTGGAACGGCGACTGACCTTGTAG
>JAFXYD010000064.1 GCA_017541995.1 Oscillospiraceae bacterium
AAGCAAGTATTTTCTTGCGGGTGTGGGGTGATCCGCGCATGAACGCGGGCAGGTGTACGGGCGGGACACGGCGGGGCGTCGAGGACGCCGCCCCCTACGGCTGGCGCGGTGGGAGGTGGCGAGCAATGCTCGCCGCTACGGCGGGGCGCGGGCGGGAAGCGCGGGGCGTCCCCTAAAGGACTTGCTTCGCTGCGGGGGACGCCGCCCCCTACGGCGGGTGCGGGGCGTCGAGGACGCCGCCCCCTACGGCGAAAAGGTCCCATTTCTGTCATTTCGAGCGCAGCGAGAAATCCGTTCCCTGATCCCTGATCCTTGATCCTTGATCCCTGAACCCCCGAAAAATCCTTGCATTCCGCCGAAAAAAATGCTATAATATTATGAATTATTATGGAATAGTATCCTCTCAGATTGGAGACAAGCGATATGGAACGGAAAACACCCCTGATCTCCCCGGAAGAGCTGCGGCGGCAGGAGGAGCTCAGCGACTATCTCAAGGGCTGGTGGCAGGCCCAGGGCAAGACCCCCACAGCCTACGTGGAGACCTACGGCTGCCAGCAGAACGAGGCGGACTCCGAGCAGATCCGGGGCATCCTGGAGCGCTGCGGCTACGGCTTCACCGATACCGCCGAGGGGGCGGATCTGGTGATCGTCAACACCTGTGCCATCCGGGAGCACGCGGCCCAGCGGGTCTTCGGCAACGTGGGGGCCCTGGTCCACACCAAGCGCCGCCACCCGGGGCAGAAGATCTTCGTCTGCGGCTGCATGATGGGCCAGCCGGAGATCTCCGCCCGGATGAAAAACTCCTACCCCCACGTGGACGGGATCTTCTCCCCCCACCATCTCTGGCAGCTGCCGGAGCATCTGTTCCGGGTGCTGGTGCGGCACAAGAAGGCCTGGGCCGTGGAGGACTCCGCCGGGGCCATTGCCGAGGGCCTGCCGGTGCTGCGCAGCAGCAATCTCAAGGCCTGGGTCAGCATCATGTACGGCTGCAACAACTTCTGCTCCTACTGCATCGTCCCCTACGTCCGGGGCCGGGAGCGGAGCCGCCTGCCGGAGGACATCCTGGCGGAGTGCCGGGAGCTCATCGCCCGGGGCTATAAGGAGCTCACCCTCCTGGGCCAGAACGTCAACTCCTACGGCAAGGACCTGGGCAGCGGCGTGGACTTTGCCGAGCTCATGGCCAGGATCGCGGAGCTGCCGGGGGAATTCACCCTGCGCTTCATGACCTCCCATCCCAAGGACGCCAGTGAAAAGCTCTTCGACACCATGGCGAGCCACGAGAAGATCGCCAAACAATTCCACCTGCCCTTCCAGTCCGGCAACGACCGGATCCTCAAGGAGATGAACCGCCATTACGACCGGGCCCGCTATCTGTCCCTCATCGAATACGGGCGGAAGAAAATGCCGGAGCTCGTCTTCACCTCCGACGTCATTGTGGGCTTCCCCGGGGAGACGGAGGAGGAGTTCGAGGACACCGTTTCTTTGATCGAGCAGGTCCGCTTCGACGCCCTGTTCACCTTCATCTACTCCCCCCGCCCCGGGACCCCGGCGGCCAAAATGCCGGACCCCACCCCCAGGGAGGAGAAGAACCGCCGCTTCGACCGCCTGCTGGCGGTGCAGAATCAGATCTCCGAGGAAAAGCACCGGGCCTACGTGGGCAAGACCCTCCGGGTCTTAGTGGACGGCCGGGACGGGGATCAGCTCACCGCCCGCACCGACGGCGGCAGACTGGTCCGCTTCGAAGGCTCCGATGATTTGATCGGGCAATTCCTAAACCTAACCATCACCGACAGCACCACCTGGTCTCTGCTCGGGACCGTCGCGCCGTAGGGGCGCTCATGGAGCGCCCGCAAAGCCTTCCCCTTGAGGGGAAGGTGGCGCAAAGCGCCGGATGAGGTGGCGGATCGACAGCAGCGCCGTTTCGTCCAAAGCGCCCTCGCCTCGTCTCCGCCGTAGGGACAAGCCGCGCTTGTCCGGCATTCGGCACGAATGCAATTTGCCGGAGGCAAATCACCAAGACCGACCGGCTGCGGCAGATCGCGCGCCGCGCGATCCCTCGCCTGCGGCGAGGCGGACAAGCGCGGCTTGTCCCTACATCAAATCGTTGCGTTTCCGCGCGCTGCGGGCGCTCAGTGAGCGCCCCTACATCCTCAATCGGAGGTAAATCCATGGCAGAATTGACGCCAATGATGAAGCAATACAAGGAAATCCACGCCCAGCATCCGGACTGCCTGCTGTTTTTCCGGCTGGGGGACTTCTATGAGATGTTCGACGAGGACGCCCGGATTGCGGCCAAGGAGCTGGATCTGACCCTCACCACCCGGGACCGGGGCAAGGCCGAGGAGGACCGGACCCCCATGTGCGGGGTGCCCTACCACGCCGCCGAGGGCTACATCGCCCGGCTGGTGAGCAAGGGCTACAAGGTGGCCATCTGCGAGCAGATGGAGGACCCGGCCACCGCCAAGGGCCTGGTGGAGCGGGACATCATCCGCATCATCACCCCCGCCTCCGTGGTGGAGAGCTCCATGCTGGAGGAGGGCAGCAACAACTACTACGCCTCCCTCTGCCTGGGGGCCGAGGGGGTGGGGGTGGCCCTCATCGACATCTCCACCGGCGAGGCCTACGCCACCTTCTCCGACGGGGAGGACACCCGGGACAAGGCCTTCAACGAGCTGGGCCGCTTTGAGCCCAGGGAGCTGGTGGTGGACGAGGAGCTGGCCCAGACCAAGGGCTTCACCTTAGACGTCCAGCTCCGGCTCCGCTGCCCGGTGAACGTGGGCAGTCGGGAGCTCTATGACGAGGACGCCGCCGCGGCGGCCCTGGCGGCCCAGTTCCCCCAGCAGGATCTCTCCCAGCTGCCGATGCCCACGCGCCTGGCCCTGGGCGCCCTGGTGCAGACCCTGCGCAGCCTGCAAAGGGGAGAGCTGCGCCACGTCAACCATGTGGAATACTATCTCTCGGGCCGCTATCTGGAGCTGGATCTCACGGCCCGGCGGAATTTAGAGCTGACCCAGACCCTCCGGGGCAAGGAGAAGAAGGGGAGCCTTCTGTGGGTCATGGACAAGACCAAAACCCCCATGGGCTCCCGGATGCTCCGGGCCTGGATGGAAAAGCCCCTGCGGAACCCCAACGAGATCCGCAAACGCCTGGACGCCGTGGCGGAGCTGAAGGAGGCCACCCTGCCCCGGCAGGAGCTGCTGCTCTGTCTGAAAACCGTCACGGACCTGGAGCGGGTCACGGCCCGCATCGTCACCGGGGCCGCCAACGCCCGGGATCTGGTGCAGCTGAGCCAGGGCTGCGCGGGGCTGCCGGAGCTGAAGACCCGGCTGGGGGCCTTCCGCTCCTCCATGCTGGCGGTGGTCACGGAGTCTCTGGACGACCTTTCGGACCTGCGGCAGGCCATCGACAACACCATCGCCGACGAGCCCCCCTTCTCCCTGCGGGAGGGCGGCATCATCCGCCCCGGCTGCAGCGAGGAGGTGGACCGGCTGCGGGACATCATGTCCGGCGGCAAGGGCACCCTGGCCCGGATCGAGGCGGAGGAGAAGGAAAAGACCGGTATCAAAAACCTCCGGGTGGGCTACAACCGGGTCTTCGGCTACTACATTGAGGTGGCCAAGGGCCAGGTGGATCTGGTGCCCGCCTCCTACGTCCGCAAGCAGACCCTGGTAAACGGCGAGCGCTACATCACCCAGGAGCTCAAGGAGCTGGAGAACACCATCCTGGGAGCCAAGGACCGGGTCAACGCCCTGGAATACGAAATCTTTACCAAGCTGCGGGAGCAGCTGGCGGCCAACGCCGACCGGATCCAGCAGAGCTCCCGGGCCATCGCCGCGGCGGACGTGCTGGTCTGCCTGGCGGAGCTGGCGGTGCAGAACAACTACTGCAGGCCGGAGGTGGACCTCTCCGCCGCCATTGAGATCAGCGCGGGCCGGCATCCCGTGGTGGAGAAGACCCTCCAGGGCTCCCTCTTCGTCCCCAACGATACCGCCATGGACGGGCGGCGGGAGCGGGTGGCCGTCATCACCGGCCCCAACATGGCGGGCAAGTCCACCTATATGCGTCAGGTGGCCCTGATCGTCCTCATGGCCCAGATGGGCAGCTTCGTCCCCGCCGCCTCCGCCCGGATCGGGGTGGTGGACAAGATCTTCACCCGCATCGGTGCCTCCGACGATCTGGCCGCGGGCCAGTCCACCTTCCTGGTGGAGATGTCGGAAATGGCGGACATCCTGAAGAACGCGACGCCCCGGAGCCTGCTGATCCTGGACGAGATCGGCCGGGGCACCGCCACCTACGACGGCATGGCCATCGCCCAGGCGGTGCTGGAGCACGTCTGCGACCCCCTGCGCCTGGGCTGCAAGACCCTCTTCGCCACCCACTACCACGAGCTCACGGCTCTGGCGGAGACCCACCCCGAGATCCGCAACTACAACATCTGCGTCAAGCGCCGCCGGGACGACATCGTCTTTTTGCGGAAGATCGTCCCGGGCATCGCGGACGGCAGCTACGGCGTGGAGGTGGCCAAGCTGGCGGGTCTGCCGGGCCGGGTGGTGAAGCGGGCCCGGGAGATTCTCGCGGAGCTGGAGGAAAAGGGCCCCCGCCGCATTCTGGTGCCCGTCCAGGCCCCGCCGGGGGCGGAGCTGCCCCTGGCCCAGACGGCCCTGGGAGACCCCGCCGCCGAGGAGATCAAAACCCGCCTGGCCGAAACCAGCGTGGAAACCATGACGCCCATCGAAGCGCTGAACCTGCTGTACGAATTAAAGCAGCTGCTGTAAGCCGTAGGGGCCGATGCCCACATCGGCCCTTCTTCCGAATTCCATGACCAACGAGGGCCGATGTGGGCATCGGCCCCTACAAAAGGAGGTGTTCCCATGCCCAAAATCATCCAGCTTGACCCCCATCTGGCCAATCTCATTGCCGCCGGCGAGGTGGTGGAGCGCCCCGCCTCCGTGGTGAAGGAGCTGGTGGAGAACGCCATCGACGCCGGGGCCAAAACCGTCACGGTGGAGCTCCAGAACGGCGGCATGACCTTCCTGCGGGTCAGCGACGACGGCTGCTGCATGAGCCGGGAGGACGCCAAAACCGCCTTCCTCCGCCACGCTACCTCCAAGCTCCGGTCCAAGGAGGACCTGGCTGCCATCGGCACCCTGGGCTTCCGGGGGGAGGCCCTGGCCGCCACCGCCGCCGTGAGCCGGGTGGATCTGCTGACCCGCTGCGCCGAGGACCTGGAGGGCACCCACCTGAGCCTGGAGGCCGGGAAGCTGCGCTCCTGCGAGGCGGCGGGCTGCCCCGTGGGCACCACCATCGTGGTACGGGATCTGTTCTTCAACACCCCCGCCCGGATGAAGTTCATGAAGCGGGACACGGTGGAGGCCTCCGCCGCCGCCTCGGCCCTGCAAAAGCAAGCCCTGGCCCACCCGGAAATCTCCTTCCGCCTCATCAAGGACGGGCAGAGCCAGCTCCAGACCCCCGGCGACGGGGATCTGCTGGCCGCCATCTACGCGGTGCTGGGCCGCCAGGCCGCCGGGGAGATGGTGCCGGTGGACAGCCGATGGGAGAAGCTGGGCCTGAGCGGCTACGTCTCCAGGCCCACCGCCACCCGGGGCACCCGGGCCAATCAGATTTTCTTTGTCAATCGCCGCTATATCCGCTCCAAGACCATGACCGCCGCCCTGGAGGAGGCCTACCGCAATCAGCTGATGGTGGGCCGCTTCCCCTCCTGCGTGCTGAATCTCAGCATGCCCCTGTCCTCCGTGGACGTGAACGTCCACCCCGCCAAGACCGAGGTGAAGTTCCTCAACGAGCGGGAGATCTTCGACTGCGTCCACTACGGCGTCCTGGGGGCCCTCAATCAGACCCCGGGGCAGGTGCAGTTCGCCTTCGGCGAGGGATCAGGGATCAAGGATCAAGGAGCAGGGCTCGTAGGGGACGGGTTCCCCGTCCCGCCCTCCGCCGTAGGGGCGGTCATTGGCCGCCCGCCCGCGGCAGAAGCCCAAGCCTTCCCCCTGGGGGGAAGGTGGCATCCGGCGTCCCCCGCAAGCCGGATGACGGATGAGGGGACCTCCGACGACCGCCCGGCCCCGAAGGACGACAACCGCTTCTTCAAAGCGATGAGCGCGGAGGAATACCGCAAGGCCGCCAGGCCCCAGCCCAACACCGTCTCCCGCCGGGACTATGAACAGCTGGCCCAGGTGCTGGAGCGCCGCCAGATGCCCGCGCCCAGCCAGGCCCTGCAGGACGCCGTCCGCCCCGGGACCCTGAACAGCCCCATTCTGCTGCCCGGGGACGGGGACGAGGCAACAGGGCCGGGAGCAGGGATCAGGGATCAAGGATCAGGGATCAGGGGAGGTTCAGAGTTCAGGGTTCAGAGTTCAGCTCCACCCGTAGGGGGCGGCGTCCTCCGCAGCGAAGCAAGTCCTTTAGGGGACGCCCCGCCGTCCGCCGCGCCCCGCTCCGACGAGGCAACAGGCAACAGGCAAGAGGCAACAGAGCAGGGATCAGGGATCAAGGATCAAGGATCAGGGCCCATAGGGGACGGGTTCCCCGTCCCGCCGTTTATGGCAGATCCTGCCGCCGACGCCCCTCTGCCCCTGGCGGGGGTGGAGCAGGCCCCGGATTTCCGCTACATCGGGGAGCTCTTCCGCACCTATATCCTGGTGGAGCAGGGGGAGGAGCTGATCCTCATCGACAAGCACGCAGCCCACGAGCGCATCAACTTTGAGCGGCTGCTGGCCCAGGGCACCCGGATTCTGGGACAGACCCTGCTGCAGCCCCAGGCCTGCCGCTTTGACCGGGAGGAGGCCGCGGTGCTGCTGGAGCACCGGGAGCTGCTGCTGAGCCTGGGCTACGATCTCGACGACCTGGGCCAGGGCGACTTGCTGCTGCGGCAGATCCCCTCGGACATCCGGGAGTCCGACGCGGCGGCCACCCTCTCCGAAATCGCCGGACATATCCAGGACGGCCGCCTGGACAGCCCCCAGCGCCTCCGGGACGAGGCCCTGCACAGCATCGCCTGCAAGGCCGCCATCAAGGCGGGCTACATTACCGACCCCGCCGAGCTGCGTCAGCTGGCCGCCGCGGTGCTGGGCAACCCGAACCTGAAATACTGCCCCCACGGCAGACCCATCTGCACCTTCATTACGAAAAAACAGATCGAAAAGCAGTTCAAGAGGATTACCTAATGAATAATTTGATTTGTATCTGCGGCCCCACCGCGTCCGGGAAGACCGGGCTGGCCGTGGCCCTGGCGAAGGAATTGGACGCCGAGGTGGTTTCCTGCGACTCCATGCAGATCTACCGGGGCATGGACGTAGGCACCGCCAAGCCAGACGCCGCCGAGATGGAGGGCGTGCCCCACCATCTGCTGGACGTGGCGGAGCCCGGGGAGGACTTCTCCGTGGGCCGCTACGTGCAGCTGGCGGACGCCGCCATTGCCGGGATCCACAGCCGGGGCAAAATCGCCATTGTCTGCGGGGGCACGGGGCTGTATATGGACAGCCTCATCAAGGGAGAGCGCTTCGCCGCCCCCTCCCGGCCCGCCCAGCGGGAATACGTGGAGCACATTGCGGAGGAGAAGGGCCTGTCCTTCCTCTATGAGATGCTCAAGGACGCCGACCCGGAGACCGCGGAGAAGCTCCACGTCTCCGACCGCAAGCGCATCGTCCGGGCCATGGAGGTCTTTCTGATCACCGGAATGCCCCTGTCCTACCACAACGAGCAGTCCAAAAAGCGGCCCCCCAAGTATCAGCCCGCCTGGATCGGTCTGAACTTCCGGAACCGGAGCAAGCTCTACGCCCGGGTGGACGCCCGGGTGGACCGGATGCTGGAGCAGGGCCTGGAGGCGGAGGTCCGGCGGCTGCTGGAGGCCGGGATCGACCCCAAAACCACCGCCATGCAGGCCATCGGCTACAAGGAAATGGCCGCCGCCCTCCGGGGGGAATGCACGGTGAAGCAGGCCGCGGACCGGATCAAGCAGGCCTCCCGCAACTACGCCAAGCGCCAGCTCACCTGGTTCCGCCGCAACGAGGCCATCCGCTGGCTGTATGTGGATGAATGTCCCGATCTGACCGAGGCCGCGATGCGGATATTATGAATTGAAAATGGAAAGTTGAAAATTGAAAATGAATGTGTTTTTCAGATTGCGATCTGAAAAACTCCGATCACTTTCCATTTTCAATTTTCAACTTTCAACTGCATCCGACATTCCAAACGTGCTACCATAGTTGCTGCCAAACTACATAGAAATGAGGGAACAATTATGGCAGCCAACGAAACCTTACAGGATTTATTTTTGAACGAAATGCGGAAGGAGCGTCAGCTGGTGACGGTCTTTCTGATGAACGGCTTTCAGATGAAGGGTGTGATCACGGGCTTTGACAGCTTCGTGGTCTGCCTGGTGTCCGAGGGCCGCCAGCAAATGATCTACAAGCACGCCATCTCCACCGTGGTTCCGGCCCGGCCCGTGCGGCTCAGCCCCGCTCTGTAGCGGCCTGCGCCCCGGGCCCCGGGGCCCGGGGCCGCCGGGCGTCTCCCCGGAGGGCGTGCGAAGGAGGCCCGCCATGAAAGGGGACAAATTCATGAAGGCGGTGGTGATCATCCTGCTCTGCGTGATCGCCAGCTACCTGATCTTCTCCGTCACCCGCTTCTCGGGGGACAGCTTCACAACCTATAAGGCAGTGCGCTATGAAGTCGGCGATGGGATTACCACCTCCGGCTTTCTGGTGCGTTCCGAGGAAATCATCCGCAGCGACCGAAGCGGCATCATCGTCCCCACCCGGGCCGAGGGCGAGAAGGTGGGCAAGGGCCAGACCGTGGCCGCCGCCTACCCGGACGAGACCGCCAAAAGCCGCCAGCTCCGCATTGAGGCCCTGGAGGAGGAGCTCCGTCAGATGCGATACGCCTACAGCTACTCCTCCTCGGATCTGGACTCCGCCAGCCTGGACAGCGACATCCTCCGTCTGATGAACCAGGTCACCGTCTCCGCCGCCCGGCGGGAATACGCCGCCGCGGATCAGAGCGCCGAGGAGCTGAAGCCCTATATCCTGCGGCGCTATCTCAACAGCGCCGACGCCCAGCTGCTCTGGCAGCGGATCACCGCCGCCCAGGCCCAGCTGGACCAGCTCAATGCCGAGGCCGGGGCCGAGGCGGGCAGCATCGCGGCCCCCGTCTCCGGCTGGTTCTCCTCCGTGGCCGACGGCTACGAGGCGGAGCTGACCCCCGCCTTCCTGGAGACCGCCGCCGTGACGGATCTGGAAAAGTACAACGGCCTGAGCCGGCGGGAGACCGGCGCCATCGGCAAGCTGGTCACCTCCCCCAAGTGGTACTTCGCCGCCGTGGTGCCCAGCGCCAATGTGGCGGAGCTGGAGCTCGGCAGCCGCATTGACGTGAACTTCTCCTACGATTTCCACGGAAGCCTGCGCATGACGGTGGAGCGGATCAGCCCCTCGGAGGAGGACCGCTGCATTCTGGTGCTCTCCTCGGAGTCCTATATTCAGAACGCCGTCTCCGCCCGCACCGAGACCGCCGATCTGGTCTTTTCCGACCGCTCCGGCCTGCGGGTGCCCAAGACCGCCATCTACGTGGACGACAAGGGCTACAGCGGCGTCTACGTGCTGGAGGGGGCCGAGGCCGCCTGGAAGCGCATCGAGATTCTCTATGACGACGGGGATTTCTTCATCGTCACCCTGGACAAGTCCAGCACAAACAATCTCTGGCCCGAGGACGAGATCATCCTCACCACCGGAGAGATTTTCAACGGAAAGGTCATGGTAAAATGAGCATTGCGCAAAACGTCGCCGCCATCCGGGCCCGGATGGACGCGGCCGCCCGGGCCGCGGGCCGGGACCCCGCCGAAATTCTCCTCTGCGCCGCCACCAAGATGAACGACGCCGACCGGATCCGGGAGGCTGTGGCCGCCGGGGTGGACTGCTGCGGCGAAAACCGGGTCCAGGAGCTGACGGCCAAGCAGCCCCTGGGGGCCTACGAGGGCAGGCCCGTCCACTTCATCGGCCGCCTGCAGACCAACAAGGTCAACAAGGTGGTGGGGAAGGTGGAGCTGATCCAGTCCGTGGACCGGACGGAGCTTCTGGAGGCCGTGAACCGGGCGGCCCTGCGGCTGGGGCTGCGGCAGCAGATCCTGCTGGAGGTCAACATCGGCGCCGAGCCCCAGAAGGGGGGCTTCAGCCCCGGGCAGACCCTGGAGCTGGCCGCGGGCATGGCGGCCTATCCCGGACTTTTCCTCCGGGGTCTCATGGCAATTCCCCCGGTTTCCGAAAAAAAAGGCGATAATTGTAAATATTTTGCAAAAATGAGAAATCTTTATATTGACATTGCCGACAAAAAATACGATAATGTATCTATGGTATGTCTGTCCATGGGTATGAGCGACGACTTTGAGGACGCCATCTCAGAGGGCAGCACCATGATCCGCGTCGGCACCGCCATTTTCGGCGCCCGGCCGTATCAGCTGAAAACTACTTAATATACACATATACAGGAGGATACCCACCATGGGACTGATGGACGAACTCAAGAAGCTGACCCGCCCCTACAACGAAGAGGACATGGACGAATACGATTACGACGAGGAAGAGGACGATCTGGAGCCCGAACCCGAGCCCGCTCCGACCTCCCGCCGTTCCAGTTTTGCCGCCCCCGAGACCCCCGCTGCCGGCTCCGGCAGCACCCGCCGCTCCGGCCCGGCCAAGGTCGTGAATCTCGGCAGCAACAGCTCCATGCAGGTGGTGCTGGTGAAGCCCGACCGCTTTGACACCGTTTCCGAGATTGCCGACAACCTGCGGGACAAGAAGGCCATCGTGCTGAATCTGGAATCCACCAACAAGGACGTCGCCCGGCGCCTGGTGGACTTCCTCTCCGGCGTGGCCTACGCCCTGGACGGCAAGATCAAGAAGGTCGCCATTTCCACCTACATTCTGACCCCCTACAACGTGGAGATCGTGGGCGATCTGGTGGAGGAGCTGGAGAACAGCGGCGTCTATTTCTAAGCCTGCTCCGTAGGGGCCGGCGTCCCCGACGGCCCGCACGCGTCAGAGACCGGAACGTACGGGGCGTCGAGGACGCCGCCCCCTACGATACAG
>JAFXYD010000065.1 GCA_017541995.1 Oscillospiraceae bacterium
AGCTCGCGGGCCCTGGATGCGCTGCAGGCCCTCCCGTATCTTTGACGTCGGCAGCTCGATCAGAGCACCAGGCAGATCTCCGAAGCCCAGGAGCGAGCACCTCGCCGGCCCTGGGGTGCTGCAGCTTCCCGGATCCTCTCCGCCGGCAGCTCGATCAGAGCACCAGACAGATCTCCGGAGCCCAAGAGCAGGCAGCTCGCGGGCCCTGGGTGTGCTGCAGCCTTCCGGATCCTCGGCGTCGGCCGCCAGGTCAGAGCGCCAGGAGGATCTCCGGAGCCCGGAAGCGGGCAGCTCGCGGGCCCTGGATGCGCTGCAGGCCCTCCCGTATCTTTGACGTCGGCAGCTCGATCAGAGCACCAGGCAGATCTCCGAAGCCCAGGAGCGAGCACCTCGCCGGCCCTGGATGCGCTGTAGCCTTCCGGATCTTCGGCGCCGGCCGCACGGCCAGAGACGTCAGGGAGCCCCAGGAGGCCGCACAGGCGCTCGAGAGCTTTCCGGAGGAGTAAACACCCCACCACATAGAAGAAGCCCACACGGAAGCCGCAGAAGGCCGCCGTGTGGGCTTTTTTGTTTTCCGCCTGTTTTACCTCGTGGCGGGCAGAGGCAGGAGCACAACGAACAAGGAGCTGCAGACGTAGATCCTCGTGTGTTCGTTTACTCCTCCATTGGTGGAGCTGAGGGGAGTTGAACCCCTGTCCGAAAATAACTTGACAAGAACTTCTCCGGGCGCAGTTTGTTATTTACATTCCCTCGCCTGCACGGGAACAAACACCCTTACAGACTTGGTAGCTTCATGATGCATGGCGCGGGCAAAGCTTACCGCGCGCACGGTCCCCACTAAATCACACCCGAGCCCGGCTCGTGGGCCTTCCGGGGCGGATGGGTTGCTGATTAAGCAGCAGCCAGAACGAGATTATCGTTGTCAGTTAATTTAAAAAAGTTGCCTTGTTTCAGGAGGTCAGGCACCTCCGCCCGCTATTCCGGCCTCACTATCCCCGTCGAAACCGGTACAGCCCCATGGGTGCGCCGCTGGGCGGCGCAATGAATAGTGAAGAGTGAATAATGAATAATTGAGGTGTCGCTGCGCGACAATTCAGAATCTGCCGTAGGGGTCGCGGAGCTTCTTGGGCTCCGGGTACTCGACGCCTTGCGTGTCCACCCGGATGGAGGCGATCTTCTGCTCCTCCAGGGGGCGGTCGTTCATGTCCACCTTGACCGAGGCGATGGCGTCCACCGCCTCAAGACCCTCCGTGACCTTGCCGAAGGCGGCGTACTGTTTGTCCAGATGGGGGGCGTCCTGGTGCATCAGAAAGAACTGGCTGCCGGCGGAGTTGGGGTTGGAGGAACGGGCCATGGACAGAACGCCCCGCTTGTGCTTGAGCTTGTTGTCCACGCCGTTCATGAAGAACTCGCCCTTGATGCAGTAGCCGGGGCCGCCGGTGCCGGTGCCCGTGGGGTCGCCGCCCTGGATCATGAAGCCCTTGATGACCCGGTGGAAGATCAGGCCGTCATAGAAGCCCTGATTGGCCAGGTGGATGAAATTATAGACGCTCTGAGGCGCGGTCTCGGGGTAGAGCTCCCCCTTCATGACGGCGCCGTTTTCCATGGTGATGGTGAAAACAGGATTGGACATTGTTACCTCCGAATCAGTAGTTTCTGCTCTTCATGGCCCGGTCGATCTGCCGCTTCGCGTCCCGCACGGCGGCGTCGTCCCGCTTGTCATAGAGCTTCTTGCCCCGGCAGAGGGCGATCTCCAGCTTGACCCGGGAATCCTTGAGGTAGACGGACAGGGGCACCAGGGCGTAGCCGTCCTGCTTGACCTTGCCGTAGAGCCGGTTGATTTCCCGCTTGTGCATCAGCAGTCTGCGGGGCCGCAGCGGGTCCTTGTTGAAGATATTGCCCTTTTCGTAGGGCGCGATGTGCATCTGCTTGATGTAGAGCTCTCCGTCCTTGATCTGGCACCAGGCCTCCTTCAGGGACAGGGTTCCGGCCCGGATGGATTTGACCTCCGTGCCCACCAGCTCGATGCCGGCCTCAAAGCGCTCTTCGATGAAATATTCATGGTGGGCCTTCTGGTTGCGGGCCATGACCTTTACCCCGGAGCCTGCCATGAAATCACCTCATTTCCTCTGCTCTGGACTGGAACGTAATTATAGCACATTGCACAAGGAACTTGCAAGTATTTTTGCGAAAATTAAAAATATTTTTATTTTTTCATAAATCATGCTTTACCTTTTCTATCATTTATCATATAATTGATCCGGTAATATCAGCCTCCGAAGGGAGAAAGAGATCATGAAATCCAGCAAAGCTTCCAGCATCTACGTCAAGGCCGTCATTTGTCTCATCTGCTTCATCGCCTTCTTCAGTATCTTCGCCATTCCCATGGGCCTTGGCAATGCGCTGAACACGCTGATGAACACCGCTTACGAGCTGCTGACCGGCACCGTCTTCTACATCATGGCAATCGCCGTTATCGCGGGCGCCATCTCCGGTCTGCTGACAGAGTTCGGCGTGGTCACCCTGCTGAACAAGCTGCTCTCTCCCCTGATGCGGCCCCTCTTCGGGATGCCCGGCGCCTCCGCCCTGGGCATGGTCTCCACCTACCTCTCGGATAACCCCGCGATTCTCACCCTGGCGGACGACAAAAACTTCCGCCGCTACTTCAAGGCCTATCAGATTCCGGCTCTGACCAACCTGGGCACCGCCTTCGGCATGGGCCTCATCGTCACCAGCTTTACCCTGGGCATGAGCAGCAGTCTGGGCAGCAAGGTGTGGCTGGCCGCCATCTGCGGCAACCTGGGGGCCATCATCGGGGCCATTGTCTCCACCCGGATCATGCTCTTCTTCATGAAGCGGGCCTACGGCCCCGACAAGCCCGCTCTGGACGAGGTCATCGCGGACACCCAGGACGCCAAGGCCTTCCATCACAAGGGCCTGCTGCACATTCTCGACGCGCTGATGGAGGGCGGCAAGAAGGGCGTGGATATGGGTCTCGCCATTATCCCCGGCGTGCTGATCATCTGCTCCATCGTGATGATGCTCACCAACGGCCGCCCCGCGCCCCAGTACAAGTATGCGGTGATCGAGCGGGTCAGCGCCGACGGCATGAGCCTCTATGACGCCACGGGCCTCATCCAGATCCCCGACGTGGGCAACTACATCTACAGCTTTGAGCCCGACAGCACCAACGCCAAGTGGATCCGCTACAGCGACCAGGACCAGGACATCACCCCCTCCTTCTCCTTCAACAACGGGCGCATCTTCGCGGAGAACGAGCAGCTCTACGTGCGCATGCCCTATCTGGAGTGGGACGAGGACGAAAACGCCGCCTATCGCCTGGTGCTCTACAAGGCTGACGAGAGCACCAAGACCGTCATCCCCCTGACGGCCCTGGACAGCGATTCGGCCCGGCGGGTCTTTACCGGAACCATTCCCCAGGAATCCTACCGGGGCAACGCCGGCGAAGGCGTGGCGATCCTGCCCTGGCTGGCAAATCTGCTGGGCTTTATTCTCAAGCCCCTCTTCGGCTTTTCCAGCGCCGAGGCCATTGCCGTACCCGTCACGGCCCTGGGCTCCGCCGGCGCGGCCCTGGGTCTGATCCCGGGCTTTATCAGCGACGGACTGGTGAGCATCAACGATATGGCGGTGTTTACCGCGGTCTGTATGTGCTGGAGCGGCTATCTCAGCACCCACGTCTCCATGATGGAGGTGCTGGGCTGCCGGGAGCACACCGGCAAGGCCATTCTCAGCCACACCATCGGCGGCCTCTTCGCCGGGGTCTCGGCCCACTGGCTGTTTGTACTGGTCAGCCTGATCTGAACGATCTGAAATATAAACTCGCCGTCCAAGGCGAGAAAGGAGGAACTATGGCAGAAATCCTGGAATACAAATGTCCCAACTGCGGCGGCATCATTGAATTTGATTCCGCCACGCAAATGATGAAATGCCCCTACTGCGACACCACCTTTGATCCCGCCGCCCTGCAGGAGATGGATCAGGCGCTGAACAACCCCCAGCCCGACGAGATGAACTGGGAGACCCCGCAGGAAACCTTTGACGACGCGGAGATCTCCCACATGAACGTCTACTCCTGTAAATCCTGCGGCGGCGAGATTGTGGCGGACGAGACCACCGGCGCCACCCACTGCCCCTTCTGCGGCAACCCCGTGGTCATGACCGGCGTCTTCTCCGGCGCGCTGAAGCCGGATCTGCTGATTCCCTTCAAGGTCAGCAAGGAGCAGGCCAAGCAGGCTCTGAAGGACTTCACCAAGGGCAAGAAGCTGGTGCCGAAATTCTTTACCTCCGAAAGCCATCTCGACGAGATCAAGGGGGTCTACGTTCCCTACTGGCTCTACAGCACAGACGTGGACGCCCACATCAATTACCGGGCCACCCGGGCCAGAAGCTGGCGCAGCGGAAACCGGCAGTTCACCGAGACCTCCCACTTCCGCCTGGAGCGGCAGGGCGGGCTGAGCTTTGAGAACGTGCCGGTGGACGGCTCCACCAAGGTGGACAACACCATGATGGAGTCCATCGAGCCCTACGATATGAGCGAGCTCAAGCCCTTCCAGACGGCCTATCTCTCGGGCTACTACGCGGACAAGTACGACATTGACGCCGAGGCCAGCCAGGAGCGGGCCAACGAGCGGATCCGGCAGAGCACCGAGGACGCCTTCCAGCAGACCACCGGCGCTTTTATCGCCCCCGTGGCGGAGACCCGTTCCATTCGCCTGCTGAACAACAGCTGCCGCTACGCCCTTTTCCCGGTCTGGCTGCTGAACACCAGCTTTGAAGGCAAGCTCTATCCCTTCGCCATGAACGGACAGACGGGCAAGCTGGTGGGAGATCTGCCGGTGGACAAGAAGCAATACTGGATCCGCTATCTGATCAGCGCGGGCATCAGCGCGGGGGTCATTTTCCTGATCTCCCTGCTGTTCCGGTAGAAAGGAGGCGAAGGATATGAAACGCGTACACAGTTCCATCCTTGCCTTCTGCCTGGCTCTGTTGATGCTGAGCATGCTTTGCGGCTCCGTCTTCGCGGAGGAGCTGGGACTGACCAGCATCCCCCTGACCGCGGAGGAGGGGCTCAGCGGCAATCCCCTGGTGGTGGATCAGGCGGGGCTCCTCAGCGAATCCGAGCTCGAGTCCCTGGAGCAGAAGGCCCGGGATATTTCTCTGGCCCACGGCTGTGAGGTCATTCTTCTCACCCTCTCCTCCACCGACGGCAAGAGCTGGCAGGAATACGCCGAGGATTATTACGTGGACCAGGGCTACGGCTTCGGGGCGGACCGAAACGGCATCCTCCTTGAGATCGACATGGAGGAGGATAAGCGCGGCTGGTACATTGCCACGGTGGGCAGCGCCATTGAGGCCTTCCACGATTCGCAGACGGACTTTCTGGTCTCCCGCTTCCTGCCGGATCTGAAGGAGGGGAATTACGCGGAAGCCTTTGATACCTATCTGGACTACGCGGAGCAATTCCTGGGGGTCTATGACGGCAGCCTGCCCCAGAGCGAGGTAGACGACATCAACCAGGAGTACGACGACTATATGAACGGCGAGGAGACTCCCAGCAAGCCCAATTACGTGAAGAAGATTCTCCTCTCCCTGGGCCTTGGGGCGGCGGCCGGCTTCGTTCCCGTGGGGGTGCAGAAATCCGCGCTGAAAACCGTTCGCAAGCGCAGAGACGCCCGGGGATACGCCAAAGAGGGCAGCATGAGCCTGAACGTCAACCGGGATATTTACCTGTACTCCAATGTCACTTCCCGGGTGATCCAGGATAACCGCGGCTCCGGCGGCGGCCACACCATCAGCAGCGGCTCCAGCTCCACCCACACCCATTCCTCCGGCACCACCTTCGGCGGCCACGGCGGCTCCTTCTGATTGGTTCCGATTCATTCTTCTTCCATACAAGAAACAGGAAACGGCAATGCCGTTTCCTGTTTCTTGTTATTATTCTGTTGTTTCGCTTCGCGTCCTTAATCCACCAGGCCCTTGCCGGTCACCGCGCGGTAGATATAGGTCACGGCAAGGACACGGGTGCAGGGGGTCTTGTAGTTGAACTTGCCGTTCTCGCCCTTCTCGATGCCATTCTCGTAGGCCCAGATGGCGCCGTGGGTGTACCACTTGTTGCCCACGTCGGAATAGGGATTCTCGATGCTGTATTCGGGCTTGCCCTGCTGTGCGTAGAGGAAAGTCAGAATATGGCCGCGATTGCAAATGGTGTTAATGCCGAAGCTTCCGTCGGTGTTGCCGGAGGTGATCTTGTTCTCAGCAGCCCACAGGATGGCCTTGGTGTACCACTTGCCCATCTTCACATCGGAGAAGGGGCTGGTGGTGCTCTTGGGGTTCGGCTTCCCGGCGGCAGCCCACAGGAAGGTCATGGCAGTGGCACGATTCAGTTCCTTTTCGGGGGTGAAGTGGGTTTCGTCCGTACCGGCCGTGATCTGCGGCGTATGGGTGAAAGCCCATTCGATGGCCGCGTGCTCGGAGGTGCCGTAGGGATAGGCCTCCAGATCCACAAAGTGCGCGATCTTGCAGTCGTGATCCAAAACGGGGATCTCCTCTTCACGGGTGGCGCCGCAGACGGTGCAGGTGAAGGTTCTGACGCCGGGGGTGCTCTCGGTGGGCTCCACGGTCACGGTGCCTTCGTCCCAGGCATGGCCCAGGGCGGGGATCTCGACGTGCTCACGGCTCAGCTCAACGCCGCAGACGGAGCACTTGGTCACCATGTCGTAGCCGCCGGGCTCGGTGCAGCTGGGAGCCGTCTCGTTTTCCTTCACAGGCTCAGCGGGCGTGTG
>JAFXYD010000066.1 GCA_017541995.1 Oscillospiraceae bacterium
GGACTCCCGCTTCCAGGCCATTCTGGCCATGTGGGGCAAGATGCTCAACGTGGAGAAGGCCCGGGCGGACAAGATCTACAACAACGACAAGCTGGCCCCCGTGATCCAGGCCCTGGGCTGCGGCATCGGGGAGGAGCTGGATCTGAACAAGCTCCGCTACCACAAGATCATCATCATGGCCGATGCCGACGTGGACGGCTCCCATATCCGGACCCTGATGCTGACCTTCTTCTTCCGCTATATGCGGCCTCTGATCGAGCAGGGCTACGTCTACGCCGCGGTGCCGCCCCTGTATAAGCTGCGCCGGGGCAAGACCGAGAAGGTGGCCTATTCCGACGAGGAGCGGGACGCCCTCTCCGCCCAGCTGCGGGGGGACAACGCCAACGTGAAGGTGGATATCAGCCGCTTCAAGGGCCTGGGCGAGATGGACCCCCACGAGCTCTGGGAGACCACCATGAACCCCGAGACCCGGACCCTGCGCCGCATCACCCTGGGCGACGCCCTGGCCGCCGACCAGACCTTCACCGTCCTCATGGGCGAGGAGGTAGAGCCCAGAAAGCAGTTCATTGAGACCAACGCGAAGTACGTCGTAAACCTCGATTTCTGACCTCATCGTAGGGGTCGATGCCCACATCGGCCCTCCCGTCCAGGGTGGGAATGCAGCGACGTCTTCGTCGTAGGGGTCGATGCCCACATCGGCCCTCCCGTCCAGGGTGGGAATGCAGCGACGTCTTCGTCGTAGGGGCCGATGCCCACATCGGCCTGGTTTCCAAAGGAGAAGCCGATGTTTTATTCCAGAAAATGCCCCCGATTAGAGGGATATGATTATTCTCAGGAAAACGTCGTTTTTGCGACGATTTGTATTAAGAATCGGCGCAAGCTCCTCGGAGAGATCCATACCCCGGAGACAGAGGTCGACGCCCCGTGGATGGAGTTGTCGCCTGCCGGAAAAATCGTCGAGAAATACACCAATACGATTCCCGGCATTGATAAATATGGGATCATGCCGAATCACGTTCATTTGATCATTTTTAATCAGAATGGGGAGTCCGTATCGCAGAAGATCCGAAGTTGGAAGATATTGATTTCCAAGGAGATCGGGGAGAGCATATGGCAGAGATCATTTTACGATCATGTGATCCGGGATGAACGGGATTATTTGATCCGGTGGAAATACATTGATGACAACCCGGCAAAATGGGCGTCGGATGAGTATTTTCAAAAGTAAGCGTGAATCGGGACAAGGGCCGATGAGGGCATCGGCCCCTACAGAATAAGGAAGATTGAAATATGGCAAAAAACCGAGATTACAAGCCGGAAGACATTTTGTTTCCGGGACAAAACATCATCACCAACGACCTGGTGAAGGAGATGGAGACCTCCTTCATGGAATACTCCATGTCCGTCATCGTGGACCGGGCCCTGCCCGACGTGCGGGACGGTCTGAAGCCGGTGCACCGCCGCATTCTCTACGCCCTGTATGAGGACGGCCTCAGCTCCGACAAGCCCTTCCGGAAGTCCGCCACCTGCGTGGGCGACGTCATCGGCCGTTACCATCCCCACGGCGACGCCTCCGTCTACGACGCCATGGTGCGTCTGGCCCAGGACTTCTCCATGCGCTATCGGCTGGTGGAGGGCCACGGCAACTTCGGCTCCATCGACGGCGACCCCCCCGCCGCCTACCGCTACACCGAGGCCCGGATGTCCCGGCTCTCCAACGAGATGCTCCGGGACATCGACAAGCAGGTCATCGACTGGGTCCCCAACTTCGACGAGACCCGGAAGGAGCCCAAGGTCCTGCCCTCCCGCTTCCCCAATCTGCTGGTGAACGGCTCCAGCGGCATCGCCGTTGGCATGGCCACCAACATCCCGCCCCACAATCTGCGGGAGGTCATCGACGCCTGCGTGGAGGTGCTGGACAATCCCGAGGCGGAGCTGGCGGATCTGATGCAGTACATCAAGGGCCCCGACTTCCCCACCCGGGGCATCATCATGGGCCGCTCCGGCATCCGGGCCGCCTACGCCACGGGCCGGGGCCGCATCCTGGTACGGGGCCGCACGGAGTTTGAGGAGCACGGCCAGAACCGGATCCGCATCATCGTCACCGAGCTGCCCTACCAGGTCAACAAGAAGAAGTTAGTGGAAAACATTGCCGACCAGGTGAAGGACAAGCGCCTGGATGGCATCTCCGACCTGCGGGACGAGTCCGACCGCAACGGCATGCGCATCGTCATCGAGCTGAAGAAGGACGCCAACCCCCAGGTGGTGCTCAACCGCCTCTTCGCCCAGACGGCTCTGCAGTCCTCCTTCTCCGTGAATATGCTGGCCCTGGTGGACGATCAGAGCCAGCCCCGCTGCCTGAGCCTGCGGAACGTGCTGGATGAGTACCTGGGCTTCCAGGAGCAGGTCATCATCCGCCGCACCCAGTACGATCTGAAAAAGGCCGAGGAGCGGGCCCACATTCTCGAAGGCCTGCTCATCGCCCAGGACAACATCGACGAGGTCATCCGCATCATCCGCTCCGCCTACGACGACGCCAAGGAGCGTCTGATGGAGCGCTTCGGCCTCTCCGAGCTCCAGGCCCAGACCATCCTGGATATGCGGCTCAAGGCCCTCCAGGGTCTGGAGCGGGAGAAGCTGGAGGCGGAGTACAAGGAGATCGAGGAGAAGATCGCCTATTACAAGGCCGTTCTGGCGGATATGAACCTGGTCAAGAGCATCCTCCGGGAGGAGCTCATCCAGATCCGGGACAAGTACGGCGACGAGCGCCAGACCGAGATCCAGGACGTGGAGGACGAGCTGGACATCGAGGACCTCATCGAGGAGGAGGACTGCGTCTTCACCGTCTCCGAGCAGGGCTACGTCAAGCGCATGCCCGTCACCGAGTACCGGGCCCAGCGCCGGGGCGGCCGGGGCATCCACGCCGCCAACCTCAAGGAGGAGGACTTTGTGAAGGACATCTTCGCCGCCTCCACCCATGACGTGATTCTCTTCTTCACCAACCTGGGCAAGTGCCACCGGAAGAAGGGCTACCAGATCCCCGAGGCCAGCCGCACCGCCCGGGGCACCGCCATGATCAACGTCCTGCCCCTGGAGGCCGGGGAGTTCGTCACCGCCGGGGTCACCCTGCGGGAGTTCTCCGAGAACGAGTATCTGATGATGGTCACCCGGAAGGGCACCGTCAAGCGGGTCCAGCTCAGTGAGCTGAACACCGCCCGGAAGGCCGGCATCAAGGCCATCACCCTGGAGGAGGACGACAGCCTGATCTCCGTCATGCGCACCGACGGCACGAAGAAGATCCTCCTGGCCACCCGCCTGGGTATGGGCATCTGCTTCGACGAGAACGACGTGCGCTGCATGGGCCGCGGGGCTTACGGCGTCCGGGGCATCGACCTGGCTGCCGAGGACTACATCGTGGGGGCCGGAATCTTCGAGGAAGGCCGAACCCTGCTCTCCGTCACGGAGAACGGCTACGGCAAGCGCACGGAGCTGGAGGCCTTCCTGAAGCCAGACGAGAGCGGTCAGCGGGTCAAGCCACAGTCCCGGGGCGGCAAGGGCATGCTGGCCTACGGCCTCACGGACAAGACCGGCCCCGTGGCCGGGGTCCAGGTGGTCTCCGGGGACGAGGATCTGATGGTCATCGAGAACAACGGCGTCATCATCCGGATGCAGATCTCCGACATCAACGTCTACGGCCGCGCCGCCCAGGGTGTCCGGGTCATGCGCCTGGAGGAGGGCAGCAAGGTCATCTCCATCGAAAAGGTGGCAAGAGACGAAACGCCGGAGGAATAGGCGACAGGCAACAGGCAATAGGCAACAGGCAACAGGCAACAGGCAACAGGCAATAGGCAACAGGCAACAGGCAACAGACCCGCCCGTAGGGGCGGTCATTGGCCGCCCGCCGTACCCCGCCCGTAGGGGCGGTCATTGACTGCCCGCCGTACCTCACCCGTAGCGGCGGCCATCGGCCGCCCGACGATGCGCGCCAGCCTCCCAAGTCTGTCATTGCGAGACCAGTCCGCAGACTGGTCGTGGCAATCCGTTCTCCCTGCGTATCCGACGTTGAAACCCATTATCATCCACGAGATGCCGACATGCCTGCCGGCGGCCGTACTTTCTGTTCGCACAGAAAGTAAGCAAAGATGCGCCAGAGGGGGAAGATTCCGAATCTCTCCCCCCCTGGATCTAAATAGAGGATGCCAGTTCCACGGCTAAACCGCGCAACTGGCGATAAAATCTCACAGCCCACCGGGCTGTTCTGCCCCTCATTCAAACGGCCAAAAGGGGGCGCGCCCCTTTTGGAAATCCCCGAGCGTCGGGGAAACCAATCTACGGCTGTCTGGCGCTTTGTTATTGGAGACATTGGTGTGCAATACTTTGTAGAGTCCTGGAAAAATACATATTTTCTCCTTACACCGGCTGAGTTCCGTTCTGTTTTCAACGATTTCAGTTTTGTTGTTTCCTATAAAAGGGTGGAAAAAGAGTACACCGTAAGCGAACCAGAGCAGATTTTTCGGCAATATACGGTATTGTATCAACTTCTGTCATCCGGTAAGCAATGTGTGTGGAGCGAGGACTATGACGTTCTTGGCTTTTCCATCGGAGTAACCGCACATCCTGAAAACTGTTGTTATTCCGGGACAGGCCGCTGGAGGATTCCAAATTTTTCGGAGCCCTGCGTGGAGCTTCAAGCGTTTTGCGTTCGACCCTTTGGAAACACACCGTTATCAAAGGGATGGGAGATTTCTCAGTGTCCACAGAATACGATTGGAATTGAGATGATGTTTCCAAGGAAAATCACTCCAAACCAAAAAGAAACGCAGAGCTTTGAAACGCTTGCCGATCATACGACATGGGAGGACATCTGTAAGCGAATTAAAACAATAGCGCCGAATCTCTATATTATGCATAACGGAAAAAAATACAACACCCGGATCCGGGTGTCACAAGAAGCAAAAAAAGATTTGCAGAAGTTTTATTCGGTGCAGAATCTCGGAATCTGTATTCTATAAAAATGGAGGACAGCCTGAAATCAGGATGTCCTCCATTTTTATCAGTTTGCTTCCGTCTTCAAAAACGCTTCAGGAAAATGGGCTTGCACCTGCCGCAGGTAGGCCTCGGCGTAGGCCCGGTTGCGGAAGGCCCCCACCTGGACGCGGTAGAGGGGGCCTGTCTGGGGCATGGTGGCCAGGGCCTTCGCCACGTCGGCCCGGAAGCCCTCCATGCTGTAGGGAGCCCCCAGGCCGGACCAGTAGTGCTCCGGGTCCGCGTGGCCCGAGGCGATGCCCCGTTTTCCCCCCTCCCGGTGGGAGCAGACGGCGCTTTTGGGGTCCAGGCCGTACTTGCCGCAGAGGAGGGCGAAGAGCTCCACCGCCGCCTCATAGCCTCGCCGGCAGTCCGCCAGGGCGGTCTGCCGGTCCAGCACCGTGAAGCGGGCCCCGCCCTCGTAGCGGATGGCGTCGCTCTCGCAGAGCTCCACCCCCAGGTGGCTGTCGTTGCCGCTGCCCCCGCAGTGCCAGCCCCGGAAGTTCCAGGGCAGGGTCTGGCGGACGGTCCCGGTTTTGGCGTCGATGAAGGCGTGGACGCAGGCCCGGTCATAGTCCGCCCGGTTCCAGTTTTTGCAGAAGACCTCCGCCCGGGGCTGGGCGCAGCCCACGGAGTGGAGCATCAGCCCCAGAGGCCCCCGGGTCTGAAAAAGGGCGTAGCGCCCGTCCGCCTGGCTGACGTTGGCCTGAAAGCAGGGATTGTTTGTCAAATAGGATTCAATCAGTTCCATTGGTTTGTCTCCTTGGAAAATCGGGATTTGGCGAGTTCTTGCAAACGTCCGGTAGCGGCGCACATTGCAAACGCCCTGTAGCGGCGCACACCAGTGCGCCATGCGACCGGGTTCCGGTGGCGCACTGGTGTGCGCCGCTACGGGAGCGTTTCGACAAATCCGAATTTGCGCTACTCGACCTCTGGCAGTCCTGCCAGGGAGCTCAGCAGGGACAGCAGCCCCGCCAGCAGGGCGCAGCCTGCCACGGTGCGCCAGTCCACCTCCGTGATCGAGACCGCCGCGGGGATCAGGCCCACCGCCGCCTGGGCCACGGTCTTGACGGCCCGGATCAGGGCCGCCCGCCACCATTGCTTTGTGAAAATCATACTTGCTCCTTTCTCGTATGCTTCGGGTTGATTTCGGGTACACTGTAAAAAACGAAAATAACGTCAAGGGGAGGAAGGGCGATGCAGCTGCAAAAATGGAGAAAACCGATTCTCACCGCGGCCCTGGCGGGGGCGGGGCTGGTCCTGGGCTTTACCCTGCTGCCTCTGCTGCTGCCCTTCCTGCTGGCCTACGGGGTCGCCCTGGGGGCGGAGCCCGCCGTGGCGGCCCTGGGGCGGAGGACCGGGCTGCCCCGCTGGGCCCGCTCCGGACTCTGCGTCACAGGGCTCTTTCTGGGGGCGGGGCTGCTTCTGTGCTTCTTCGGCCGCATCCTCTGGGAGGAGCTGCTGCGGCTGGTGAGCCAGCTGCCGGAGCTGCTCCACCGGCTGCAGCCGGTGCTGGAGGAGCTGCGGGCCTCCCTGGAGGCCCTGGCCCAAAGGGCGCCTGACTCCCTGGCCCGGCCTTTGATCCGCTGGATCGGGGAGCTCTTCGCCGGGGGCGCCGGGCTGCTGGAGTCCCTCTACGGCTTCCTCTCCGGCCTGGTCTCCGGGGTGGTGACGGGACTGCCCCGGCTCTTTGTGGGTCTGATCACCGCCGTCATCGCCTCCTATATGACTTCCGCCGCCCTGCCCCGGGTCAAGGCCCGGCTGCGCCGTCGTCTCCCCGCCTCCTGGCAGGAATGGCTGCGCCGGGCCAGGACCCGGGCCCGGGCCGTCTTCGGGGGCTGGTGCAGGGCCCAGGCCAAGCTGATGCTGCTGGTCTTCGGTCTGCTGAGCCTGGGGCTCTGGATCCTGGGGGTGGAATTTCCCCTGCTCTTCGGGGGTCTGATCTCCCTGCTGGACGCCTTGCCGGTGCTGGGCACGGGAACGGTGCTGATCCCCTGGGCCCTGGTCTCCTTCCTGCAGGCGGACAGCCTCCGGGGCTTCGGCCTGCTGGCCCTCTACGCCGTCTCCTCCCTGTCCCGCTCCGTCCTGGAGCCCCATCTGGTGGGCCGCCAGCTGGGCATGCCGCCCCTGCTGAGCCTGATGGCCTTCTATCTCGGCTATCGCCTCTTCGGTCTGGCGGGAATGATCCTCCTCCCCCTGGCCGCGCTGATCGTGAAGCCCTTTCTGTTCCAGCAGAGCGCAGCGTGAAAAGCAAATCGGGATTTGGCGAGTTCTCGCAAACGTCCGGTAGCGGCGCACATTGCAAACGCCCTGTAGCGGCGCACACCAGTGCGCCATGCAACCGGGTTCCGGTGGCGCACTGGTGTGCGCCGCTACGGGAGCGTTTCGACAAATCCAAATTTGCTGTCCTATCCCAGCGGGTTCCCCCAGCGGAGCGCTTTGGGCGTTTCGCTGGGTTCTGCTTTGGGCGTAATGGGCCTTGCCATACACATATAGCGCCACTCGTCCGCCGCGTGGTCCTCGCCGTCGCTGTCCAGATCCTCGGGGCGGAGGGGATCGTAGACCAGGCCGGGCACCGTCCGCAGGAAGGCCTTGCAGCTGTCGTAGACGTACATCATGGGCAGGCCCTCCCCGTCGAAGCGCAGCCGGTAGTGGCACTGCATCCAGCCGGGGATCCGCTTGTGGTCCCCGGGGGAGAAATACACTTTGTACCGCTCCCCGGTCTCCGCAATGCTCTCGCCGCCGCTCTCGTCCCAGATGGCCGGGTCCGCCACCCCCTCGATGTGTCGGCCCCGGAGCCAGGGGTGGCTGTCCTCCAGCTCCCGGATCCGGCGAAAGACCTCGTCCGGGGTCTGGCGGAGGCCCTCGTTGGGGTTCTCGGTGCAGCCGTAGAGCTCCAAAATCCGATAGAGCCGCCCGTCGAAGTCCACGGCCCACCAGGCGCAGGAATAGGGCCGGGAATAGCCCCAGTCGAAGCTGCGGTAGAGCTTCCAGCCGGGGGCCGGGGCCCGGGCCGGGATCACGTGGGTCCAGCGGCCCTGGGCTCTGGCCTCCTCCTGGCTCAGCCCCGCCCGGGCGCAGGCGGCGGGGTCCGGCAGCAGCCGCAGATCCTCGAAGAACTGCCCCTCGAAGATGTCCCAGTCCCCCTCCAGCCAGGCCCGGCGCAGCTTTTCGGGCAGGGCCTGGAGCTGCCGGATATAGTCGGGCTGGGCCTCCATCAGCACCCGGTTGTCCGTGACCAGGGAGCGGATGAAGCTGTAGTCGGCGGGGTCCTCCCCGGCCTCGTAGCGGCGGTCCAGGAAGATCCGCTTGATGTAGGCGTGGCCCTGGCCTCCGGGGTTGCAGGTGTAGTAGACCCGCTTGGGGAAGCTGTTGGCGCCCCGGAGACAGGCGGTGATGGACTTCATCTGGAACTCCGAGAGCTGGGTGGCCTCGTCCAGGAAGATCACGTCGTACTCCACCCCCTGGAGCCGGTCCAGGTCCCCGTCCTTGGCACAGTACATGAAATGGATGCTGCTCCCTGTCATTCCGAGCGAAGCCGAGGAATCCGTCCCCCGCGTCCCCGTCCCTTTCCTGTCCTTCTGTAGCGGCGCACATCGTTCTCCATTCGTCCCCTGTTGCCTGTTGCCTGTTGCCTGTTGCCCCAGTCCCGGCTGAAATCTCAGCACCTTCTCCTTATCGTTGTACCTGGCGATCCCCTGGAGCTCCGCCCGCAGGATGGTGATGTGGTTGTTCACCAGCTCGGGGTAGCTGCGCCGGACAATGAGGATTTTGATGCCGGGATAGCGCAGGGCCAGCAGCTTGGCCTTGGCCCGGACGGCCCAGGATTTTCCCCCGCCCCGGGCCCCGCCGAAGCCCACGTGTTTTGTTTTCGCCAGCAGCATCTGCCGCTGCTTGTCATTGGGCGGGTCGATTTTCAAGATCTGCATCGCGTTTTCTCTCCGTATATCGGGGTTTGTAAGGCCGTAGGGGGCGGCGTCCTCGACGCCCCGAGCCTGTCGTGATCTGATACCTGCGGGCCGTCGAGGACGCCGGCCCCTACGGCAATATCTCGACAAATCCGAATTGCCTCACTCCGCCCATTCCTCCGGGATGCCGCTGAGCTCCACCCGGAGGAGCTTGTCCTCCTGGGGGGTCTCGAAGAGCCCCAGGTATTTCACCAGCAGCTCCAGGGCCTTCTGCTTGTCGTGGAGCTTGATCTCCACGCCCTTGCCGCTGTCCTTGATCCCGGCGATGGCGGAGCGCTGGGCCTCGGTGAGCAGGGCCGTATCCTTCACCCGGACCTCTCCCTCCTCGATGCGGATGTAATCGGTGAAGTCGGAGAAGGCGATGGCCTTCAGGGCGTTGAGCACGCTTTCCTCGTTCATGGCCGGGGCCTCCCTTCGCCGGAGCGCTCGGCGTTGAGCCGCTCCACCAGCCGGAACAGGGCCTCCCAGAGCTGGTTGATGCGCTGCTCCGGGCTTCCCTCCGGCCTGGGCGGATAGTCATAATGGTTCATAGCAACCTCCGTATCACACGTCGCTTCCGGCTTCCGTCAGCCAGCTGAGGCTGTGGAGCTCCATGCCGCCGCTGCCCTCCAGCCGCAGCCGCAGGCGCTGGCAGCGCCGGGCAAAGACGGGCAGGGTCACGGCCCGGAGGCTGTTGCCCCGGAGCTCCCCCCGCCGCAGCCAGGGGCCGCCGTCGAAGCTGAGATAGACCCGCATCACGGCCCCGGGCTCCAGCCGGGCCTCCACCTGGAGCCGGGTCACGTAGCGCCGGGCCGCCAGCCTGGGGGCCAGCTCGCCGGTCTCCGCCCACCAGCGCAGATCCCGGCTGTCCCGGGCCTGGCCCACGCAGAGCAGAGCCCGGCCCGGCTCCGGCAGCAGCCAGAGCAGCTCCTCCTTGGACCAGGCGGCGCAGAAGCGCAGCCCATCCTCCCGGTGCCAGAGACCGGCGTCCACGTCGAAGACGAAGAGACTGGGCGAGCCCGCCTCGTCGAGCATGCTGACGTAGTAGCGGCTGCCCCGGGCCCCCGCCGCGGCGCTGTGATACCGGGTCTCCCCCAGGGCGGCGGAGATCCGCAGGGGCAGAGTGCCGTTGTAGCAGCAGATCCCTCCGGGGGATTTGTAGTAGAGCCTGTCCCGGATCACCACGGCGCTTTTGGCGCTGCCCGCCTCGATGCCCTCCAGGCTCTGGGTGACCACCCCGTGGGCTCCGTCGGCGGCGGGGTAGATCTTCTCCAGGGAGTCGGCCCGGAAGAAGAGGGGGCAGCCGCCCAGCACAGCGGCCCCGGTGTAGGGGCCGTCGTGGCCCCGGGAGACCCGGTAGCTGTCGGTGGACAGGCCCTCAAAGGCGGACCAGCAGCGGAAATCTCCCAGCTTGCTGCCGTAGAGCTCGTTGACGCTGCCATTGCTGCGGCAGCCCCAGAGCCGGTTCCCCGCCTCCACCACGAAGTCCATCTCCGGCATGGGCCGGTCCACGGAAAAATAGCTGCGGTCGTGCCAGGTCAGCTCCAGCTCGCAGGGCTCCGGCAGCAGCAGGGGCAGGATCAGATAGTCCCCTCGGCCCTCCTCCCGGCCGTCGCCGCCGGGATCGTGCCAGGCCCCGGCCAGGACGTGGACCCCGTCCCAGAGCCGGTTCAGCAGGGCCTCCGGGCCCTGGTTGCTCTCCAGGCGGCAGAAGAGCTCCACGCTGTCCCCGGCCCGGAGGCCCTTGGCAATGCCGGGAATGGCGCATTTGACGTAGGGGGCCAGCTCCGTCCAGAGCCCCTGGCTCTGGGACCAGACCCGCAGCCGGGGCTCCGGCTCGGAGCTGTCCACCCAGCAGCCCCCCTCGGGGGCGCTGTCAGACCATTGAATGGTCCGCAGCTCCCCGTCGGGGCCGCAGGGGGTGAAGAGGGTGCCCCCCTGGTCGCAGGAATTGTGCTGGGCGATGTCGCCGTAGTCCTCCCCGGGGGTCAGGGCCGAGGCGCTGCCCAGCCTGGCGGTGTTGGCGAACTTCCCGTCGGGGAAGACGCAGACCCAGCTCCCCAGGAAGACCAGCTCCCGCTGGTCGCTGCTGTGGAGGCTGTAGTTGTAGCGCAGCTGAACGAGGGTCCCGTCCTGCTTGTCCGCCGGCTCCAGCAGGGCGCCGGGGAGAAGCTCGCCGTTCTCCTGCTCCCGCCAGCGATTTCCGGCGGCCTCATAGCGGTAGTGCCGGAGGCCGGGCCGGATCAGACGGCTCAGAAGCTGCTGGGGATCGGGAATGTCCACGGCCTGGCCTGCCTCGTCGCTGGCCGTCAGGGAGAGGCTGCCCTCCAGCAGCCGGGGCAGGGCGGCGCCGCCGCACCAGAGGGTGCCGTCGCCGTCCAGCACCACGGCCCGGCCCCGGCCCCCCAGGGCCAGGACCCGGTCCGCGGGGCAGCCCTCCAGGCTGCCGGGCTCCGTGCGGCGCCGCCGGGTCCGCAGCAGGGGCGCCGCCTCCCCGGAGAGATTCTCCATGTCGTAGAAGGCCCCCGCCCCCGGCTCCGGGGTGTGGGAATAGCCCCGGAAGCGGTCAATGCGTACCCTTTTTTTCCCGATGGTGTTCAGCTTTGGATAGTACATGAAGAACCCTCCGATTCAAGTCAGTTGGCCTCGTCCACCGCGGAGTAGGCGGAGCAGGACTCCACCCGGACCATGCGGTTCTGATAGAGGATCTTGGCGGCGGTCTCAAACTTGTAGCCCACGGTGGAGAACTGGTTCAGCGGGCCGCCGATCTGGGCCGCGTCCTTGATGATCATCTCCATGCCCATGCCCTCGGGATCCACCACGCCGAAGGCGTCCTTGCCGAAGAAGAGGGTGCCGTAGACGGCGCAGGGGGTCCGGCTGCTGTCGCCGCCCTCGCCGGGCATGAGCTTGTCGGCGGAGCCGGAGGCTCCGGAGAGGGCCACGGGGGACTCCTCCGCCAGCCAGATATACTTGGAGGCGGGGCTGCAGCCCACGATCTCCACGGTGCCCATGAGCCCGCCGGCGGAGGTATCGAAGATATGGGCCTTCCGGCCCACCAGAGCCTCCCCCTGCTCGCGGCTCAGGGTCTCGGCCAGGGTCACGCGGTACCTGGTGCTGACGCCGTAGTCCGCGGCGGCGGTGCTGTCGTTGGAGGAGGAGGCGGCCACAGTGAGCCAGGGCTGCTCCTGGGTGTAGAGGGGGCCGCCGTTGAAGATGGGGGCCTCGGTGCTCTCCACGAAGCGGACCCCGTGGAGCTCGCCGATCTCCCCCTCAAAGATCTCCCGGGCGGCGGCGTACTTGTGGGCCTCCAGCCAGTCGGGGTGAGAGCGCAGATCGTAGGCCACGGAGGGGTGGATCACCGCCACGTACTTGTTGCCCTCAAAGAAGGGGGCCTTCTGCTTCTTCAGGAAGGTGTAGGCCTTGTTCACCACGTCGGGGGTCAGGCGGTTGTTGTCGGCCAGCAGCTCCCGGCGGGAGACGGGGGTGGCGACCACCGCGCCGGTGTCGTCGAGGGTATCGGCGTAGAGGACGGAGGTACCGGTGCAGAGCTCGTTGCGGACCAGGGTGTCCGCGGTCTCGCCGCCCGCTGCGCCCATCTCCTCGGCGGCGCCCAGGAGCACGTTGTCCACGGCGTGGAGATTGAGGCGGTCGGAGATGGCGGCGTAGTCGCCGTACTGCTGCACCGCCACGCTGACGGCGCTCTGGCCCAGCTTCTGGCCGCTGGGGATGACGCCCTCCACCAGGGGGGTCAGGGACTTCTCAAAGGTGTTCCACTTGCGCCACTGGACGGCGTCGCCGTGGCCCGCGGGGAGGAACTGGGACTTGCCCAGCTGGGTGAAGATCAGCCGGGGCCGGGCGTTCTCCAGCAGCTCGGTGTCGTAGTAGGTCTTCATGGCGGCGCTCATGGCGCCGGTGGCGTTCATCTGGGCGGCGTCAAAGGCGTTGACGTCCCCGGCGGTGGTGTTGACGGTCATATTCATGAGCTTACTCCTTTCAAATTCAGATGGTTGTTTGAGTTGAAAATTGAAAATGGAAAGTTGAAAATGAATGTGTTTTGCAAATTGCAATTTGCAAAACTCCGACAATTTTCAAATTTCAACTTTCAATTCTCAATTTACCAGATGATCTCTTCTCCCCGGGCGGCTCTGCGGCGCAGGGCGCGGCGCTCGGCCCGGGTGAGCTGGCGGGGATCGGGCTGGGTGAGGGCGGCCTGGGAGCCGCCGGCCAGACCGTTTTCCAGGGGCCGGGCGGCGTTGCGGGCCAGCTGCCGGTCCCGTCCCGTCAGCTCCGCATGGTGTACCACCTCGTAGGCGGTTTTGGGGTCCACCCCGTTGTTCAGCAGCCGGGCGAAGCCGGGGTTCTCCAGCTCCCGCTCCAGGGTGAAGTCGGGGTATTCCGCCTTCAGGGCCTCAGCCCGGTCCCGCAGCTCCCGGTAGGCCAGGTAGCGCTCCGTCTCCCGGGCCTGGGCCTGCAGGGCCTGGCCCAGGGCGGCCAGGTAGTCCTCCCGGTACCTCCCCCGGATCAGCTCCTGGAAGCTTTCCTTCTGCTCCGCCCGCTCCTCCGGCAGAGCCTCCTCCGGCTCCTGTTTCTTGACTTCTTCTTCCATGCTGTTCTCCTTTCTCGAATAATCGCGCAAATCGGGATTTGGCGCGCCGTAGGGGCCGATGCCCACATCGGCCCTTCGTACCCTGATGTGTCAGGGCCGATGTGGGCATCGGCCCCTACGAATAGAACTCGCCAAATCCAAATATGCCGTTCCGTCAGTGCTGTGCCGCGAAGTAGCGGCGGATGGTCTCGGCGTAGGCGGGGTCGATGCCGGCGCTCTGCAACAGGGCGTCGGAGACCCGCAGACCCCGCTGCAGGGCCAGCATGGCCATGCGGTAGGCGTAGCTCCGGGCCGAGGCGGCCTCGCTCCGGGACTGGCTCTCGGCGGAGGCGGCCTGCTGGGCGGCCCATTTCTCCGCCGCCTGGGCGAACTCCGCCTCCCAGCGACTGTGATCCTCGGCAAAGTCCCGCTCCCAGTGTTCCCGGTCCAGGGCAAGCTCCTGCTCCCAGCGGGCCTGCTTGCCGTCGGTCTCCGCCTGGCGGAAGCGGGCGTTTTCCCGGTCCAGCCAGGCCTGGTAGTCCTTGTCGTAGAGTCCCAGGGCGGTGCTCAGCTCGTCCCGCAGGGCGCCGGTCTCGCTGTCGTAGGCCCTCCGGGCCCGGTCGTAGTAGTCTGGCAGCAGCTCCGCCAGCCGGGTCAGCCTGGCGTCGTAGGCCTGATTGCCCAGCAGCTGGGCGTAGCTGGAGGCGTAGCCCCCGCTGAGGGCGGCGGCCCGGCCCATGCTGTCCTCCATGGCCCGGCGGCCCTCCCGGCGGTACTGATCCTTTGCCGCCTGGTAGAGGGGATCCGCGCCGGGATCGTAGGAGAAGGCGGGGCGCTGGGCCAGGGCCTCGGCCTGCTGCCGAGCCTGCTGATACCAGGGATTTTCCTCGGGGACCCATTCCAGGGCTTCCGCTTCGTCTTTCTTTTTCGCCATAGAATACTCCTTTCGTGCTTGGTTTTCGGGGCGGCCCGGCTCAGAATCGCAGCCGCGTCACGCCCCTGGGGCTGTGGCTCCGGCAGTGGGCGGCGGCGAAGCTCCGCCAGAGCCGGTTGAAGGAGGCGGCGTCGTTGTTGTAGCGCTCCAGCTCTCCGTGCTCCAGGTCGATGCGCATCGCCAGGTAGCGGGGGTAGAGCTCGTCGTAGGGGTAGGGAACCAGCAGCCGGGTGCTCCGGATCTCCGTCTGCTCCCCGTAGCCGGAGAAGGGGGCCGGTTCCTCCTGAAAGGCTCCGAGGAGCTCCCGGTGGATCTGCCCGTCCAGGGTGGAGAGCCAGCGCAGCTTCACCGCCGCCTCAAATTCGTTGGGCCGGAGGGCGTCCCCCTGGGCCAGGGCCTCCGCCACGGTCATGCCGTGCCTCCCGGGCCCCGGCTCTGGCCCGCCTGCCGCTGCAGCTCCGCCACCGCCAGCTCCAGCTCCGTCACCCGGTTGTCCAGGTGCTCCAAAATCGCGTCCACCCGCCCGTTGTAGACGTTCAGCCGGGTCAGGGTCTCGGGCAGGCTCCCCAGAATGGCGCTGTACTCCGCCGGGGTGCCGGTGTAGCCCGCCTCCACCGCGGCCTCGTAGGCGGAGCGGCCCGGGCGGCCCGCCACGGCGCAGCTGAGGATGTTCAGCCGGGAGGGCTTCAGATATACGCCGGTCATGCCAGCACCCCCTCTCGCAGAATGGGTCCCACCCGGCCCGTCAGAGGCTGGAAGCTGTCGGAGCCCACGCTGTTTTTCAGCCGGAGCTGAAGCTCCACGTCCCCCGCCTCCAGGGCCAGGGTGTCGGCCTCGCTCATGGTCAGCAGCAGAAGATTCGCCTGGGACTCGTCCCGGGTGAAGGTGCCGCTGCCCCGGGGGTTGGCGCTGCCGTTCATGGCGTATTCCACCACGGTGCGGCCGTTCTGGCTCATGGTCAGGCAGACGACGTCCTCCCAGCCCACCGCCAGGGGCAAAACCAGCTCCAGGGTGGGGGTGCTGCCTCGGAAGAAGAGGAAATCCTTCTCGTCCATGGCGCCCTCCCTACAGTCCCGCGCTGACGGCGGAGCGGGCGGCGCTCTCCTGTCGGCTGCGGATGAAGTCCTCCCGGCGCTGCTCCTGGCGGCGGGCCTCCGTCAGGATCTCCGCCACGGAGCGGGGCACCCGCACCGTGACGCCCCGGCGAATGGTGTAGCCCTTGCCGTTGAGCCCCACAAAGACGAAGTCCTCCTCCTTCCCCGTGGCCCTGGGCAGGGTGACGCTGACGTAGTCGTTGACGCTTGTTTTCATCTTGTTCGTTCTCCTTTCGATGTTTTGAATTGAAAATGGAAAGTGGAAAATGGAAAGCTTCGGAGTTTTTCAAATCGCAATTTGAAAAACACATTCATTTTCAACGTTCAATTTTCAATTTTCAATTTTCACTTTTCAACTTACCTGGGCTGCGTGGCCGCCGCGGCCCGGGCTCTGGCCCGCTCCGCGATGCCGTTTTTCCGCAGCTCGCCGCCGATGGGGTCATAGCGCCTGAGCCGGGGCGCCTGCTTCCTGCCGGAGGGGGGCAGGGGGGCCTTCCCGGGCTCCGCCGCCTCCCGCCCCTGGCTGAGGGTCGGGTCGATGAGCTCCAGCAGCCCCTGGAGCTGAGATTCGGTCTTCTCCAGCCGCAGCCGGAGCTGGCTGTTCTCCGCCACCCGCCGCCGCAGGGCGTCCTTGCCCTTGAAGTCCATCATCTCCAGGGCCGCCAGGGCCTGCTCCGCCAGCTCGGGCCGGAAGAAGCCCATCTGGAAGAACTGCATGGCCATCTCGTTGTAGCTCAGCCGGTTGTAGCTGCTCTGCTTCTGGGCCGTCACCTCGATGTCCAGCTCCGGGGGCTCTCCGGAGCGCAGCAGGCTGTTGTCGAAGCGCAGATACTCGGGCTCTCCCCCGGCCCCCAGGATCCGCAGCTTTCGGGGCGTGTCGTAGAACTGGCGGATCAGGGCGATGACGCAGCCCACCACCTGGCGGAAGCAGCGGTAGGAGTTCTGGATCTGATCCCGGCTCAGCTTGCCGCTCTGCTCCTGCATGGCGGCAATGGCGGAGGCCGCCGTGACGCCGCCTCCCACGCCGCCGTTGTTCACGTCCCGGTTGCCGGAGGTCTCCTTGATCTCGTTGATCTTGGAGGCCAGGATGTTGAGATAGTTGCCCGAGAGGGGGGCCACGGTGATCTGCCGCAGGGCGTTCTCCTCGATGGAGCCCTGGACGTGGACGAAGGGCCGGGTCCAGTCGGCGTACTCCGCCTCGTTGACGCCGTCGTCTCCCCGCTTGAGCCAGCGGGGGGTGGCCGCCGCCACGCAGTTGGCCACAATGGCGTTGTTCATCAGGTCGATCTGCCGCTGGGCGTCCTTGCACAGGTCCACGTAGCCGAAACCCGCCGGCGTCCCCTCCTCCGGAAACAGCACGTCCGCGAAGAAGGGGTACAGGCCATGATCGTACAGGCCTGTAGGGGCGGTCATTGGCCGCCCGCCTGTTGCCTGTTGCCTGTTGCCTGCTGCCTCATTCTCTGTGGAATAAAGCACCGTCTCCCCCACGAACTTGACGTAGTGCAGCACCGTCCGGCGGCCCTCCCGCTTCTTGTAGTACCAGTCGATGACCGGGCTCTTGCGGGAGGTATCCACGCTGTCGTCGTAGAGATAGCGGCTGACGGGGAAGCCGCCGCCCCGGAGCTTCCCCTCCAGAACGGGGTAGCGGGCCTCCAGCTCGTCGTTGTCCGCCAGCTCCACGTGGAAGAGATTCCGGCTCCGCTGCAGATCCGAGATCCCCGGCTCCCAGTAGAGATTCAGAGGGTCCACCCGGGTGATGGACACGTCCCCCAGGCCGTTGAGCTTGTCCCGGTCCCAGAAGACCCCGTAGATGGCCACCCCGGCCTTCAGCTTTTTCCACCAGTTGTCGGACCAGACCCCGGCAAAGTCGTTCTGGGCCAGGATCACCGGCAGCACCCGGCTCAGCAGCCGGGCCTCCGCCTCGTCGTCCGCCGCCCGGGGCAGACAGGCGGGCTCGGGGTAGGCGTCCATGGCGTCGGCGTGCTTGGACAGCAGCACGTTCACCAGCCAGGCGGACTTGGTGCGGAGCCCTGTGGTCCCCTGCTCCGGGATCTGCTCCCAGTGGCGGAGCTTCCAGAACTCCTCGTTTTCAATGATCCGCCGCTCCAGATTGGCCTTACCGGCCTTGCAGCGCCGCAGCGTTTCCAGCGCCTGGCGGATCTGCTCCCGCCCGATGGGCGGGGCGTCGTTGGGCTGTTTCATGGCGATTTCCTCCTTTTTTGCCCCGGGGCTGCAATTGTCCGCCTTTTGGGACGAAACTTGTGCTATGCTTTTTTCGGGCCCCGGGAACGGCCTTCCGTCAGATTGATTAGTTTTTTTAAGATACTTCTATCGGAAAAAAATAATGTCCACCTCCTCCTCCGTCAAGCCCAGCAGGCTCACGATCCGCCGGATTTCCTCGGCGGTGAAGTCCTGCTCCTGGAAAATCTTCCGAAACAGGGCCTCCGGCGTCAGCTCCAGCACGTTTGCCAGCTCCTCCGGGGAAATGTCCTCGTACCACAGGCAGTTCATCAGCAGATTGCTTTTCATGATTGCGCCTCCTAAATCATATTTTTAAGATACTCAGATTATACCACAGAATTATCTTTTTGTCAAGATACAACATTGACTTTTTTAAAATTTTTTGCTAAAATGAAGATACCACAAGAAAAACAACACATTGGAGGGTATCACCATGACCATCGCGCAAAAAATCAAGGCCCTGCGGAAGCAGGCGAAGCTGACCCAGACGGAGCTGGGAGACATGCTGGGCGTCCAGAAGAACGCCGTGAGCAAGTGGGAGTGCGGCCGCGTCACCGACATCCCCGCCGGAAAGATCAAGGCCATGGCGAAGATCTTCGACGTGCCGCCTTCCTATCTGATCGACAACGAGGCAGTTTCCGTCCCCAAGCCCGCCCCGGAGGGCGGCGTGTCGGAGGAGGAGATCAAGTTCGCCCTCTTCGGCGGCGACGGGGAGATCACCGACGCCATGTACGAGGAGGTCAAGCAGTTCGCGGCCTTCGTCAAGGCCAGGAGCCGGAAATAAGCAACAGGGATCAGGGATCAAGGATCAAGGATCAGGGGATGCAGGGACAAGCATTGCTTGTCAGCCTTTCCCGCCCGCACCCGCTCGTAGGGGCGAGCATCGCTCGTCCCATGCCCCGCTCCGACAAGGCAACAGGCAACGGGCAATAGGCAACGGGCAACAGGCAACAGGCAACAGGCAACAGGCAATAGGCAACGGGCAACAGGCAACAGGCAACAGGCAATAGGCATCAGGCATCAGGGGACGGGGGTTACGGATTGCCACGGGCCGTTCCGGCCCTCGCAATGACAGATTCGGGACCTTGTCTCGCCGTAGGGGGCGGCGTCCCCCGCAGCGAAGCAAGTCCTTTAGGGGACGCCCCGCCCGCACCGGCCCGTAGCGGCGGTCATTGACCGCCACGCCCCGTCCGCACCGACCCGTAGCGGCGGTCATTGACCGCCACAGCCCCGCACCCGCCGTTCCCGTCCCTACCGACCCGTAGCGGCGGTCATTGACCGCCACAGCCCCGCACCCGCCGTTCCCGTCCCTACCCGCCCGTAGCGGCGGTCATTGACCGCCACAGCCCCGCACCCGCCGTTCCCGTCCCTACCGGCCCGTAGCGGCGGTCATTGACCGCCACCTCCCGCCCGCACAAGGCAACAGGGGACGGTGGTTACGGATGCCTTGCTGCTGTTGCTGTCCCCTGCCCATTTCTTACGTGATCGCAAAAAGAGGAAGAAAAAATGACCGAGCTTTCCACCCTGTACCGCCGCGCGGAGGAACTGAATATTCCCGTCCTGCATTTTCCCCTGCCGCTGACGGGCTCTGTGAGCTGCATGGACGGGGCGGGAAACTGCGCCATCGGCCTGGATCTCCCCCACCGGCGCAGCCGGAACGAGCTCCGGGTCCGGCTGGCCCACGAGCTGGGCCACTGCGCCACCGGCAGCTTCTACAACCGCTACAGCCCCTGGGACGTCCGCCGGCTCCACGAAAACCGGGCGGATAAATACGCCGTCCACGCCCTGATTCCGGAGGAGGCCCTGGACGCCGCCGTGGCCCAGGGCCACACCGAGCCCTGGGACCTGGCCGACTACTTCGGCGTAGACGAGGCCTTCCTGAAGAAGGCCGTCTGCCTCTACACCTACGGCAACCTGGCGGCGGAGCTGTATTTCTGAGACCGGGAAAAAGCTCCCCTACTTGCAGGGGAGGTTCTTGTGGGGAACGGATTGCCACGGCCAGTCTGCGGACTGGCCTTGCAATGACAGGACTGGGGGGCTGGCGCTGGGGCCGGAGGCGGCTGCGGGGTCGGGAGCGGGCTGGATTTGCCTGCGGCAAATTGCATTCGTTCCGAATGCCGGGACGCGCATCCGCTGCGCGGATAAGAGCGTCCCCTACGGACGGGTTTGTTCCCTGTTGCCTGTTGCCTGTTCCCTGTTCCTTGTTGCCTGTTCCCTGCAAAGGGGCTGTAAATAAACAGCCATGAAAAAGAACAAGGTCTCGTCAGAGCGGCGAGATCTTGTTCTCTTTTTCCATACTCGGCTCCGAAAAGTACTGCGGTGACCGCAAAACGGACGGTGTGTGAATATCTTACGCAC
>JAFXYD010000067.1 GCA_017541995.1 Oscillospiraceae bacterium
CAATCCTGAGAGGCAAACCCGTAGCGGCGCACATTGTGCGCCACGAAAGAGCGCCTCAAGAAGTTGGTATTGATTGGCTTGAGGGTCCACCTGTTCCCATCCCGAACACAGAAGTTAAGCTCAAGTTCGTCGACGATAGTATGCGGGTGACTGCATGTGAAAATAGATAATGCCAACACCATGCTCCGGCTGTCAAGCCGGAGCTTTTTATTGTCCAAAAGCTTTCGCACAACAAAAACTCGTACCCCCCGGGTAAATTGCACTGCAATTTACCCGGGGGGTACGTTCACCCCCTACGGCAGAAAACGTCAATTCTCAACTCTCAATTCTCACTTCTCAATTCTCAATTCTCAATTCTCCCCCGGGGCGCTCTCCGGCGCTTCCTCCTCGGCGAGCTCCAGGCGGTTGGAGTGAAGGAGCCAGGCGGCGGCGACCAGGTAGACGATGGGCAGCACCGCTCCCAGAACCAGGCCCAGGACCAGCTCCCAGACCGGGGCGGAGGCGGAGGCCCGCAGGGCGATGTGTCCCATGCCGGCCAGGGCCAGCAGCAGACTCAGCGCCCCCCAGACATAGCGGCCTTTTCCGGCCTGGGCGGGCCTTTTGGCGGCGCGGACCCCCAGAATACCGGTGATCAGCTCCACCAGAGCGCCTGCCAGCAGCAGGCCCATGCCGATCAGATCTCCGGAGGCGGAGAAGATTCCCCCGGTGGCGTAGGAAAGCCCCAGCACCGCCGCCAGCCCCAGGGTGTAGACCAGCAGCCCAAAGGCTCCGAAGACGATCATCAGTACACCGGTGATTTTCAGCAGGGTTCTCCCTGCGGGATCATAGCCTTGTTCCATGATTACACCTCTTCCTTGTTGAAATAGCCGCAGAAGGGCGCCAGGCTGCAGCGCTCGCAGCCGGGCTTCCGGGCGGTGCAGACGGCCCTGCCGTGGAGGACGATGCGGTGGCAGAAGTCGGAGCTCTCCTCCGGGGGCAGTACGGCGCGCAGCTGCTCCTCACACTTGGCGGGGTCCTTGGTGCCGTCGGTGAGCCCCAGCTTGCCGCAGATGCGGATGCAGTGGGTGTCGCAGACCACGGAGCCGGGGACGCCGTAGAGGTCCCCCAGCAGCAGATTGGCGGTCTTGCGGCCCACCCCGGGGAGCTTCAGCAGCTCCTCCATGCTGTCCGGCACCCGGCCGCCGTAGTCCCGCAGCAGCATCTGACAGGCCAGCACGATGTCCCGGGCCTTGTGCTTGTAGAAGCCGCAGGAGTGGACCAGCTCCTCCACCTCCGCCACGTCGGCGGCGGCAAAGGCCTCCAGCGTCGGGAAGCGTTCAAACAGGGCCGGGGTCACCAGGTTCACCCGCTCGTCGGTGCACTGGGCCGAGAGCCGCACCGCGATCATCAGCTCATAGTCCTTCTGGCTGTGCAAGGCGCAGAGGGCGTCGGGATAGTCGGCCTTCAGGGCGTCAATAATATGAATGGCTTGTTCTTTCTTGTCCATGGCAAAACTTCCTGTCTGTTTTTGTCCTTCTATTTTACTAAAAACTTTCAGAAAACGCAACTTGTTTCTTTTGTTTTCGGCCGGAATATGATATAATGGCAAAAACAGACAGGAATGCGCAATGCGGAGGCGATTGCTATGTACCAACCCTTGGCCGACGAGCTGCGGCCGCGTGAATTATCGGAGGTCTACGGCCAGGACCACATCCTGGGGCCCGGGGCCATTTTGCGGCGGATTATCGAGTCCGGCGCCGTGCCCAATCTGATCTTCTACGGCCCCTCCGGCACCGGCAAGACCACCGTGGCCAATATCATCGCGGAGAAGACCCAGCGCAAGCTCTTCAAGCTCAACGCCACCACCGCCTCCACGGCGGACATCAAGAACATCGTCTCCCAGCTGGACACCATGCTGGCCCCCAACGGGGTCCTGCTCTACCTGGACGAGATCCAGTCCTTCAACAAAAAGCAGCAGCAGACCCTGCTGGAATACATCGAAAACGGCAAGATCACCCTGATCGCCTCCACCACGGAGAACCCCTATTTCTACGTCTTCAACGCCATTCTCAGCCGCTCCACCATCTTTGAGTTCAAGTCCCTGAGCCCCGCCGCCGTGCGGCAGGCGGTGGACCGGGCCGTGGCCTATCTGGCGGAGAAGCTGCAGGTCCGGGTGGAGGCCGAGGAGGCCGCCCTGGCCCAGGTGGCCGCCTCCTGCGGCGGGGACGTGCGGAAGGCCCTGAACGCCGTGGAGGTGCTCTTCACCGCCTGCGCCGCCCAGGACGGCGTCGTTCGCATCAGCCTTGCCGATGCGGAGGCCGTGAGCAAGAAGTCCTCCATGCACTACGACCGGGAGGGGGACAACCACTTTGATTCCGTCTCCGCTCTGATGAAGTCCCTCCGGGGCTCGGACCCGGACGCCGCCCTCCACTATCTGGCCCGGCTGTTGGAGGCGGGGGACCTGCCCGGGGCCTGCCGCCGCATCCTCTGCTCCGCCAGCGAGGACATCGGCCTGGCCTATCCCCAGGCCGTGAGCATCGTGAAATCCTGCGTGGATTCCGCCCTGCAGCTGGGCCTGCCCGAGGCCAGGCTGCCCCTGGCCCAGGCGGTGATCCTTCTGGCCACGGCCCCCAAGTCCAATTCCGTGGTCATGGCCATCGACAAGGCCATGGCCGACGTGAAGAAGGGCAAGGCGGGCCCCATCCCCCGGGAGCTGCAGAACGTCCACGCCGACGGCGCGGGCTTCGAGCGGGAGCAGGGCTATCTCTACCCCCACGACTATCCCGGCCACTGGGTGAAGCAGCAGTATTTGCCCGACGTGCTGGTGGGGACGGTGTATTTTGAGTACGGGGACAACAAGTTCGAGCAGAGCTGCAAGGCGTATTGGGACAAAATCAAAGAATGAAGCTCGCCGCTGCGCGGCTGAATGAAGCTCGCAGTCGGCTGAGGCCTCCTGCTGAATGAAGCCGCTTCGCTAATTTCGGAATTTGCGAATTCGCGAATTCGCAAATGAAATTTGAATTATTGTTTGGCAATTGGCAAATTGCCAAACTCCACAATTAGGGCGAAGCCCGGCTTCATTAGGCCGCAGGCCGACTTCATTCGCCCCGAAAGGGCAGCTTCATTAGGGGCGAAGCCCCGACTTCATTTCGACTGAAAGGAGAATCCCCATGCCCATGGACATCCGGGTCGGAGACATTCTGACCATGAAAAAGCCCCATCCCTGCGGCAGCCTGCAATGGCTGGTGCTGCGCTCCGGCATGGACTTCCGCCTCCGCTGCCGGGGCTGCGGCCATGAGATCATGGTTCCCCGCTCCAAGGCCGAGAAGGGGATCCGGCAGGTGGAGCGCCCCCAATAGGAAGCCCGCGGCCTCCTCCGCCCCGGCGGAAGGGGGGCGCTTTTTCCGGCAGGATCACGGAAAACCGGCGGCGAAAGGCCCCGCATTTGGCAAATCCGAAGAAGATTTTACAAAAATCGCCTTTTGGGCTTGTATTTTATGCGAAATCGTGTATAATAATGCGCAATTCCACAAAACAGCGAAAGCGGAGGGATTGCCATGAAAACAGAAATCCAGCCCTTCTACAGCTGCAGCCTGCAGCGGGAAATGCCGGTGCGGGTTTACGGCCACTGGGGGAAGCCCATCCTGTATATCCCCTGCCAGAACGGCATCGCCCGGGATTTTGAAGGCTTCGGCCTGTCCGAGGTCCTGGAGCCCTGGATCGACAGCGGCCGCTGTCGGGTCTGGGCGGTGAACACCGTGGACGCCGAGAGCTGGAGCGACCTGGGGAGCGAGCCCGGCCAGCGGATCCGCCGTCACGAGGAATGGATCCAGTATCTGGCCCGGGAGCTGGCGCCATTCATCCTCAGCCGCAGCCCGGACGCCTCCGGCATCATGAGCTTCGGCTGCTCTCTGGGGGGCAGCCACGCCCTGAATCTCTATCTCCGCTTCCCGGAGCTCTTTGACCGCTGCCTGGCCCTGAGCGGCATGTACCAGGCCTCCTACTTTTTCGGGGACTATATGGACTCCCTGGTCTATCAGAATTCCCCGGTGGACTACCTGGCGAATATGCCCGCGGACCATCCCTATATTGAGAAATACAAGAAAAACCGGGCTGCGGTCTGCACCGGCCAGGGCCCCTGGGAGGAGCCCTGGAGCACCCGGGCCCTGGAGCAGCGCTTCCAGGCCCTGGGGATCCCGGCCTGGGTGGACTACTGGGGCTGGGACGTCAGCCACGACTGGCCCTGGTGGCGCAGACAGCTGGCCTATTTCCTCCCCTATCTGCTGGACGAAAGGAACTGATCCCATGAATTTTATCTATATCTCTCCCAACTTTCCGGACAACCACTGGCTCTTCTGCCGCCGCCTCCAGGAGAACGGCGTCAACGTCCTGGGCATCGGAGACTGCCCCTATGACAATCTCAGCTGGGAGCTGCGGAGCTCTTTGCGGGAATACTACTGGGTGCCCTCCCTGGAGGACTATCGGGAGGTCTACCAGGCCGTGGCCTTCTTCATCCACAAATACGGGCGGATCGACTACCTGGAATCCAACAACGAATACTGGCTGGAGCAGGACGCCGCCCTCCGGGAGGACTACAACATCGCCAGCGGCTTCCGCCCGGCGGACATGCCCGCCATCAAGCGCAAATCCCGCATGAAGGAGGGCTACGCCCGGGCGGGGATCCCCACTGCGCTGTACCATCTGGTGGAGGACAAGGCGGGCTGCGAGGCCTTCATCCGGCAGGTGGGCTATCCGGTCATCGTGAAGCCCGACAACGGCGTGGGGGCCAACAACACCTATAAGCTCCGGGACCCGGCGGAGCTGGAGGACTTCTTCACCCGGAAGGACGGAACCCAGTATATCATGGAGGAGTTCATCGACGGCAGCATCGTCTCCTACGACGCCATTGTCAACAGCCGGGGCGAGCCCATCTACGAGGCGGGGAACCTCACCGTCGGCAGCATCATGGACGCGGTCAACGAGCGCCGGAGCTGCCGCCTGCTGATCCGGGATCAGCTGCCCCAGCAGCTGCGGGACATGGGCCGGGCGGCCCTGCGGGCCTTCGACGTGAAAAAGCGCATGGTCCACTTTGAGTTCTTCCAGCTCAGCCGGGACCAGCGCATCGGCCGGGCCGGGGATTTCGCGGGGCTGGAGGTCAATATGCGGCCCTGCGGCGGCATCCTGCCCACCATGATGAACTACGCCCACAGCACCGACGTCTACCAGATCTGGGCGGATATGATCGTCTTTGACCGCAGCGAGAAAACCGTGGGCGGGCGGCAGTTCTGCGGTCTGGCGGGCCGCCGCCGCGGGCGGCGCTATCGGCGCTCCGTGGAGGAGATTCTGCGAAAGTACGGCGATCACGTCGTGGAGTTCGGCCCGGTGGACGAGGCCATTGCCACGGATATGGGCGATTACTGCTTCCTGGCCTGCTTTGCCGGCATGGAGGAGCTGAACGCCTTCTTCGACGACGCGCTGGAGGAGATTTGACGGCGCAGCAAAAAACCAGGTCGGTTTCCCAAGGGAAATCGACCTGGTTTTTCTCTATCCTGCCGGCTCCGCCCGCAGGGCCGTCAGGGCCCGGGGCAGGAGGGCGCGGGGATCCGCGTCGGGGCGGATCCAGTCGGAAACCGCCTCCCCCGGCAGGATCAGGGGCATTCTGTCGTGGAGAAAGGCCAGCTCCGGGCCGGGCTCCCGGGTGAGGATCACAAAGGCGGGGAGCCCGTTTTCCATGCGGTACAGGCCGCAGAGCCAGAGGGGCTCCGCGCCCAGGGGGCGGACGGCGTATTTCGTCTTCCGGAGCTTCCCGCTGTCCGGGGCGGCGCTGTGCCGCCACTCAAAGTACCAGGAGGCGGGCACGGCGCAGCGGTGGGCGGCCCAGGCCTCCCGGAAGCTGGGCTTCTCCGCCGCGGTCTCCACCCGGGCGTTGATCAGCGGAGCCCGTCCGCTCAGGGAAAAGCCCCAGCGCATGGGGAAGACGCGGCTTCCGCCCCGGCGATCCGCGGCCAGCACCGGCGCGGCGTCGGTGGGCCGGATCTCGCCCTCCGGGCGGAGCGGAATCCCAGCCTCCCGGAAGCGGGCTGTCAGCGCCGAGCGCTCCACCCCCTCCCGGATGGGGTCCCATTCCACGCCCCTGGGCAGGATATAATAGCGGCAGCACATGGCGTTTCCTCCCTGTTCCGATCCGGGGCGGGGCGCCTCGGGCGGGCTTCAGTCCGCCCAGTGGAGGCTGCGGCCCACGGCCTTGTTCCAGCCCTTGAACTGCTCATTGCGCCAGGCCTCGTCCCGCTGGGGGGCGAAGGTGGAGTCGCAGTGCCAGAGCTTCACGATCTCCGCCTGATCCTTCCAGACCCCGGTGGCCAGGCCCGCCAGATAGGCGGCGCCCAGGGCGGTGGTCTCCCGGATCATGGGGCGGCGGACCTGCTTGCCCAGGATATCCGCCTGGAACTGCATCAAAAACTTGTCCCGGCTGGCGCCGCCGTCCACCTTCAGCTCCGTCATTTTGGCCCCGGTGTCCATCTCCATGGCCAGCACCAGATCAGCGCTCTGGAAGGCGATGGACTCCTGGGCGGCCCGGATGATGTGCTCGGGCCTGGTGCCCCGGGTGATGCCCACAATGGCCCCCCGGGCGTACATATCCCAGTAGGGCGCCCCCAGCCCCGTAAAGGCGGGGACGAAGTAGACCCCCTCGGTGGAGTCCACCTTCTGGGCGAAGTATTCCGCGTCCCGGGCCTCCCGGATGAAGCGCATCTGGTCCCGCAGCCACTGGATCACGGCCCCGCCCACGAAGACGGAGCCCTCCAGGGCGTACTGGACCTTGCCCCCCAGGCCCACGGCGATGGTGGTCACCAGGCCGTGCTTGCTCTCGCAGGCCTCCTCGCCGGTGTTCATCAGAAGGAAGCAGCCGGTGCCGTAGGTGTTCTTGGCGTCCCCCTTCTCAAAGCAGCCCTGGCCGAAGAGGGCCGCCTGCTGATCCCCGGCGATGCCGGCGATGGGCACGTCCACCCCCTGGATGTTGCAGGTCCCGTAGACGCAGCTGGAGTCCCGGACCTCGGGCAGCATGGAGCGGGGAATGCCCAGCTCCTGCAGCAGGCGCTGGTCCCAGCAGAGCTTGTGGATGTCGTAGAGCATGGTGCGGGAGGCGTTGGTGTAGTCCGTGGCGTGGACCCTGCCCCCGGTGAGCTTCCACAGCAGCCAGCTGTCCACGGTGCCGAAGAGCAGGTCCCCCCGCTCCGCCTTCTCCCGGGCCCCCTCCACGTTGTCCAGGATCCACTTGATCTTGGTGGCGGAGAAGTAGGCGTCCAGCACCAGGCCGGTGGTCTTCTTGATGTAGTCCTTCAGACCCCGGCGCTCCAGCTCGTCGCAGATGGGGGCGGTGCGGCGGCACTGCCAGACAATGGCGTTGTAGACGGGGCGGCCGGTGTTCCGGTCCCAGACCACGGTGGTCTCCCGCTGGTTGGTGATGCCGATGGCGGCGATGTCCGCCACGTCAATGCCGGACTCGGTGACGGCCTCCATCATCACGGCGTACTGGCTGGAGTAGATCTCCATGGGGTTGTGCTCCACCCAGCCGGCGTGGGGATAGTACTGGTTGAATTCCTTCTGCGCCATGGCCACGATGTTCTGCTCGTTGTCAAACAGAATGGCCCGGCTGCTGGTGGTACCCTGGTCCAGGGAGAGAATATACTTGGGCTTTTCCATGGGGAGGCCTCCTTCGGAGTTGAGAATTGAGAATTGAGAGTTGAGAATTGAGGACTCGTCAAAACCTCCCCTGCTAAGGGGAGGTGCCCCAGTGCGCACACTGGGGCGGAGGGGTAAGCTCCCGGAGCAGAGCGCTACCGAGGAGCGCGGCGGCTTCCTGTCTTGTGCCAAACCTCCCCTGCTAAGGGGAGGTGCCCCAGTGCGCACACTGGGGCGGAGGGGTATGGCTGCGGGCGGGAGCGCTGCCCAAAGCCGCAATCGGTAGGTTTATTTCCCGGAGGGCGCTCCCTCCGGGCCGAACACAAGGAAATCGATGTAATCGCAGACTCCCCGCAAATTGCGGCGGATTTCATTGTTTGGAACCCGCAGTACCATCAGCCCCAGGCCCTCCAGAAACTCCGTCCGCATTTTGTCGTACCGGAGCCCGGATTCCTCGTAATGCTGAGAGCCGTCCAGTTCAATGATCAGCTTGGCCTTCGCACAGTAAAAGTCCGCGATGAAGTGGCCCACCACCCGCTGGCGGTAAAACTTCACCGGGTAGTTTCGCAAATACTGATACCAGAGAGTTTTCTCCTCCGGGGTCATGTTCTTCCGGAGCTGTTTCGCGTTCCAGGACAGCTCCGGGTTGGTTTTTCGCTCCATGACGGACCTCCTGTTCTCGCTATAACCTTCCCTCAACAGGGGGGTTCCCATGACCTCCCCTGCCAAGGGGAGGTGCCCCAGTGCGCACACTGGGGCGGAGGGGTAAGGCTGCGTGCGTGCGCGCTGCCGATTGGCGCGGGACGAGGGTAGCTGCCTCTGTTTCAGTGCTCTGTCCCGGAAGCGGACCCCTCCACCGGCCTTGAGGCCGGTCCCCCTCCCCTTGTCAGGGGAGGTTTTTTCCGGCTCCCCTGTCAGGGGAGGCTTTTCGTGGCTACCAGGTTGCCGTCGGTGCCGGCCACGTTGGGGATCAGAATGTCGCCCACCTTGACGGGGGGCTGGACCCGGAGCCTGGCGATCTCGTCCATGACCTCGAACATCTTCCCCTTGGGGATGGGACGGTCGGTCTTCACGGGCAGGCGGCGGGGGGCCACCCCTCCACCGGCTTCGCCGGTCCCCCGCCCCTTGTCAGGGGAGGTTTTTACAACGACGGTGGAGGTCACCACCCGGACGGGGTTGCGGAGCTCGTTGGCCCCGTAGACGGCCCCCCGGGGGCAGGAATTGCCGGTGACGGCAAAAGTCTCCTCGTCCACCTTCAGGTGGCAGCCCTTAGGGCAGGTGATGCAGATGATCTCTTTCATTGTGCCACCTCCTTACGCATTCGGGGTATGGCCGCTGGGGTCAGCGGCCACTACGGGCTTCCCTTTTGTCGAGGGCTGCGGGGCGTCGGGGACGCGGCCCACTGCGGGCGCTTCGATTTCCACGGTCGGGGTATCGCCCTGGATGCGGTCCAGCAGCACCCTGGGCAGCTTGATGTTCTCCATCTCCCCGGGAGCCATGTGCTCCCGGCGGAAGCGGGCGATCTGGGTCTGGCCGTCCATGACCCGGATGGCGGTATCCCGCCGCACGCTGCGGACCCGGAAGAAGATCTCCACGGAATCCACGCCCCGGTGGATCCGCTGGGGCACCGTGTACCCCACGTCAAAGCCGTTTACCAGACGGATCTCAGATCCCTCCGGGTGAATTCCCCGGAGATAGGCGGCGGCGGCCCGGCCCGCCTGCTCACTCTCGGCGCTGACGTAGTCCACCAGATCGTGGACGTGGAGCACGTTGCCGCAGGCGAAGACCCCGGGGATGGAGCACTCCCGGTTCTCCCAGACCAGGGGGCCGTTGGTGCGGGGGTCGATTTCCACCCCCGCCTGGCGGGAAAGCTCGTTCTCCGGCAGCAGGCCCACGGAGAGCAGCAGGGTGTCGCAGTCGAAGACCATCTCAGTGCCGGGGATGGGATTGCGTTTTTCATCCACCTTCGACACCACCACCTGCTCCAGCCGGTCTCTGCCCCGGATGTCGATGACGGTGTGGCTCAGATAGAGGGGAATGTCAAAGTCCTGGAGGCACTGGACGATGTTCCGGGTCAGACCCCCGGAATAGGGCATCAGCTCCACGCAGGCCAGCACCTTGGCCCCCTCCAGGGTCATGCGCCGGGCCATGATCAGGCCGATGTCGCCGGAGCCCAGGATCACCACCCGCTTGCCCACCATATAGCCCTCGATATTCAGAAAGCGCTGGGCGGCCCCGGCGGTGAAGATGCCGGAGCAGCGGGCTCCGGGAATGGAAATGGCGCCTCTCGTGCGCTCCCGGCAGCCCATGGCCAGCACCACGGCTCCGGCCTGTATGGCCTCGTAGCCGCGGCTGGGGCTGACGGTGTGGAGCACCCGGCTCCCGTCCAGGTCCAGCACCATGGTGTCGGTGCGGATCTGAATGTCGGTGTCCTTCACCATGTCGAGGAAGCGGCCCGCGTACTCGGGGCCGGTGAGCTCCTCCTGGAAGCGGTGCAGGCCGAAGCCGTTGTGGATGCACTGGTTCAGAATGCCCCCGGCCTGGGTGTCCCGCTCCAGGATCAGAATATCCCGGACGCCCTGATTCCAGGCGGCCAGGGCGGCGGCCAGGCCCGCGGGGCCTCCGCCGATGATCACCAATTCATGACAGATCATGCCTTCGCGCCTCCCTTCGTCTCGCCGCAGAGCACCCAGCTGCCCTCCCAGTCCATGGGAACCTGGGTGGGATCCAGCCCCAGCTCCCGGGCGATGATCTCCTGGACCCTGGGGCCGCAGAAGCCGCCCTGGCAGCGGCCCATGCCCGCGCCCACCCGGCGCTTGACGCCGTTGACGGAGACGGGGGGGATGGGGCTGTGGAGGGCCGCCACGATCTCGCCCTCGGTGACGGTCTCGCAGCGGCAGATCACCCGGCCCCAGCGGGGATCCTTGGCGATCATCTCGTTCTTTTCCGCCTCGCTCAGCTCGTGGAAGCGGATCCGGCGGCGGCCGTCGCGGAAGTCCGGCTTTTCCGGGGTCTCCAGTCCGGCCTGGCGCAGCAGGGCCAGAAGCTCCTCCCCGATGGCCGGGGCGGCGGAGAGACCGGGGCTGCGGATGCCCGCGGCGTGGATGAGGCCGGGGGCCACGGCGGATTCCTCCAGGATGAAGTCCTCATGATCGGAATTGGCCCGGACCCCGGCAAAGTTGCGGATGTTCTCCCGGAAGTTGATGCCGGGCACGGAGCGCAGGGCTGCGGCGCGAACGTAAGCCAGGCCCTCGGCGCTGTTGGCGGTATCCTCCGGCCCGGAGGGGGCGGCGTTGGGGCCCGCCAGCAGATTGCCGTGGACCGTGGGGGTCACCAGCACGCCCTTGCCCAGCCTGGAGGGACACTGGAAGATTACGTGCTCCACCCGGGTCCCCTCGGATTTGTCCAGCAGGAAGTATTCGCCCTTGGTGGGCCGGATGGTGAAGCTGTGATCCCCCGCCAGGGCCGCGATCTGATCGGCCAGGGTCCCGGCGCAGTTGACCACATAGCGGGCGGTGAAATCGCCCCTGGGGGTGCTGACGCTCCAGCCCTCCGCCCCGCGCGCCAGGCCGGTGACGGGGGTGGACAGATGCAGCTCCACGCCGTTGCGCACGGCGCTCTCCGCCATGGCGAGACACAGCTCCCAGGGGTTCACGATGCCCGCCGAGGGGGCGTAGAGGGCGCCCCGGAGCTCCGGGGAAAGATTGGGCTCCAGAGCCAGGGCCTGGGCCCGGTCCAGCAGGACCAGACCGGGGACGCCGTTGGCGCGGCCCCGGTCATAGAGGATTTTCAGCGTTTCGTCGTCCTCCTCCGACAGAGAGAGCACCAGAGAGCCGATGTTGCGGTAGGGCACGTCCAGGGTCTTGCAGAGGGCGGGGAACATGGCGGTGCCCGCCACGTTGAGACGGGCCATTTTCGTCCCGGGCAGGGGATCGTAGCCTGCGTGGACTATGGCGGAGTTGGCCTTGGTGGTGCCGTTGGCCACGTCGTTGGAGGCCTCCAGAATGCCCACCCGGAGCTGATACCGGGCCAGCGCCCGGGCGCAGGCAGCTCCTGTCACGCCGCAGCCGATGATGATGACGTCGTAGTTCATGCTGTATCATGCTCCTGTTCTGTTAGGCTGAGCTCCCGCCCGGCGGCGGGAGGCGGATTATTCAAAGCGGCAGCGGACCCAGCAGAAGGCCTCCAGCTCGCCCACGGTGGCGAAGACCCGGGTGGTGCCCTCGCCCACGGCCACCACGTGGCCCTTCTCGTCCACGGTGCAGACGCTCTCGTCCAGAGATCTCCAGCTCACGGCGGTCCCGGCGGGGACGTTGGTGACGGACAGCACGTAGTTCTCGCCGGGGGCGAAGAAGGTCATGTCGTCCTTGATGAGGGTCAGCTCCTCCACCGCTACGGTGGAGGTGTTGCCGCTCTCGGCGGCAAATTCGCACTTCACGGTGCATACCGCGGACTGGCTGCCGCAGCTGACGGTGATGGCGGCCTCCCCGGGGCCCACGGCGGTGATGATGCCCACGGGGCTGACCTTCACCACCGCGGGATCGGAGGAGCTGAAGCTGCGCTCGTCGGTGGTGTTGGCGGGGCTCAGGGTCACGGGCAGCTGCAGCTGCTCGCCCTCGGCGGAGAATACCAGCTCCGTCTGGCCCAGGCTGATCTCGGTGCAGGGGATGGGCTCGGCCACGAAGGGCTGGGTGGCGGCGCTGCTGTCGTCGGTCCGGGCGCTGCTGTCGGTGAAGGCGGGGGCGTCGGTCCCGGCGGGCTGGGTGGGCTCGGTGATCTTCCGGGCCGCCAGCTGGTCATAGAAGGGGAGCTTCACGGTATCGGTCTTCCACAGCAGGTAGCTGCCGCCCACCAGCAGGGCCGCCCCCAGCAGCAGGGTGCTGGCGATGAGGTAGAAGCGGGGCACCCGGCCCCGGTCCTTCTCCGCAGGGGCCGTGGGGACGGGGTCCCGGTCCTCGGCGGCGGGAGCGGGGGCCTCGGCGGGCAGGGGAGCGGGCTGAAGGGAGTCCTCCTCCAGGGGCTCCTCCCCATCCTCGGGGGGCAGACCCTTTTTGGCCCGGCGGGCGGCCTTCTTCTCCTCCTTGCGGCGGCGCTTCTCCTCCTTGCGGCGGGCCTCCTCCTCTTCGATCAGACGCTCCTCGTCAGCGTCCTGCATAAACTGCTCGTCCTTGCGGCGGCGCTTGGCCTCCTGCTCGGCCTCCTTGCGGTCGGCCCGGCGCTGCTTGCGCTCGGCCTCGGTGATCCGCTTGCGCTGGACGGGGTCTGCGGTGTCCACCACCTGGGGGGCGGTGCCGCAGAGGGGGCATTTGTCCAGATTGGTGTCGTAGAGCTGCCCGCAGTTGGGGCATACGTTCTTGTTCAGCATATTTTTCTTACCTCCGGTTGTCGGACTCTATCAAAGCATATTCGCCTGTTTACAGGGCTTCTACCCTCTATCATACCATTTTCTTTCAAATAAAACAATATCTTGTTGCATTTTTTTTCTTTTTGGTATAAGATATAATAGATAATTTGTCGAAAAGGAGGAGTACGACCATGCTGGATCACAAGGTCTCGCCGCTTCTGGACGCAATGGAAGTGGGAGAATGCTTTGCCCAACACGACGGCGCAGCCTGCTACCGCATTCTGCACCCCGAGTCGGGCCGTGAGTTTGTACTCAAACATATTTCCGTCCCCGCAGGGGAGGAGCAGGTGGAGGCGCTGCTGCTGACCGGCGCCTACGCCAGCCAGGAGGAGGCCGACGCCTATTACCGCAAGGAGGCGGAGGCCCTGGTCCGGGAGGCGGAGAACCGCAAAAAGCTGCTGGACTGCCCCTATATCCTGCCCTTCCTGGGGGTCCAGATGGAGAAGAAGGCCGGGGTGGGCTACGACGTCTACGCCGTGCTGCCCAAGCGCAACTCTCTGGAGGGCTACCTCAACGAGAACGCGGTGTCCCATCTGCGGGGCATCAACATGGGCATCGACCTCTGCGTGGCCCTGGCGGCCCTGCGGGAGGAGGGCTACGTCCACGGCAATCTGAAGCCCGGCAACGTCTTTTTCTCCGACACCGGCCGCTTCCTGCTGGGGGACTTCGGCCTGATCTCCACCGAGGACATGCAGTACGCCGTCCTGCCGGAGCAGTACCGCAGCAGCTATTCCGCCCCGGAGCTCAGCGGCTTTCTGGGGCTCAACGAGACCGTGGACATCTACTCCCTGGGCATGATCCTCTACCGGATCTACAACGGCAACCACGCCCCCTTTGAGGACGAGAAGACCGGCGCCCGGGCCGCCGAGGCCAAGCGCCTGGCGGGGGAGCCCCTGCCCGCCCCCATCTACGCCGACTACGAGCTGGCGGAGATCATCCTCAAGGCCTGCGCCTTCGAGCCCGCCGAGCGCTACCAGAGCCCCGAGGAGATGCGGGTGGAGCTGGAGCAGTATATGCGCCGCAACGCCGTCAGCGACCATCTCATCGTCCCGCCCCTGGTGAACGACGAGGGCCCCATCAGCCCCGAGGCCGCCGCCGAGGAGGCGGAGCCCGTCCGCTTTGCCGACCCGGAGAAGATGGACGAGCAGTTCAAAAAGAGCTTCAAACCCGAGGAGCCCAAGGGGGGCAAGAAGAAAAAGCGCCGGGACGACGACGAGCCCCTGCCCATCTCCGAAAGCCCCATCCTCTCCGACGAGCCGCCCCAGCTGGCGGCGGATCGCCGCCGTCTGGCGGCCAAGCTCAAGAAGGCCCGCCAGCGCCGCAAGCGCGCCTGGATCGCCTTCGCCGCGGCCATGGTGCTGCTGGTGACCCTCATCGGCCTGTATGAGTTCACCGACCTGGGCAAGGGCCTGTGGCACTACTTCGTCAAGGTGGACAAGCTCACGGTCAGCCAGGTCACCGCCGACAGCCTGCGGGTGGACCTGGCCGCCGACGCCGCCAATCCCGATGATTTCATCGCCCTGTGCCAGGACGCCTACGGCAATTCCAAGTCCGGGCACTTCGTGGGGGGCACGGTCTTCTTCCAGGAGCTGAACCCCAATACCCAGTACAACATCAAGCTGGAGCTGCCCGGCCTGCACAAGCTCTCCGGCGCCACCTCCGCCTCCGCCGTCACCAAGCCTCTGACGGAGCTGCTGACCTTCGAGGCCGCCCCCGGCAGCGAGGGGGGCAGCGTCCGCCTGGAGCTGGTGGTGAAGGACGAGGCCACGGAGCCCGAGACCTGGACCCTGGCCTACGGCAAGACCGGGGAGACCCCCCAGCAGATCCAGTTCTCCGGGCACAGCGTCCAGCTCAGCGGCCTGGAGGCCGGGGCGGAGTACAGCTTCACCCTGCTGCCGGGCGAGGAGCTCTATCTCTCCGGCAAGACCGAGACCGTCTTCACCCCCCTGCCCACGGTGGAGGCCTCGGAGCTGCGGCTGGAAAAGATGGAAAACGGCGAGGCCCTGCTGCGCTGGAACTGCGGCCGGGAGCTGCCCGAAAGCTGGTCCCTGCGCTGCGCCGACCCCGAGGGCAAGGAGCTGCCCGTGGAGATTCAGCCCCCCGTCTCCGGGGAGACGGGCTGGCTCTGCGGGGCCGTCATCCCCAATATCGTCCCCGATACCAGCTACAGCGTGACCCTCAGCGCCCCCGGCCTGGCGGCGCCGCTGAGCCTGGAGCTCCGGGACGACGTCATCACCGTCACCGGCTTCGCCGCCGAGGCCACGGCGGACGGCCTGTCCCTGCGCTGGGCCGCCAACCGGGAGCCCGCCGCGGGCTGGCGGGTGCTGGCCTCCTTCGGAGACGGGCAGCAGATTGAGGAGCTGGTCCAGGGGGATCAGTGCCTGATGGCCGTGCTGCCGGACACCGACTACAGCCTGACCCTGGAGGCCGCCGACGGCAGCAGCGTCACCGGCTCCAACACCGCCTCCATCCGCAGCCAGTATGACCGCCGCTTCGTCCAGATGGGTCTGGACCGGGGCACCACCCTGGGCACCTACTACACCCCGGACAAGGAGGATTGGAGCTTCTCCGACCTGGGCGGCGGCACCATCCGCTACCGCCACAGCGACCGCATTACCTTCGTGGTCACCGCCGGGGGCAGCCCCGTGGACAGCGGCGAGTCCGTCACGGCGCTCTACGTGATCCAGAAGGCCAGCGGCGAGACGGTGAACGTCCAGTCCGAAAAGCTGATCTGGAACGAGATGTGGAACAACGGCCGCTGGTACGGCCAGATCCCCTGGCTCCCCGAGGAGCCCGGCTCCTACAGCTTCTCCGTCTACGTCAACAGCCAGCGCATGGGATCCATTCCCTTCACGCTGGTGGGAGAGTAGGCAGGACAGGCAACAGGCAACAGGCAACGGGCAACAGGGGAGACGGATTTCTCGCTGCGCTCGAAATGACATGACTGCTGAATCGATACGTCCGAAATACGAAAAGAGCCGACTTCCATATGGAAGCCGACTCTTTTCTTTCCTGTGAGTCAAACGGCAATTCTGGTTATCGGCTTTCATCAGCCGATCCATCGTAGGGGCGGTCATTGGCCGCCCGCCACACGTACCGGCTCTCCCCTCTGCACCACGCCCGTAGGGGCGGTCACTGGCCGCCCGGTCCGCCAGAGGCGGACGATTTGC
>JAFXYD010000068.1 GCA_017541995.1 Oscillospiraceae bacterium
CACCCGCCGTAGCGGCGGCCATTGGCCGCCACCCACCCACCCGCACCCGCCGTAGCGGCGGCCATTGGCCGCCACCCACCCCCCGCCAGCGTACCCCGAAGCAAAGGAATAGGGAATAAGCAACGACATCCGTTCGCTTATTCCCTATTCCTTATTATTTGTTATTTGTTCCTGCTGCTGGCCGACGCCCAGCACGATTTTGGAGACGAAGCACAGCCGCTCCCCGGTCAGGGGGTGCTCCAGGCTGACCCGCCGGGCCACCAGCTGCTGGCCGGAGAGAGCTGTCCGCAGGGAGGCGGCCCCTGACGCCTCCGCCGGGACGGGCGGGCGCTCGGTGAGCGCCCCTACGGCGGATTCGGCAGGCGGGTGCGGGCTGGGCGGGCAGATTGCCCGCGCTACATCCTGTTCGTCAGGCGCCTCTGTTCCCTGTTCCCTGTTCCCTTCCCTCACCCTGATCCCTGATCCTTGATCCCTGATCCCTGCTCCGTGATACTGGGGATCCCCCAGAATCGGGAAGCCCAGGTAGGCGCAGTGGACCCGCAGCTGGTGGGTGCGGCCGGTGAGGGGCCGCAGCTCCAGGCGGCAGAGGGCGGGGCTGTCGGGGGCGGCCCGCAGGCCCCGCTCCAGCACCCGGAAGCCGGTCCGGGCGGGCTTGCCCGCTGGGCTGACGAAGCGCAGCAGGCTGGGGTTGGGCCGCTTGGCGATGGGCAGGTCGATGAGCCCCTCGTCGGCCTCGGGCCCGCCCAGGGTCAGGGCCTCGTAGACCTTCTCCAGCCGCCCGTCCGCCAGCTGCTCCATCAGCAGCCAGTGGGCCCAGGCGTTCTTGGCGAAGACCACCACCCCCATGGTGTCCCGGTCCAGCCGGGTCAGCACGTGTACCCCGCAGGCCTGGCCCGTGCGGCGGTAATAGCCCAGCAGGTAGTTGGCCAGGGTGCCGGTCTGCCGGGAAAAGGTGGGGTGGACCAGGATGCCCGCGGGCTTGTCCAGGACCAGCAGGCAGGGGTCCTCATAGAGGATGGAGAGGGGCCCGTCCTCGGCGGGGAAGTCCGGGGCCGCCTCCTCGATGGTGACGCTGACCCGGTCGCCGGGCTCCAGGATCCGGTTGGTGTGGGCGCGCTCCCCGTTGACCCGGAAGACGTCCAGGGGCTTGAGCCGCCGCACCAGCCCGTCGGAGATCCGCAGCTCCCGCCGCAGGGCCGAGAGCAGCTTGGTTCTCCGGGTCATCACGCAGGATAATTCCACGGCGGAGGCCTCCCTTCTGTCTGTTTTTGTTGATTATATCGAAGCCTGGGGAAAAAATCAAGATTAACATAAAATAGTCCTTGACAACAGGGCTCTTACCCGGTAAAATAATCGGTGGATTAGTTTGCCCGCCCGGTCCTTAGGGAAGGCAGGAGCGGGTATTTCTTTTTCTCGGCATACCCAATTCTGAGTGAAAGGAGGTGTGCGGAGTTATGGAATGGATTTGGTATATCCTCCTGCCCCTTCTGGGCATCGCCGTTGGCGTCATTGCATCGGTCCTGGTCTTCACCAAAATGAAGAAGGACGCGGTTGAAAAGATAAAGAGCGCGGATGAGGAAGCCACGCGTCTGTATAACGAGGCCATCAAGGCCGGAGAAAACAAGAAGCGTGAAATGCTTCTGGAGGCCAAGGAAGAGATCCATAAAACTCGCACCGAAAACGAGAGAGAAAACAAGGAACGCCGCACCGAGCTCAACAAGCAGGAGCGCCGCCTGCAGCAGAAGGAAGAGTCCCTGGACAAAAAGCTGGACAACTTCGAGCGCAAGGAGGAGGAGCTCCGCAAGCGTCAGCAGGCCGTGGTCAACACCCAGGAGGAGGTCAACTCCATCAAGAAGGCCCAGCTGGAGATGCTGGAAAAGATCTCCGGCCTGACCCAGGAGGAGGCCAAGGTCCTCATCATCAAGAACGTGGAGCAGGAGGCCCGGCATGACGCCGCCGTCAAGCTCAAGGACATCGAGGCCGAGCTGAAGGACAACGCCGATCAGCTGGCCCGGGAGATCATCTCCACCGCTATCCAGCGCTGCGCCGCCGACCACGCCGCCGAGACCACCGTCTCCGTGGTGGCCCTGCCCAACGACGAGATGAAGGGCCGGATCATCGGCCGCGAGGGCCGCAACATCCGCACCCTGGAGACCATCACCGGCGTCGATCTCATCATCGACGACACCCCGGAGGCCATTACCGTCTCCTCCTTCGACCCCGTCCGCCGGGAGATTGCCCGGGTGGCCCTGGAAAAGCTGATTGCCGACGGCCGCATCCATCCCACCCGCATCGAGGACATGGTGGAGAAGGCCCGCCGGGAGGTGGAGACCACCATCAAGCGGGAGGGCGAGCGCGCCGTCTTCGAGACCGGCGTGCAGGGCCTGCATCCCGAGCTCATCAAGCTCCTGGGCCGTCAGAAGTACCGCACCTCCTACGGCCAGAACGTGCTCAACCACTCCATGGAGGTGGCCCACATCGCGGGGCTGCTGGCCTCCGAGCTGGGGGAGGACGTGGCCCTGGCCAAGCGGGCCGGTCTGCTGCATGACCTGGGCAAGAGCGTGGACCACGAGATGGAGGGCAGCCACGTCCAGCTGGGCGTGGAGCTGGCCCGGAAGTACAAGGAATCGGCCGAGGTCATCCACGCCATCGAGGCCCACCACGGCGACGTGGAGGCCAAGACCGTCATCGCCTGCCTGGTGCAGGCGGCCGACGCCATCTCCGCCGCCCGCCCCGGTGCCCGGCGGGAGAACGTGGAGAACTACGTCCGCCGTCTGGAGAAGCTGGAGGAGCTCACCGGCTCCTTCCCCGGCGTGGAAAAGGCCTACGCCATCCAGGCCGGCCGGGAGGTCCGCATTATGGTGCGGCCCGAGGACGTCTCCGAGGACAATATGGTCCTCATGGCCCGGGACATCGCCAAGAAGATCGAAGCCGAGCTGGAATACCCCGGCCAGATCAAGATCAACCTCATCCGCGAGACCAAGGCCGTGGATTACGCCAAGTAAAGAACAAACCAAAAACGCGCGGCGCGAGCCGCGCGTTTTTGTTCTTTTCAGGCCTTGTGGCCGCCTACCTGCTGGTTGCGGTCCATGGCGGTGCCGGCCTCCTGGAGGTTCATGGCCTTGACGACGGCATTCTTGCCGAAGCGCTTGCGGATGGCAAGGATGGCCTCCTGCTGGCGGCGCTCCTTTACCGCCCGGGCGGCCTGCTCCGCCTGGGCCTCCGGGTCCTCGAAGAGACTGAGCTGGACCGGCTGCTCCGCCAGCTTCGCCTCCTCCTGGACGTGGTTTGCCACCACGTAGAGCCGCCGCACCGTCAGGGCCGGATCCGCGATCCGCGCAAAGAGGGCCACAGCGGCCTCGGTGATCTGCCGGGTGGAGGCGGTGAAGCCCCCGAGATTTTGGGAGCCGTGGACCCCGTCGGGCACCGAACGCCCGTACCAGTCCCGGGAGACCGTGCCGGAAAAGAGGGTCCGGGCCTCCGGGGTTTTCAGATTTTCAATGTCGTAGCCCACGGAGAGCACGATCTGATCCGTCACCAGCCCCTTGTCCACCAGATCCAGCACCAGGGAGTCCGTCATCTCCCGGACGATGAGCCGGGTGTCCTCAAAGGAATAGGGCCGGTGCAGCACCTGCCCCACGGAGAGGGAGCTGCCCTTGGGCTTGTAGGCCTTGATGTCCGGGATGCCGCAGGGCTCCAGACCCCAGGCGTGGTCGATCAGCAGCTCGGCGTTGACCCCAAAGAGCTTGTAGAGCAAATTTTCGTTGTGCCGCTCGTGCTCCTTGCCCAGCGAGCAGCGGGCCACGTCCCCCATGGTGAACATGCCGTTGGCCTCCAGCTTCCGGCTGATGCCCCGGCCGACGCGCCAGAAGTCTGTCAGAGGCCGGTGCTCCCAGAGCTGCTCCCGGAAGCTGCGCTCGTCCAGCTCCGCGATGCGGACCCCGTCGGCGTCGGCGGGGAGCTTCTTGGCCACGATGTCCATGGCCACCTTGCAGAGGAAGAGATTCGTTCCGATGCCCGCCGTGGCGGTGATGCCCGTCCTGCGCAGCACGTCCCGGATCATGCGGATGGCCAGCTCGTGGGCGCTGCACTTGTAGGTGTTGAGGTAGGGGGTCACGTCGATGAAGACCTCGTCGATGGAATATACGTGAATATCCTCCGGGGAGACGTAGTTGAGATAGGTCTGATAGATCCCGGCGCTGCAGTCCATGTAATGGGCCATCTGGGGCGGGGCGATGATGGGCTCCAGCTTCAGCCCGGGGTTGGCCCGCAGCCGGTCCGCCTGGGCGGAGACCCCGGTGAAGACCCGGCCCGGGGCGTCGGAGAGGCGGCGGGCGTTGATGCGCTCCACGGCCTGCTTCACCTCAAAGAGCCGGGGCCTGCCCGGGATGCCGTAGGCCTTCAGGGCGGGGGAGACGGCCAGGCAGATGGTTTTGTCGGTGCGGCTCTCGTCGGCCACCACAAGGGCGGCGTTCAGCGGGTCCAGGCTCCGCTCCACGCATTCCACGCTGGCATAAAAGCTTTTCAGATCGATGGCAAGATACTGCCGCTGCCGCTCCACGGAAGTCCCCCCCTTTTTTTATATGTATGATTTTGCACACTTATGTATAAATCGGATATACCGGGTGAACATATTATACCACAATTCCCGCGATTTGAAAAGCCGCAGCCTGGAATTTATGAAGAATTGGTTAAAAAATTACCAGAAAATGACAAAAAACTGTTGCAATATATATCCCGGAGGTGTATAATTGGAACGAACATAGAGTAGTGTACGGTATGATGCCCTAATAGGAATATTCCGCCGTCCGCTGCTTGGCCGAATGATCCGCGCTCCGGCGCGGAGACCCGAATGCGAGGCGATCAAATATGACAAATAAGGAACTGCGCCGACTCCGCAAAACCGAGCTTATGGAGCTGCTGGTGGACCAGATGAAGCAGAACGAGTGGCTGCAAAAGAAGCTGGAGGGCCAGGAAACAGAGCTCAAGAGCTCCAACTCCCGCCTGGAGGAGGAGCGCCAGCAGTACGCCGAAAAGACGGAGCAGCTGGCTGAGAAGGATCGCCTCCTGGCCGGGAAAGACGACCAGATGGCCGAGAAGGACCGTCAGCTGATCCAGAAGGACCGTCAGCTCAGCGAGAAGGACGAGCGAATCGCCGAGCAGGCCCGGCTCTACGCCGAAAAGGACGCCCTCCTGGCCGACAAGGATCGGCAGCTTCGGGAAAAGGACTCCCAGATCGCGGAGAAGAACGATCTTCTGGAAACCCGGCTCAACGACCGCGCCCAGGAGATGGAGCGCCACCAGGCCATCTACGCCGAGAAGGACGGCCAGCTGGCCGAGAAGGATCGGATCCTGGCGGCCCGGGATGAAACAATCAACGCCCAGACTGAACGCCTCAGCAAGCTGGAGCTGCACTCCGCGCAGACGGAGGCGGAGCTTCTGGAGACCAACCGCAAGCTCAGCGACGCCGAGAGCCGCCTGCAGGAGCGGGAGGCCGCCCTGGAGCGCCGGGACGCCATTCTGCTGGAGGCTGGCTCCATTGCCGAGGCGAGCCTTCGCCTGAACGGGGTCTTCGAGGCCGCCCAGGCCGCCGCCGACGAGTATCTGGCCAACGTCAGCCGCATCGAGACCGAGCGCCGCAGCGCCGCCGAGAGCCTGGAGTCCGAGGCCCGGGCCAACGCCGAGGAGCTGGTCCGCCAGGCCGAGACCGAGGCCGCCGCTCTGCGGGATCGGGTCCGGCAGGAGACCGAGGAGCTCCGGCAGAACGCCGAGCAGGAGGCCGCCGCCCTGCGGGAGACCGCCCAGCGGGAGACCGCGGCCCTGCGGGAAAAGACCCAGAAGGAAGCCGAGCAGCTTCTGACCGAAGCCCGGGAGAAGGCGGACACCCTGCTGGAGAACTCCCGCACCAAGGCCAGCATCGTGGAGAAGGAAGCGGACCTGGTCAGCTCCCAGAAGCACAACATGGCAAACTCCGCCCTGCTGGAGGCCCAGATGAAGGCCACCTCCTCCGTGGCGGAGGCCCAGAAGCACGCGGACGCCATTCTGACCAAGGCCCAGGAGGAGGCCGACCGGCTGACCCTGGAATCCCGGCAGCAGGCGGAGCAGCTCCTGTCCGTGGCCCACGCGGAATCCGCCCGGCTGGACAGCGAGGCCCGCAGCCAGGCGGAGGCCATCCGCAGCGGCGCCGAGGAATACGAGAGCGCCAAAAAGGCCGAGGCCGACAGCGCCGCGGCCCAGGCCAGGGAGGACGCCGAGCGCAGAATCCGGGAGGCCGAGGAGCGGAAGACCGAGATCACCCGCCAGGCGGAGCAGATCAAGGCCGACGCCGAGAAGGAAGCAGAACGCATTGTTCACACCGCCAATCTCCAGGCCGACCGCCTGGGCCGCGAGGCCGCGGAGCTCTACGTCCGCAAGGTCCGCGAGGCGGACGATCATTGGAATAAGATCACAGGCGATCTGGAGCAGTTCTACGATCAGCACCAGGGCCTGCGGGAAATGCTGAAGATGATCGGCAACGTACAGGTATAAAACAGAAGCGAATTGAGGCATGAAGAACAAAAAGCCCATTGAGCTGCCCACCATCGAGGAGCTGGAGGCGGAGATCAACCGAAAAAAGCACAAGCAAAACCAGCACCATCTGATGCGGAACGCCATCTACGTCCTGATCGTCGTGGCGGCCGTCACCTCCCTGATTTCGATTTTCTTTGTCCGGGCGCTGAAAACCTTCGGCAGCTCCATGACCCCCACCCTGGAGGACGGGGACATCGTGGCGGTCTATCTGACCGACGAGGCCGAACCCGGCCAGCTGGTGGCCTTCTACTTTAATAATAAACTGATCATCAAGCGGGTGATCGCCCTGGGCGGCTCCGTGGTGGATATGGACGAGGCGGGCAACGTGTTCGTGGACGGCAGCCCCCTGGAGGAGCCCTATCTGGCGGAAAAGGCCCTGGGGGAGGTCTCCGTGGAGTTCCCCTTCACCGTCCCGGACGGGCAGTACTTCGTCCTGGGCGACAACCGGATCACCTCCACGGATTCCCGCAGCAGCATCATCGGCTGCGTGGATCCCGACAATATGCTGGGCCGGGTGGTATTCAAGGTCTGGCCCCTGGAGGACTTCGGCAAAATCCGCTGAGGCGCCCCTTGCCCCGGCGGCGATCTGATCTCACGATCCGACATACACGACGAAGAAGGAAAGAAAGATGAAGCATGACCTGTCTCAGAGCGGAGTAGCCGTCTATACGGCCCGCCGGAGAAACAAGTCAATATGGATGCGAGGCAGCCTGATTGTGGCCCTGGTGGTGGCTGTTCTGACCAGCTATGCCCTGATCTTCCCCGCCCGTACCGTGGGCCGGGATCTGATCTGCGGTCAGACGGAGCACAGCCACACGGAGGACTGCTGGCTTGCCGCGCTGACCTGCGGACTGGAGGAGGGCGAGAGCCACACCCATTCCGCGGCCTGCTACACGACGGTGCTGGTCTGCGGCATGGAGGAGCACGTACATTCCGACGGCTGCTACGCGGAGCTGGCCCCGACAACCGAGGCCACAGAGGCCACCGAGGCGGCGACCGAGCCTGCGGCCACCCAGCCGGAGGAGAGTCTGCCGGTGAGCACCGAGCCGGAGCAGAGCAGCGAGCCCGTTGAAACGCAGCCCGGGGAGATCCCCGTGGTGACGGAGCCCGCGGCCGCCGAGCCGACGGAGCCCGCTGTGACCGAGCCCGTCGTGACCGAGCCGGAGCCCGAGCCCGTGACGGAGCCCGCCAGGATGGAGGACACCGACTGGTGGCTGGAGTTTGGCGACGAGGGAATCGACCTGGCCCCCTATCTGGAGAGCGCCGTCTTCCAGCGCCAGCAGGGCAGCGTCCTGGTGGAGGACACCGTGTTTGAGAACGGCGAGATCGTAAAGGCCGCCATCGTCTACGACATTCCCGAGCAGATTGTCACCCCGGACTGCAAGTACGTGTACTACAAGCTGCCCGAGGGCGTCCGCCCCATCGAGCGCACCTCCGGCGACGTAATGGACGAGGGTGTGGCCGTGGGCGTCTACACCATCACCGAGGACGGGGTCATCCACATCCTCTTCAACGACGACTTTGCCAACGGCAACGCCATCATGGGAACCGTGGAATTCACCAGCCGGCTCTATGCCAACGACGACGGCAGCGACCGGGAGGTGGAGTTCGAGAACGACGCCGGCACCATTACCATCATCGTTCCCGACGAGCAGCGCTACGATCTCGCCATGGAAAAGAGCGGCGAGCTCAGCAGCGATTACAACAGCGTGGAATTCGTGCTGAGCGTCATCTCCGAAAAGGGGACCGGCGCTCCCATCACCGTCACCGATCAGCTCACCAACCAGACCCCCGCCACCCTCTTCTCCGCCGCCTATGATCCCGGAGCCTTCCGGGTGGTCCACGTGGACGCCGCGGGAGTCGAGACCGTGATCAGCGACTACCTGCTGGTCTGGGGCGAGGACGAAATGAGCTTCACCATCGACCCGCTGCCCGCCCTGGAGGCCGGGGAGCGCTACGAGATCTACTACCGGGTGGAGCTGGATCCCGATCTCAGCGGCAGCTTCGAGCTGGATAACGACGCCTCCGCCACGGCGGGCTGTCTGCACGCCGAGACCACCTTCTTCATTACCTACGTCTGCGACATCACCAAGACCGGCAGCTTCAACCCGGTCACCGGTCTGATCGACTGGGTCATCACCGTGAATCCCGAGAGCCGTCCCGTGGCGGGCTGGCGCATCGAGGACGATCTGCCCTACCCCGCGGTGGGCAAGGTGCTGCTGACCAACGCCAACGGCGTCCGCTACGCGGACATCACCCCGGCGGACGGCCGCACCATCCGCTATACCTTCCCCTCCAACGCGCCGGCCAGACCCTACTTCATCCGCTACAGCACCCTGGCGCCCACCACCTCCGAGACCGTTACCAACGCGGTGCGGCTGATCAACGATCGGGATACCACCGTGGTGTCCGAGGTGGAGGTCAGCGAGCGGGCCGAGGGCGTGGAGAAATCCGTGGACGCCGAGTACCTCCGCTCCAACGGCATGGTTCAGACCTACTGGAGCTTTGTGGTGTCCATGCCCGCCGGTGAGCTGGAGAGCTACACCTTCCGGGATCTGATTGCCGCCGGCGTGGTGGATATGAACCAGGGCAGCGCCCTGGACTCCGGCCTTCACTTCGGCTGCGCCGCGGAGCTGGACGCCGCCTTCCGGGGCAACCTGCGCCTGGTCAGCGACGGCAAGAGCTGGTTCTACGGCGACCCCGGGAACGACTACGTGGTCTTTGAGCTGAGCTACTACGACGCCCAGGGCAATCTCGTGGAGCCCAGCGACGAAAGCACCCCCGTTTCCCACGTCAGCTTCCGGCTGAGCCCCGCCAAGGGCGTCAGCTTCCACGGCTATGAGATCATTGCCGACCGATATCCCACCTGGCTGGACGTCAGAGGGGCGGAGATCGGGTCTTACTGGTCCTACCAGAACAACGTGATCCTCCCCGGCGGGGAGATGGACCAGGTCAACGCCTACTTCCGCAAGGGCAAGGCCTTTGAAAAGCAGATCAAGCTGGGCAGCCGCTACGTCGGCGAGGACGCCTCCGTGAACTACGGCGACTGCGGCGGCCAGCTGGAGTACCGTCTGGTGCTGGATCTTGACGCCCTGGACGGCGAAAGCTTCTCCGTCACCGACCTGCTGCCCGCCGGCATGGAGCTGGTGGAGGACAGCCCCCGGGCCTATTTCACCGGCGAGAGCTTCCACGGCGAGTATCTCGGGGCCTTTGCCCACCCGGAGAACTTCAGCTGGCAGCTCCTGCCCGAGGCGGACGGGAGCAGCCGGGTCCAATTCATGGGCAGCGGCGTCACCGAGGCCATGCGGGAGGCCTACGCCTACGCCTGCGTGGTCTACCGGGTCCGGCTCACCGACCAGGAGCTTTGGAACGACTACACCGAGACCCACCGGAGCTTCGTCAACAACGCCCAGTGGGGCGACTTCACCGATTCCCATTCCGTCACGGTCCACAACGAGCCCAAGCGCCTGGAGAAAACCGGCGGTCAGCTCCTGGACCAGGACGGCGGCGGCCTGCCCCGGATCCGCTTCAGCCTGCTGATCAACGCCGGCGCGGAGGATCTGGATCCCGAGAGCGACTGGATCACCCTCAGCGACCAGTTCAGCTCCGAGATCGGCGCGGGCCTGGAGCTGAGCAGCATCCGTCTGTACCACTACGATCCCAGCCGCCCGGACAATCTGGGCAACATGGTTCGCACCAACGAGTACAGCCTCAGCTACAACTCCGCCGAGCGGCGCATGACCGTCACCCTGCCCGATGAAAACGCCTACGTCATGTGCTACGACTACACCGTGGACTATACGGCGATTCTGGACGGGCAGACCACCGTCAGCAACAGCGCCACCCTGGCCGGACGCTTCCATTCAAGCACCGAGCTCGCCCTGAAGGGCGTCAGCTCCAGCGCCACCGCCTGGCAGCGGGTCATCACCGTCACCAAGGTGGACGCAGACAACAACGCCAAGGTTCTGCCCGGCGCGGAGTTCATCCTGGAGTACTGGGACAAGGAACAGCAGCAGTGGCGCTCCGCCGACGACAGCGAGGAGCCCAGACGCTACGTCACCGATGAAAACGGGAAGATCGTTCTGAATCTGCTGGGCACCGAGCGGGATCTCGACGCAGCCCTGCTCTACCGCTTCACAGAGGTTCAGGCGCCCCTGGGCTATGACGCCGACGGCACGGTCATGTGGTTCATCTGCATGCCCAAGAACAATCAGAGCTACGTCCAGGTCTTTGAGGAGGCTGCGGAGGGCTCCGGGGTGACGATTGAAGAGGTGAACTTCTTCGCGCCCAACGGCGGCGCCTGCTACATCGCCAACCCCTTCACCGGTCTGACGGTGGAGAAGCGCTGGTATGAGCAGGACGGCAGAGAGATGGAGAAGCCCATGCGGCAATCCATCGACGTGACCCTCTACGTCTCCACGGATCCCAGCGGTGAGAGCGGCAAGACCCTGGTTCCTGCCGATGAAAACGTGGCGAATCCTGTGCGAATCACCGCGCAGGACAATTGGAGCTACACCTGGGACGCCCTTCCCACGAAGAATGAAAACGGCGAGCAGCTGTACTACTTCGCGGTGGAGGCTCCGGTTCCCGGATTCACTACGTCATATATAAACAACGGCATTACAGGCGGCACAATCGTGATCACGAATGACTGCGAGCCCTACGAACTCCCGGCTACTGGCGGAACTGGGAGTCGGCAGTTCGTATGTCTCGGAGCGCTGATGATGTCCCTGGCTGCTCTTGTCTATATAAAATTTAAAATGAAAAATATGGAGGAAAAGCAATGAAGACTATGCAAAAGCTTGTCAGCATCCTGGTTGTTTTGGCGTTGGTTTTCACCCTGAGCCTGGGCGCCTTTGCTGACCCCGATGCGCAGCACACCATCACGATCCCGAATCCCGATGCCGCTGAGACCCACGAGTATACTGCCTACCAGGTCTTTGCCGGCGACTATGACGCTTCCACCACGGCTCTGTCCAACGTCAGCTGGGGCTCCGGCGTCAACGGCCTGGCTCTGCTCGAGGCTCTGCGCGCCGAGCTGCCCGACTTTGCCGCCTGCGAGACTGCCGCTCAGGTCGTTCAGGTTCTGACCGGCTACGCTTCCAACAGCGAAGAGCTCCGCGCCTTTGCCGCTGTTGTGGATCGCTTCACCACCACTCCCGCCGGCGTCGCCAGCGCTGACGCGGAACATCCCGCGGAAATCAATGTGACCGGCGACGGCTACTACTACGTGAAGGACACCAGCGCTTCCCTGCAGCAGGACACCTACTCCGACTACATCCTCCTGGTTGAGGGCGACGTGACTGTGGAAGCCAAGGATACCACCGGCGTCACCTCTCAGAAGAAGGTCAAGGACATCAACGACTCCACCCTGGTGGGCTCCGACTGGCAGGACTCCGCTGACTACGACATCGGCGATCCCGTTCCCTTCCAGTTCACCGGCACCGTGGCCTCTGACTACGACAAGTACACCACCTACAAGCTGGTGTTCCACGACGTGGAGAGCGAAGGCCTGACCTTCGAGGGCGTCACCAAGGTTTGCGTGGACGGCGTTGAGATCGAGAGCGGCTGGACTGTCGTCACCGATCCCGAGGACGGCTGCAGCTTCGAGGTTGTCTTTGAGAACCTGAAGACCATCGAGGCCGTCCACGGCGGCTCCGTCGTCACCGTGGAGTACATCTCCATCCTGAACGAGAACGCCGTCATCGGCGAGCCCGGCAACCCCAACGAGATGCGGATGGAATACTCCAACAACCCCACCGACGAGACCTCCACCGGCTTCACCCCCTGGGACAAGGTTGTTGTCTTCACCTACGAGGTCATTGTTGACAAGGTTGACGAGAACCGCGAGCCCCTGCCCGGCGCCGAGTTCGAGCTGTGGAAGTGGATTCCCAACGACGGCGAAGCCCCTGTTGAGCCCGATCCCTACCAGCTGGACGAGGAAGGCAATCTGATTGTCGAGACCCCCAATGGCCACTGGGAGCTGGTTCCCGGCGAGAAGAACGGTGATACCACCACCTCCGGCGACGGCAAGATCGTCAAGATCAACGGCAAGATTCTCCGCGAGTACACCGACGCCAACGGCGTTCTGTACTATGTGATTCGCGACAAGGCCAACGAGGAGTCCGCTGAGACCGACATTTACCTGAAGGCTTCCGAGGTCGAGGCTGTTTCCGGCGTCATCGCCAACGGCATGTCCATCGGCGTTCCCTACTACGAGCTGAAGAACGGCGTTGTTACCCCCGTTGCCGGCAACTTCTCCTACACCATCCGCACCCTGGAGCGCGAGTCCACCGCCGGCACCGAGTTCACCTGGAAGGGCGTTGACGACGGCCACTACATCATCATCGAGACCGAGACCCCCGCGGGCTTCAACACCCTGGATCCCATCGAGTTCGACGTTGTTGCCGAGCACGAGGAAGAGTCCGAGGATCCTGTTCTCATCAGCGTGGACGGCGATCCCTTCCTGCCCACCGAGGAGAATATGGGCATTCTGCAGGCTCAAATCGTGAACCACAGCGGCGGCCAGCTGCCCTCCACCGGCGGCATCGGCACCACCCTGTTCTATGTCCTGGGCGGCATGCTCGTCCTGGGCGCCGGCATCCTGCTGGTTGTCAAGAAGTTCTCTGACGCCAAGTAAGAGACGGCCTACATAATCGCAAGAATAACAAGCCGCGGTGCGGAGCAATCCGCACCGCGGCAGCAAGGAGAATCCTGCATGAAGAGATGGCAAACCGCGTTATTGGTTCTGATCTTTTTTGCAGGACTGTCCTTGCTGGTTTATCCCAGCTTCAGCGACTACTGGAACTCCCTGCGGCAGTCCCGCCTGGTGGCGGAGTACATGGGGAACGTCAGCTCCCTGGCGGAAAAGCAAAAGCAGGCTTTTTTTGAAGACGCCGCCGCCTATAACGAGGAGCTGGCCCAGCTTCCCATGCATTTTAATCTGACCCCGGAGGAGCAGGTCCGCTACGAGAACACCCTGGACGTCAGCGGAACCGGCGTCATGGGCTATCTGGAGGTTCCCAAGATCAACGTCTCCCTTCCCATCTACCACAACACCGACAAGGCGATTCTGGAGTTTGCCATCGGCCATCTGGCCGGGACCTCCCTGCCTGTGGGCGGCCCCAGCACCCACGCCGTCCTCACGGGGCACACCGGCCTGCCCAGCGCCAGGCTGCTGACGGATCTGGAGGAGCTGGAGCTGGGGGACGTCTTCTACGTCCAGGTCATGACGGAAACCCTGACCTATGAGGTGGATCAGATCCGCACGGTGCTTCCCGAGGTCACGAAGGATCTGGCCATCGTCCCGGGAGAGGACTACTGCACCCTGGTGACCTGTACCCCCTACGGCGTCAACACCCACCGCCTTCTGGTGCGGGGCCACCGCATCGAGACCGCCAAGGAGGCCACCCTGCGCTACGCGGCGGACGCCATTATGATTGACCCCCTCATCGTGGTCCCCTGCCTGGCAGCCCCGCTGCTGCTGATCATCTTCATCCTGGTGATGATCCAGCCCAACTGGGGCAAAAAACGAAAAGAAACCGTCCGGGAGATCCTGTCCCGGCACTGAGAGAAAGAAACCGGAGGAAACTGTTATGCTGCGAAAAATGCTGTGCTGCCTTCTGTGCTGCATTGCCATATTGGGCCTGACAGCGACCTCCGTGTTCGCTTCCGGCGAGTATGGCTATTTTAACGGCTCGCAGGAGCCCGCCTCCATCCGCTTCGATTTCAGCGGCGGCGAGATCCCCGTCACCGGGGGCAAGCTCCAGCTGCGGCAGGTCGCCCGCTGGGACGACGCGCAGAAGAAGCTGGTCTGGTGCGAGGGCTACGAGAACGCCGGCCTGCCCATCGAGAAGCCCTTCGGCGGCGACAGCGCGGCCTGGCTCTTCGTCTTCGCGGAGAAGGGAGAGTTCCCCGCCCGGGAGGTGGAGATCGGCTCCGACGGCAAGGCTCGGGTGGAGGGGCTGGAATACGGCCTCTATCTGGTGAGCCAGCGGGAGCCCTTTGAGGGCTACACCGCCATTCAGCCGGCGCTGATCTCCGTACCGCTGGAAATCAACAAGACCTGGATCTTTGACGTGGAGGCCAGCCCCAAGCTGGAGCCCCTGATCCCCGAGACCAGCGAGACCACGGAGCCCACCCAGACCACGGTGCCCTCCACCACGGAGCCCACCACCGACATTCCCAAAACCGGTCAGGTCAATTGGCCGGTTCCCATCCTGCTGCTGGCGGGCAGCGTTCTGATCATCCTGGGCCTGTGTCTGCGCAGAGAAAAGCGCCATGAGACGTAAGCTCAGCAGCTTCCTCATTGGGCTTGGAGTCCTGATGATTTTCGGGGCCGCCGGTCTGCTCCTGCATAACCGGCAGGAGTCGGAACAGGCGGCCTCCATCTCTGCCAGGATCCTGCCGGAGATCTCGGCCTACGTAGAGGCGGCCCGGGAGACCGCCACCCTGCCCCCTCTCATGACCGATCCCGCAGCCCAGCCCCGGCAGATGACCGTCGCCAGCATCGACGGCCACGACTATATCGGCGTGCTCAGCATCCCCGCCATCGGCTATGAGAGCCAGGTCCTGGCGGAGTGGAGCTACCCCCTGCTGGAGCTGGGGGCCTGCCGCTTCCACGGCTCGGTCTACAGCGACGATCTGGTGCTCTGCGCCCACAATTATCAGCAGCTCTTTCGCCGCGTCACCCAGCTGCAGCCCGGGGACGAGGTCCTCTTCACGGATATGGACGGCCTCACCTGGACCTACGAGGTGGCGGATCTGGAAACCCTGCAGCCCGATATGGTGGAGGAAATGAACGACTCCGGCTACGACTTCACCTTTTTTACCTGTACCTACGGCGGCCAGTCCCGCCTCACCCTCCGCTGCGTCCGTAACTGACACAGCGGAGCTTTTTTCAGAAAGGACCCTGTTTATGAAGCTCTATCTCTCCGGCCATACCGACCGCTACGCCCTGGAGCAGCTCCAGCTCTGCCTCTTCCCGGAGGAGCCCATGGAATACTGCGAAACCCCCTTCCGGGGGGACGGGGCGGTGTCGAAGCTCAGCCGCGGAAAAAAGTACCTGACCGCCACGGCCAAAATCACCCGGGGCGGCGTCAGCACCCGGGCCGTCCAGCGCCTGGCCCTGGACCGGGAGAGCTATGCCCTCCGCCGCCGGATTTTGCAGCGGGCCTACTATCTGGCGGCCCTGCCCCAGCTCCCCGCGGCCCCGCCCTGGGGCGCCCTCTCCGGGGTCCGGCCCACCAAGCTCACCACCCGCCACCTGCTGGCCGGGGGCACGGTGGAGAGCGCGGACCGGCTGCTGGAGGAGAGCTTCTTCGTCACCCCGGCCCGGCGGCGGCTCTGCCTCCGGGCCAGCCAGGCCTCGGTGCGGGCGGCGGCCCTGCTGGAGCCCGGCGACGTCTCCGTCTACGTGGGCATTCCCTTCTGCCCCACCCGCTGCGCCTACTGCTCCTTCGTCAGCCAGACCGAGGGCAGCGCGGGCAGGCTGCTGACGCCCTATTTCGACTGCCTGCTGCGGGAGATCGAGACCGTGGGCGCCGGGCTGCGGCGGGCCGGACTGAGCCTGCGGACCCTCTACGTCGGCGGGGGCACCCCCACCACCCTCTCCGCCCTCCAATTAAAGACCATGATGGAGGCCATCAACCGGCATTTTGACCGGAGCCGGTTGATAGAATATACGGTGGAGGCCGGGCGGCCCGACACCGTGGACCCGGAGAAGCTCCGGGTCATCCGGGCGCTGGGGGCGAACCGGATCAGCGTCAACCCCCAGAGCATGAACGACGCCGTGCTGCGGGCGGTGGGCCGCCCCCACACCGCCGCGGACGTGGAGCGGGCCTTCGCCCAGGCCCGGGAGGCGGGCTTTGAGAGCGTCAACATGGATCTCATCGCGGGCCTGCCCGGGGACGACCCGGAGAGCTTTGCCCGCTCCCTGGACCGGGTCCTGGCCCTGGATCCCTCCAACATCACCGTCCACACCCTGGCCCTGAAAAAGGGGGCGGAGCTCTTCTCCCGCCGGGAGGGCCTGCCCAGCCAGGCGGCGGTGGAGGCCATGGTGGATCACGCCAACGAGCGGCTCAGCAGCCGGGGCTACGCCCCCTACTATCTCTACCGGCAGAAGTACATGTCCGGCAGCCTGGAAAACGTGGGCTGGTGCCGGGACGGGGATCTGTGCCTCTACAACATTTATATGATGGAGGAGCTCAGCTCCATCCTGGCCCTGGGGGGCGGAGCCGTCAGCAAGCGGAACCTGCCGGAGCACCGCCTGGAGCGCCAGTGCAACCCCAAGTATCCCAAGCAGTACGTGGAGCGGATCGAGGAGGTGCTGGCCGCCAAATCCGCTCTGCTGGAGCAATTGACAAGCGACGCAAAAAATAGTATAATCGTGCAATAGACTGCCAATACAACAAAAAAGGAGACTAAGGCCATGCGGATTGAACTCAACGACATCAACTACGCCCTGCGGACGGATCCCAGGGGCTTTGTCAAGCGCTGCGACAATCTCTATGACAACCGGGTGGACAAGGCGGCGGAGACGGTGGCGAACCGGCTCAAGCACAGCCAGGTGGCTCTGCTGGCGGGGCCCTCCTCCTCCGGCAAGACCACCACGGCCTCCCGAATCAAGAAAGCCCTGGAGACCCGGGGCATCTACGCCCACATGATTTCCCTGGACGACTACTACCGCTCCAAGTCCGAGCCGGACTTCCCCCGCACCAAGGACGGGGAGCTGGACCTGGAGGCCCCCGAGGGCCTGGATACCGCCCTGCTGGGCCGCCACCTGGAGGCCCTGGACAAGGGAGAGGAGATCGTCGTGCCCTACTTCGACTTCAAGCTCCAGGCCCAGGTGCCGGAGAAGTTCCGCAGACTGCGGCTGCGGGAGAACGAGGTGGTGATCTTCGAGGGCATCCACGGGCTGAACCCCATGCTCACGGACCGGAACCCCGAGGCCACCCGCCTCTTCGTCTCCACCGCCTCCTCCATCTACGACAACGACGTGGAGGTCTTTGACCGGGTCTGGATGCGGGTGCTGCGGCGCATCGTCCGGGACTTCAACTTCCGCTCCGCCAGCGCCGAGGAGACCCTGGGCATGTGGCGCAACGTCCGCCTGGGGGAGAAGAAGTACATCACCCCCTTCAAGAGCAGCGCCCACTACGCCATCGACTCCTCCCTGGCATATGAGGTGGCGGCCTTCCGCAGCATCGCGGAGCCCATGCTCATCGAGGCCGAGGAGCACCCCCAGCCCAAGCTGGTGGATCTGATCCTGGAGGGCCTGGAGGCCTTTGATCCCCTGGACCCGGCCACCCTGCCCGAGACCTCCCTGCTGAAGGAAGAATTTTTGCCGAAGGATTGAAAATGCTTGAATTGTAACGACAAATGCGTTACAATAATAAGCAGGAGGTGAGAGCGATGGAAAAAACCACGACCCTGAATTTACGGGTGAATCCGGTGGTCAAGCAGCGGGCGGAGGATGTGCTCGCCAAGCTGGGAATTCCCATGTCCACCGCCATCGATATGTATTTGAATCAGATTTCCCTGACCGGAGGGATCCCCTTTCGGGTCGCGCTGCCCTACGCGCCGACGTCTGTAAATATGGATCTGATGACAGAGCAGGAGCTGCGCGGGAAGCTGGCACAGGGAATGGAGGAGGCGGCTGCCGGACGGATCAGAGAAGCCGGTCCCGCAATGGCGGAGCTGCGGGAGAAGCTGCATGGAGCGGTATAAAGTAGAGATCACAGACCAAGCGCTGTCAGATTTGGAAGAAATATACCGCTATATCGCGGAAAAGCTCTCCGCCCCGGATACAGCGATCCAACTCTATGACCGCCTGATGGAGGCCGTCTTGTCTCTGGAGCGATTCCCGGCCAGGGCGGCCCTGGTTTCCTTTGAGCCGGAGCGTTCTGCGGGGCTTCGGCGGCTCAATGTGGGCCGCTACGCGATCTTTTTCCTGGCAGGAGAAAAATGCGTCCGGGTGACAAACATCCTGTATGGAAGCTCCGACATCGAAACAAGATTGAAATGAGGAACACTATGGATACTCTGTTTTCCAACGTCACCATCGTCACCATGGATGAGGCCATGCACGTTTACTACGCCGCCTTCCTGGGGGTCAGCGACGGGAAGATCTCCTACCTGGACCGCCAGCCCCCCAAGGAGCAGCCCAAGCAGATCATCAACGGCGAGGGCATGGTGCTGATGCCCGGCCTGATCAACTGCCACACCCACCTGCCCATGAGCCTGCTGCGGGGCTACGGCGACGGCCACGATCTGCACACCTGGCTCAACGAGTATATCTTCCCCCGGGAGGCGAAGCTGGACGACCGGGCGGTGAAGGCCGCCGCCCTGCTGTCCATTGCCGAGTGCCTGCGCTTCGGCACCACCTCCGTCTCGGATATGTACGACCACTGCGACGCCATTGCCCAGGCCGTGGCCGAGAGCGGCATCAAGGCCAATCTGAGCCGGGGCACCACCCTCTGGTCCGAGGACTTTGACTTCGAGGACTATCCCGCCTGCCGGGAGCTCCGGGAGCTTCACGAAAAATGGAACGGCTACGACCGGGGCCGCATCCGGGTGGAGGCCTCCGTCCACGCGGAGTATACCTCCAACTACCATCTCTGGGAGGCCCTGGGGGAGTACGCCCTCAACGAGGGCCTGGGGATGCAGGTCCACCTCTCCGAGACCAAAAAGGAGCACGAGGCCTGCAAGGAAAAGTACGGCCTGACCCCCGCCCAGCTCCTGGACTGCCACCACGTTTTCGACAGCCGCACCCAGGCGGCCCACTGCGTCTGGCTGGAGCCCGAGGACATGCGGCTGCTGGCCAAGCGGAGGGTCACGGCGGTTCACTGCCCCGTGTCCAATCTGAAGCTGGCCTCCGGCAAGGCGGACGTCATCGCCATGGTGAAGGCGGGCATGAACGTGGCCCTGGGCACCGACGGGGCCTCCTCCAACAACAATCTGGATCTCTTTGAGGAGATCAAGGCGGCCTCTTTGATGGCGAAGGACGTGCAGAACAGCGCCGAGGCCCTGCCGCCCCAGGCGACGCTGATGATGGCCACGGTCTGCGGCGCCCGGGCCCAGGGCCGGGAGAAGGAATGCGGGATGCTGAAGCTGGGCATGGACGCGGATCTGATCCTCCTGGACTTCACCGCCCCCCATCTGATGCCCTGCCACGACGTCCTCTCCCATCTGTGCTACGCCGCGGGCGGCTCCGACGTGGTCATGACCATGGTTCGGGGCAAGATCCTCTACGCCGCCGGAAAATGGCCCACCATCGATCTGAACGAGGTGGTGAAGGAGCTGGCAGAGTATGCCATGCCCAAGGTGTTTCTTGACGGCGTTGAGGCAACAGGCAACAGGCAACAGGCAACGGGGGAGCGGGCAGAATAGAATGAATCCCATCAGAGATTACAAGGACCTTGCTGTTTGGCAAAGAGGGCGTGAGCTTGTTCGTGAAATATATCGTATCACGAATATGTTGCCGCGAGAGGAACTGTTTGGCCTCAGTTCTCAGCTTCGGAGAGCCGCTGTTTCCATCCCCTCCAATATCGCGGAGGGATACGGCAGACAGGCTCTGAATGATTATATTCGTTTTTTGAAGATTGCCCGAGGCTCTTGCTATGAACTGGAAACTCAGCTGATTCTATGTACAGATCTGGGACTTCTCTCTGAAGCAGAAACAGAGACGGCAGATTCTTTGCTGAAACAAACGCAAAAGCTGCTGTTTTCCCTGCTGAGAAGTCTGGAATTGTCATGAAAATAGGATAGAGTTTTACAAAATCCCTTCCTAACACGGCACAGACGAGGAACAGAATGATGGAGCCACAGCTTCGACAAGGAACTGTTCCTGTTGCCTGTTGCCTGTTGCCCGTTGCCTGTTGCCCGTTGCCTATCCTAACGTGAAAGGAATGAACGCCTTGCTGAAAGCCAATACAAATAAGAAGCAAACCTTCCTGGGCGGCGCCGCGGTTCTGGCGCTGGCGGTGGCCATCGTCAAGGTGCTGGGGGCCTTCTACAAGATCCCGTTGAACCGGCTCATCGGGGACGAGGGCTTCGGCTACTTCAACACCGCCTACGACATCTACTCCGTGCTGCTGATGATCTCCACCACCGGTCTGCCCGTGGCCATGTCCCGGATGATCGCGGAGGCCAGGACCCTGGGCCAGACCAGGCAGATCCGGCAGATCTTCCAGACCTCCCTGCTGGTCTTTCTGAGCCTGGGCGTGGTGGGTACGGCGGGCATGGCCCTGCTCTGCCGCCAGCTGGCGGCCGTCATGAGCCAGTCCGAGAGCTGGTTTGCCATTCTCTGCCTGTCTCCCGCCGTCCTGTTCATCTGTCTGATCTCCGCGGAGCGGGGCTTCTTCCAGGGCCAGGGCAATATGGTGCCCACCTCCGTCTCCCAGGTCATGGAGGCCGTGTGCAAGCTGGTGGTGGGTCTGAGCCTGGCCTATATCCTGAACAAGACCACCGGCAAGATGTCCTACGCCGCCGGCGGCGCCATCCTGGGCGTCACCCTGGGCACCGTGATCTCCACGGCCTACCTGTCCTTCAAGCGGCGGAGGGCCGCCGCGGAGCTGGATACCGAGTGCCTGGATCCCACGGTCTATTCCCGCAAGACCACGGTGAAGAAGCTGCTGGCCATCGCCATTCCCATCACCCTGGGCTCCGCGGGGCTGCAGATCATCACCACCATCGACGCCGCGGTCTATATGGCCCAGCTCAAGGGGGCCGCCGGCATGGTGAAGGAGGCCGACGGGCTGAAGGGCATCTACAACTTCACCCAGACCATCTTCAACCTGCCCTGCGCCTTCATCACCCCCATCACCGTGGCGGCCATTCCCGCCATCACCGAGCAGCTCACCCTGCGCCGCCGCCGCCAGGCCAACACCGTGGCGGAGTCCGCCACCCGGGTCATGAGCCTCATCGCCATGCCCTGCTCCATCGGGCTGGCGGTGCTCTCCGAGCCCATCATGCAGCTGCTGGGGGGCTACACCGGCCGGCGGCTGGAGCTGGCGGGGGCCCTCATGAGCATTCTGGCCTTCTGCGTCTTCTTCAACTCCTTCGTGCTGGTGATGAACGCCATTATGCAGGCCCACGGCTACGTCTATATCCCGGTCATCAACATGGTCATCGGCGGCATCGCCAAGGTCATCATCAACTTCATCCTGGTGAGCAACCCCAAAATCAACATCGTGGGGGTCCCGGTGGGCACCGTCATCAGCTATATGATCATCGCCATGCTGGATCTGATCGCCATCAACCGGATTCTGAAGCACCCCCCGCGGCTGATTCCCAACGTGGTGAAGCCCGCCCTGGCCGCCCTGGTCATGGGGGCGGCGGCCTTCGGGCTGAACCGGCTGTGCCTGCTCATCGGCCTGCCCCTGGTGCTGCGGGCCGCCCTCTCCATCGGCGGGGCGGGGGCCGTCTATCTGGCCCTGGTGCTGCTGCTGAAGGTCATCACCCGGGAGGATTGCGCCCTGCTGCCCAAGGGGGATAAGATCGCCCGGCTGCTGCGGATTGAGTAAGCCAAAAAAATCTGAAAAAAGAAGCTGATTTTCAGAATTTATACTTGCGAAAGCGTGCAAAATATGATAGATTTTACGGAGAAATCCGAATACGGCTTTTCCGACCTGGTTCGGCTGGTGGCCGCCCTGCGGGGCCCCGGGGGCTGCCCCTGGGATCAGGCCCAGACCCACCAATCCATTCGCCGGAATTTCCTGGAGGAAGCCTACGAGGCCTGCGAGGCCCTGGATCAGGACGAACCCATCCACCTGCGGGAGGAGCTGGGGGACGTGCTGCTGCAGGTGGTCTTTCACGCCGGCATCGAGGCCGACGCCGGACGCTTCGACATCGACGGGGTCTGCGACGCGGTGTGCAAAAAGCTCATCGCCCGCCACCCCCAGCTGTTTGACCGGGCGCCGGGCCGTATGGATTGGGAGGACGTCAAGCGGGCCGAGCGGGGCAACCAGACCGTTGCCCAGGCCATGGCCGGCGTCTCCCGCGCTCTGCCTGCCCTCTGGCAGGCGGATAAGCTCCTGTCCAAGGCGGAGAAAAGCGGCCTGTATCCCCAGGACGCCCAGGACGCCCGGGCAGAGCTGCTTCGGCAGACGGAGGCCCTTCTGCAAGGGGAGGCCTCCCAGGCCCAGACCCATTTGGGGGAGGCCCTGTTTGCCCTGGTCCGGCTGGGCCGGGGGGCGGGGGCGGACCCGGAAGCGGCGCTGAGCCAGAGCTGTCAGCAATTCATTGCGCGCTTCTCCCAGTGGGAAGCCGCCGCGTCAAAACCGTAGGGCGGCCTGAACCAGGCCGCCGGGACCGGTCAGCGGGCGGGATTCTCCCAGCTGACCGGATGCAAAAAACAAAAAAGAAAGAGGTATCATCCATGAACAAGACCGAACTCGTGGCCGCTGTCGCCGCAAAGACCGAACTGACCAAGAAGGACGCTGAGAAGGCTGTTGCCGCCGTCCTGGATACCGTGGCCGAGACCCTCGCCGCCGGCGAGAAGGTCCAGCTGGTGGGCTTTGGCACCTTCGAGACCAGAGAGCGGGAAGCCCGCACTGCCAAGAACCCCCGCACCGGCGAGACTGTGGAAGTCGCCGCCAGCCGCGTTCCCGCTTTCAAGGCCGGCCAGGCTCTGAAGACCAAGGTCGCAAAGTAAAGCCATAAAAACGCCGGGAGCTGAAAAGCTCCCGGCGTTTTTTCGTGGAAAGCCGCGGAAAGGGCTTGTTCCGCGGCGCTTTTTGTGCTACAATAAAAGAGCTGAAAAAGTCCCTCCCGGGGCTTTGAGGAAATCTATTTACAAAGGAGTACGCAGTATGAAGACAAGGTTTTCCAAGCGAATCCTGGCGCTGCTTCTGACCCTGCTGATGGTGCTTTCCCTGCTGCCCATGAGCTTTGCGGAAGAGGCGCCGAAGTCCGACGACCTGGTGATCCTGTTTACCAACGACATCCACTGCGGCGTGGATCAGAGTGACAGCTCCATCGGCATAGCCGGACTTGCGAAGATCAAGAAGGACATGGAGGCAACTCACAAGAACGTCGCCCTGGTGGACAACGGCGACGCCATCCAGGGTGAGCTGATCGGTACCGTTTCCAAGGGCGAGTACATGGTTCAGCTCATGAACTTTGTGGGCTTCGACTACGCCGCCTTCGGCAACCACGAGTACGACTACACCATGCCCCAGCTCAAGAAGCTGGTGGATATGGCCAAGGTCAAGTACCTGAGCTGCAACTTCCGGTACATCGGGGCTTCCGAGGACGAGAACGCGGTGAATCTGGACGGCTACACCGTGGTGGACTACGACGGCCTCAAGGTGGGCTACGTGGGCATCACCACCCCCGAGTCCCTGGTGAAGTCCACCCCCACCTACTTCCAGGACGAGAACGGCGAATGGATCTACACCTTCTGCAACGGCGGCGACGGCCAGGAGCTGTATGACGCGGTGCAGACCGCCGTGGACGCGGCCAAGGCCGACGGCGCCCAGGTGGTGGTGGCCCTGGCTCATCTGGGCATCGACGAGCAGAGCGCCCCCTGGCGCTCCACCGACGTCATCGCCAACACCACCGGCATCGACGTCGTGCTGGACGGCCACTCCCACAGCACCATCGAGCGGCAGGAGGTGGCCAACAAGAACGGCGAGACCGTCCTCCTGTCCTCCACCGGCACCAAGCTGGCCCACGTGGGCAAGCTCACCGTCACCCCCGAGGGCGCGGTGAACACCGAGCTCATCAAGCGCTCCGACGTGGACGGCGTGGACCCCGAGACCCAGGCCTATCTGGAGCAGATCGAGGCCGAGTTCGAGGAGATGAAGCAGCAGGTCGTGGCCCACGTGGACTATGACCTCCTCACCACCCACCCCGAGACCGGCAAGCGGATGATCCGCATGCGGGAGACCAACCTGGGCGACGTCTGCGCCGACGCCTACCGTACGGTGCTGGAGGCCGACGTGGCCTTTGTCAACGGCGGCGGCATCCGGGCCAACATCCCCGCCGGCGACGTGACCTATGAGCAGATCATCAACGTCCATCCCTACAGCAACATGGGCTGCAAGGTCAAGACCACCGGCCAGCAGATCCTGGACGCCCTGGAGATGTCCGCCCGGAATCTGAACATGAACGAGGCCGGCGAGCTGGAGGGCGAGAACGGCGGCTTCCTCCACGTTTCCGGTCTGAAGTTCACCATCAACCTGGCCATTCCCTCCAGCGTCGTGGTGGATGAGAGCAAGATGTTCGTGGAAGTGGCCGGCGAGCGCCGGGTCCAGGACGTGAAGGTCCTGCAAAACGGCAAGTACGTGCCCATCGACCCTGCGGCCACCTACAGCCTGGCCTCCCACAACTACATGCTCAAGGACTCCGGCGACGGCCTGAACATGTTCAAGAACGACGAGCTGCTGCTGGACGAGGTGAAGGTGGACAACCAGATCCTCATTGAGTACATGAGCTCCGAGGAATTCGCCAAGCACGACTACTCCAACTGGGAGGGCGAGGGCCGCATCCGCATCGTCAACTTCAAGGGCGACGAGCTGGCGGGCAAGACCATCATCCTCCACACCAACGACACCCACGGCGCGCTGCTGGGCTTCGCCCAGGTGGCCCAGGTCAAGGCCGACCTCGAGGCCCAGGGCGCCAGAGTGATCCTGGTGGACGCCGGCGACTTCAGCCAGGGCACCACCTACGTCTCCACCAACAAGGGCGCTGCCGCCGTCACCATGCTGAACGCGGCTGGCTACGACGTGGTCACCCTGGGCAACCATGAGTTCGACTTCGGCTTCAAGCAGCTGATGAAGAACCTGGGGGACAAGGAATTCACCGCCATCTGCGCCGACGTCTTCTACAAGGGCACCGACGAGACCATCCTTCCCACCTCCATCTCCATCGCCGGTGACGGTCTGAAAATCGGCTTCTTCGGCATGGAGACCCCCGAGACCCAGACCAAGGTCAATCCCGGCCTCATCACCGAGATCGACTTCGGCACCAACGAAAACGGCAAGTTCCTCACCTCCGCGCAGAACGCTGTGGCTGAGCTGAAGGACGGCGGCGCTGATATCATCATCGGCCTGGTGCACCTGGGCGTGGATCCCGAGTCCGAGCCCTACCGCTCCATGGATCTCTACAACGCCGTGGAGGGCATTGACTTCCTCATCGACGGCCACTCCCACACCCAGATGACCCCGGGCGCGGCGGAGTTCGGCGGCGATACCAACCCCTGCCCCGAGCTGCCCATCCAGTCCACCGGCACCAAGGCCAGCGCCACGGCGCTGATGAACGTGGGCATGATCCAGATCGACAACGCCACCAAGACCATCGAGAAGACCGAGCTCATCCCCCTGGGCGCCAACGCCCCCGTGGATGACGAGGTGGCCGCTGTGGCCCGGGAGATCATGGACACCGTGGACGCCGAGTACGGCGCCAAGTTTGCCGAGTCCCTGGTGGACCTCAACGGCGACCGGGCCCCCGGCAACCGCAACCAGGAGACCAACCTGGGCGATCTGATCACCGACTCCATGCTCTGGAGCGTCATGAAGGATATGGACGCCGAGACCCTGGGCGTGCCCGAGGAGAACGTGGTGGCCATCACGAACGGCGGCGGCATCCGTGCCTGGATCAAGAAGGGCGATGTCACCAAGAACGACGTGAACACTGTCCTGCCCTTCGGCAATACCGTGGCCGTGGTCTACGTCAGCGGCGCGGAGCTGCTGGAGGCTCTGGAGGCTTCCACCCACTGCACCCCCACCGCCGTGGGCGGCTTCCCCCAGATCAGCGGCATGAACATCACCATCGACACCAAGAAGAGCTACGATCAGGGTGAGCTCTATCCCGGCTCCACCTACCATCAGCCCGCCTCCGTCCGCCGCGTCACCATCAACGACGTGAACGGCAAGGACTTCGATCCCGAGGCTACCTACGCGGTCATCACCAACAACTTCTGCGCGGCCGGCGGCGACACCTACTACGCCTTCCACGCCGCCTCCAGCCAGTTCGACACCGGCATCCCCCTGGACGAGGCCCTGATCAACTTCATCATGGACCCCGAGGGCATGAACGGCGTCATCGGCGAGGACTACGCCGAGCCCCAGGGACGCATCACCCTGAAGAACGGCTTCGACGACGTGCAGGATCCCTCCAAGTACTACTACGCCCCCGTCTACTGGGCCTACGACCATGAGCCCCAGATCACCGGCGGCAAGACCGAGACCCTCTTCGGCGTCAAGAGCCCCTGCACCAGAGAGCAGATCGTGACCTTCCTGTGGAAGGCCTACGGCGCCGAGCAGCCCACCAATACGGAGAACCCCTTCACCGACGTGAAGGAGGGCAAGTACTACTTCAAGCCCGTCATGTGGGCCAAGGAGAAGGAAATCACCGGCGGCATCAGCAAGACACTCTTCGGCGTGGGCAAGCCCTGCAAGCGCGAGCAGGCTGTGACCTTCCTGTGGAAGGCGGCCGGCGCTCCCGAGCCCAAGACTACCGAGAACCCCTTCACCGACGTGAAGGCGGGCAAGTACTACTACAAGGCCGTCCTGTGGGCCCTGGAGAACGGCGTCACCGGCGGCGTCAGCGAGGACAAGTTCGGCGTTGGCAAGGACTGCACCCGCGCCCAGATCGTGACCTTCCTCTATGCCGCCCTGGAGAAGGAGCATGAGGATACCGTCCGGGTCTTCGAGACCACCGACATCCACGGCTATCTGCTGGACACCTCCTCCGGCAACGAGGATACCTTCCAGTACCGCATGGCCTACCTGGCCAACATCTTCAACGAGGCCAGAGCCTCCGAGGAGTATGACGACGTGCTGCTCCTGGACGGCGGCGACATCTACCAGGGCACGCCCGTCTCCAACCTGCTGCAGGGCCGCGCCATTCGGGCCGCCCTGGACAAGATGGGCTACGACGCCGTGGCCCTGGGCAACCATGAGTTCGACTGGGGCGTCACCAAGAACGCCGACGCCGAGGGCACCGTCCCGGCCTATGAGCTGGGCTCTTTCAGCGGCGACCCCGATATCCCCGTTTTGGCCTACAACCTCTACGAGGCCGAGACCGGCGAGCCCGTCCCCTTCACCAAGGACTACGTGGTGGTGGAGAAGGCCGGATACCGCATTGCGCTGATCGGCTACATCCCCAACTACCGCGGCGACATCATGGCCGCGGAGATCAACCCCTATACCATCGACGAGGATCTGAACAAGCTGGCCGAGAAGGTTCATGAGATCAACGAGGCCGAGAAGCCCGACGTGACCATGATCCTGGCCCACGAAAGCCCCGCTGGCATCGCCAAGGCCATGGATCCCGCCGAGGTGGATCTTGTGCTGGGCGGCCACAGCCACACCGGCAGAGCCGGCGTCGCGGAGAACGGAATCCCCTACCTGCAGGGCAACTGCCAGGCCCAGGGCTACGCCAGCGCCAACCTTGTCATCACCAGAAAGGGCGCCGGTGAGCCCAGCGTCACCGTGACCGATCCCCTCTACACCGGCATCACCGCCTCCTCCAACCGCCCCAACCTCTACGACACCGAGGCCAACGCGGACAAGCTGGATCCCGTGATCCTGGAGCTGTCCCACCTGGCCTGGGATGAGGTCAAGGACGAGATGGAAGAGGTGCTGGGCTGGATTGACGTGCCCATCACCAAGAGCGGCAAGCTCAGCGACAACGGCGCCACCCGTGCGGGCAACTGGATCTCCGGTCTGATGCTCCAGGGCACGGCCGAGCTCCATCCCGTGGCCGCCTTCTACAACAGCGGCGGAATCCGCACCAGCTTCAACATTCCCGAGGGGGAGACCACCCGGGAGATCACCACCGGCGATATCTACACCATCAACCCCTTCGGCAACTCCTGGCTGGTCTATGAGCTGACCGCCCCGGAGATTGCCCAGCAGCTGCTCAACGGCTTCAAGGAGCCCAACTACGGCGATCAGATGTCCGGCCTGACCTTCACCTACTGGCAGGAGGGCTCCGGCAAGAACGCTGAGCGCGGCATCGTCAGCATCACCCTAAGCGACGGCACCAAGCTGGACCTCAACGACAACGAGACCAAATACCGCGTCTGCACCACCAACTACAGCGCCACCCTGGACGGCAGCGTCTTCCAGGGCAAGGAGCCCATCGTCCCCATGGCTGACGCCCCTGTGGACAACGTCACCATCATCGAGCTGCTTCGGGCCGCCAAGGCCCAGGGCGACGGCTACATCCCCGTGGATGAGACCGGCCGCGGCACCAAGGTGGAGAAGCCCCAGGAGGTTCGGCTGGAGATGTGCTTCCCCAGCACCTCCAACGACGACATTGCCAAGTACGGCAACGTCTACGCCGACTGCAGCATTGACGACTTCCTGGCCGCCGGCTTTCAGCTGGGCGACTTGGTCACCGTGAAGTTCCTGGACCAGGAGCTGGAGCTGCCCGTGGTGCCCGACTATTCCTACGTGGACTCCGGCACCCCCGGCGTCTTCCTCCGCCGCACCAGAGCCGAGGGCGCCGACCGGGTGATCTTTGCCATCAACATGGGCAACTTCGCCGATACCTACGGCCTGGCCACCAAGACCACCAACCCCGACAAGAGCTATTACTGGACCGCCAAGGAGGGCGTGGAGTTCCCCGTCCCCGTCACGGTGGAGCTGAAGGAAGCCGAGGGCTATATGGCCGAGCTGCTGCTGCACTCCATCGTGCGCACCAACAACCGGGAGGACTACCCCGAGCTGAGCGACGCCGAGTTCGCCAACTTCCGGAGAATCGACACCACCGGCATGGGCGACCATCTCTACCGGGGCTCCAGCCCCATCAACCCTGAGATCGGCCGGAATACCTACGCCGACGCCGCTCTGGAGGAGGCCGGGGTCACCGTGGTGATGAACCTGGCCAACAGCCAGGCGGATGCCGAAGCCTATCCCGGCTTTGCCGAGACCTACTACTCCAAGCAGAACGTGGTCTACCTGAACCTGGGCGTGGACTTCTTTGCCCAGGAGTTCAAGACCGGCCTGGCCGCCGGCCTGCGGCACTTTGCCGCCAACCCGGGCGTCTACTACGTCCACTGCACCGAGGGCAAGGACAGAGCGGGCTTCGTCTCCGCCCTGCTGGAGTGCCTCATGGGCGCGAGCTATGACGAGGTGGTGGCCGACTATCTGAAGACCTACACCAACTACTACACCGTGGTGGACGGCGTGCAGCAGCCCCTGTCCCAGGAGACCCTGGACGCCATCGCCCAGTCCAACATCATCAAGACCCTGCAGCGGGCCTTCGGGGTGGAGGATCTGAAGAACGCCGACCTGGCCGCCGAGGCCGAGGCCTACGTCAAGGAGCTGGGTCTGAGCGACGAGGAGCTCGCCGCCCTGAAGACCAACCTGGGGGGCGGCAATCAGCCCTCCGTGAAGACCAGCTTCCCCTCCGCCACCAAGGCGGACATCGACAAGTACGGCGACGTGCACCTGTCCATCAGCTCCGCCGATCTGGCTGCCGCCGGCTTTGCCTACAAGGATCTGGTGAAGCTGAGCTTCCTGGATCAGGAGCTCATCGTGCCCATCATCCCGCAGTACCGCTATGTCGGGGCCAAGGCCGTGGGCCTGGTCATGTGGGAGGACGGGACCAAGCCCGCCGAGGTGGAGGTTTTCAACGGCAGCTTTGCCGCCAGCTACGGCCTGGCTGACGTGGTCCGCGAGGGCAGCGACTACACCGTCACCCCCAGAGAGGGCGTGGAGTTCCCCGTTCCCGTCACCATTGAGCTGTACGAGAAGCAGGGCTACGCCGACACCTACGCCATTTTCGACCTGACCCGTTCCAACAACCGGGAGGACTACCGGGGCAACACCGAGCCCTATCCCAATCTGACGGATGAGGAATTCGCCAACTTCCGCAAGATCAGCACCACCGGCATGGGCGAGGGCACCCTCTACCGCTCCTCCAGCCCCATCAACCCCGCCATCGGCCGTAACGGCTACGCCGACGCGGCTGCCGAAGCCGCCGGGATCAAGTCCTTCGTGAACCTGGCCGACTCCGCCGCCTCTGCCGCCAAGTACGCCGGCTACGCCGAGACCTACTACAGCAACCAGAACATCGCCTTCCTGAACCTGGGCGTGGACTTCACCACCGAGCTCAACCGCGAGGGCGTGGTGAGAGCCATGGACTTCATCGCCGCGGAGGATTCCGAGGCTCCCTTCCTGGTTCACTGCAACGAGGGCCAGGACCGGGCCGGCTTCGTCTCCGGTCTGCTGGAGTGCCTCATGGGCGCCAGCGCCGAGGAGGTCATTGAGGACTACATGATCACCTTCTACAACTACTACGGCGTGCAGAAGGGCAGCGACCAGTACGCTCAGATCTCCAACAACATCGTCAAGAACCTCTCCACCGCCTTCGGCATCGAGACCGCCGACTTTGCCTCCGCCGACCTGGCCCAGGAGGCCGCCGACTACCTCAAGGAGCTGGGCGTTTCCGAGGAGACCATCGCCGCCGTCAAGGAAAAGCTGGGCGGAGCCGCCGGCAGCGAGGCGGAGTTTGAGTTCCTCATCACCTCCGACATCCACGGCCAGTTCTTCGCCACCGACTACACCAGACCCTATGAGCAGTCCGGCACCCACAACCAGGGCATGACCCGCATTTCCACCTACCTGAAGGAGCAGAAGGCGGAGTACGGCGACAACGCCTACATCGTGGACATGGGCGACACCTTCCAGGGCGCGCCTCTGACCTACTACTACGCCTTCAACAAGCCCGAGGTGGAGGACCCCGCCATCAAGACCTTCCGCCACATCGGCTACGACATGTGGATCGTGGGCAACCATGAGTTCAACTACGGTCTGGATATCCTGACCCGGCAGATGGACTACGCGGTTTCTCCCTCCACCGAGAACGAGAAGCAGCTCACCATCTCCATGGCCAACTATCTGAAGGCCGAGACCAACAACGACGAGACCAAGGACTGGGCCACCTGGAGAGACGTGGCTCCCTACGTCATCAAGGACTTTGACGGGGTCAAGGTGGCCATCATCGGCTTCGGCAACCCCAACATCCCCCAGTGGGACGTTCCCGCCAACTGGGAGGGCATCTACTTCGCCAACATCATCGACACCTACAAGCACTATGAGGCCGAGATGCTGGAGCAGGCCGACATGATCGTGGCGGTCGCCCACAGCGGCATCGGCTCCGATCCCGATTCCGACTTCATGGAGCGGCTGATCAACGCCACCGACAGCATCGCCTTCGCCTTCTCCGGCCATGAGCACGGCAGCAAGGTCTACAACGCCACCAACGCCAAGGGCGAGACCGTTCCCATTCTGCAGCCCGGCACCAAGGCCCGCTACGTGGCCAAGGTTGTGGTGAACTACGACAAGGCCGCGGGCAGCTACGAGATCGCGCCGGAGCTGGTGGATCTGCGGAACTATCCCCTGGACGAGGCGCTGGTGGAGATCCTCCAGCCCTACGAGACCGATACCTGGGAGAACTACATGCTCCAGCCCATCGGCAAGGCGCTGGGGGACTATCCCGCCGCCAACCTGGGCACCGCTCCCTCCGCCTTCGTGGACCTGATCAACACCGTGCAGCTCTGGGGCGCCTATGACCGGGGCGGCGTCAACACCCCCGACGATCCCTCCGACGACAGCCCCGCCATGCTGTCCATCACCGCGCCCCTCACCGCCGGCAACAACGCCAACCTGATCTCCCAGGGCGATATCTACCTGGGCGACATGTTCGGCCTGTACCGCTTCGAGAACTGGTTCTACCAGATCACCATGAGCGGCGAGGAGGTCCATCAGTGGCTGGAGTACTCCGCCTCCAAGGTCGTGCCCAACGGCAGCGGCGGCTACAACATCCAGGGCGGCCTGACCTACTACGACATCATCTACGGCGAGGGCTTCCACTATGACTTCGACGTCAGCAAGCCCGCCGGCGAGCGCGTGGTCAACATGAGCTACAACGGCCAGCCCGTCACCGCCGACCAGGAGTTCACCGTGGTGGTCAACAACTACCGCTACAACGGCGGCGGCGACTATGTCAAGTATCTGAACGAGCACGGCTGCAGCTTCACCCCCAACGACCCCGACCGTATCATCTACTCCACCCAGTTCGACATGATCCAGGGCGAGGATGAGGGCCAGGCCCGCACCCTGCTGACCCGCTACATCCAGCAGGAGACCGAGGCCCACGGCGGCATCACCCCCTCCATCCTCTCCGACTGGCGGATCCTGGACGGCAGCGAGGAAGAGCCCCAGACCGGCTTTGTGCCCGCCGATTCCGTGGAAGACGGCGATGAGATTATCTACGTGGTTTCCTACAATGGCAAGAATTACGCCATGACCAACGATACCTCCCTCAGCAGCGCCCTTGGCGTTGAGGAAGTAACCGTGGAGGAGGATGGCACCATTGCCGAGGCCGGCGACGCTGCGGTCTGGACGCTGACTGCCGGTTCTGCCGACGGAAAGTTCACCCTGAAGGATGCCAACGGCAAGTTCATCAGCTATTCCAGCGGCACGACGCTGAAGCTGGCGGATGCCGGTACCGAGTTTGCCGTGACCTGCGGCAGCGGAACCGCCGCCATCAAGGCCAACGACACCAGACAGATTTTCCTGCGGGACAACAGCGGCACACTGCAGTTCCGCTGCTATGCCACGCAGAATCTGACCGCCAACGGCTATTGCGGCGTCCTGACCGTCTACAAATGGGTCGAGCCCGAAGCATAAGCAAACAAACCAACACCCCGAGGGGCCGCTGCCATAGGCAGCGGCCCCGTTTTTGCGTCCCGCCAAATCGTAAGCCTGTAGCGCCGGCAATCTGCCGGCCGAAACGCGAACCAAGTCTGTAGTGCCGGCAATCTGCCGGCCGAAACACGAACTAAGTCTGTAGCGCCGGCAATCTGCCGGCCAAAACACGAACCAAGTCTGTAGCGCCGGCAATCTGCCAGCCGAAACGCGAACCAAGTCTGTAGTGCCGGCAATCTGCCGGCTCTGACGCAAAGCTGAAGCGGACCCGGCCGGCAGATTGCCGGCACTACAATCAGACAAATCCCAATTTGCCTCCCCGGCATATTCCCCCGCCGCGGGCATATCCTGTACCAAACCGCTTTGGAGGGAGAAAGATGCGAAAAACGCTTTGCCTGCTGATGATCGCCGCCCTGCTGCTGGGGACGGCGCCCCGGGCCTGGGGGGAGGGGCCCGCCCTGGAGCTCCACGCCCCCTCCGCCATTCTGATGGACGCCGCCACCGGCACGGTGCTCTTTGAAAAAAACGCCGACGAGCGACGGGAGCCCGCCAGCGTCACCAAGGTCATGACCCTGCTGCTGGTGATGGAGGCCCTGGAGGCCGGACAGATCGGCTGGGAGGATCGGGTCACCGCCTCCGCCGCCGCCGCGGCCAAGGGGGGCAGCCAGATCTACCTGGAGGAGGGGGAGCAGCTCTCCCTGGACGAGATGCTGAAATCCGTGGTGGTGAGCTCCGCCAACGACTGCGCCTGCGCCCTGGCGGAGCACGTGGCGGGGAGCGAGACGGCCTTTGTAGCCCGGATGAATCAGCGGGCCGGGGAGCTGGGCATGACCAATACTCACTTCGTCAACTGCACCGGCCTGGACGACGGGCCCGAGGCCCGGGAGCACCTCACCACCGCCCGGGACGTGGCCCTGATGTCCCGGGCGCTGCTGGGGCATGAGGCCATCCGCCGCTATACCACCATCTGGACGGATACGGTCCGGGGCGGGGCCTTCGGCCTGTCCAACACCAACAAGCTGGTGCGCTTCTACGAGGGCACCACCGGTCTGAAAACCGGCTACACCTCCACGGCGGGCCACTGCCTCTCCGCCACCGCCAGGCGGGAGGGCATGGAGCTCATCGCCGTGGTGCTGGGGGACGATTCCTCCTCCCACCGCTTCGAGGACGCCAAGGCCCTGCTGAACTGGGGCTTTGCCAACTACGCCCTGGTGGAGCCCCTGGAGGGGGTGACCCCACCCCCCGTTCCGGTGGAGCTGGGCGCGGCGGAGGCCGTGACCCCGGTGCCGGAGCAGAGCGGCCCCATTCTGATCGCCAGGGCCAAGGCCGCCTCCGTCACCCGCCAGCTGGAGCTGCCGGAGGGGGTGCAGGCCCCGGTGGAGGCCGGGCAGCGCCTGGGGACGCTGCGGATCAAGGCGGGGGAGGAGCTGCTGGCGGAGCTGCCTCTGACGACCCCGGAGCCCGTGCCCCGGCTCAGCTTCGGTCAGATCTGGCTGCGGCTGCTGCAAAGCCTGCTGAGCTGAGCCGCCCTCCGGCAAAAGAAAAAGCTGGATTTTTCCGCCGGGATGTGCTATAATAGAACCCAATCAGTCATACAAATATACTGCATAATTGACGGAAAGGGGCCTCGGCCTCTTTCCGCGTTGCTGCGTGGAGAAAGGAACCCAATGAACGAGCTGCTGCTGAACGCTCTGCATGAGCTTCCTGAATACGAGACGATCCGCAAGACCCTGGCCCGGAACAAATCCGTGGGGGTCTCCGGGGCGGCCCAGATCAACCGCTCCCATCTGATCGCGGGGCTCTTCCGGGATCTGGGGCGGCCCATGCTGGTGCTCTGCCAGGATGAAATGGCCTGCCGCCGGACCCAGGAGGAGCTGGCGGCCTTCCTGGGGACGAGCTTCCCCATCCTGCCGGGCCGGGAGCTGACCTTCTATGACAGCGCCGCCGCCTCCCGGCAGTGGGAGCAAAAGCGGCTGCGGCTGCTCTACCGGATGGCCTGCGGCCTGGAGCCCCTGGTGATCGCGCCTCTGGAGGCCCTGGCCCTGCGGACCCTGCCCCGGCAGGTGCTGCTGGGGGCCGCGGTGCAGCTGCGCCCCGGCGCCCTCTTCGACCCCGAGGAGCTGGCGGGCCGCCTGCTCCGCAGCGGCTACACCCGCTGCCAGATGGTGGAGGGCGTGGGCCAGTTCGCCCTGCGGGGCGGCATTCTGGACGTCTACAGCCCTGCCGCCGAGAACCCCCTGCGGGTGGAGTTCTTCGGGGACGAGGTGGACGCCATGGGCTATTTCGACCCGCTGACCCAGCGGCGGGTGGAGAACGTGGAGGAGGCGGTGCTGCTGCCGGTGGCGGAGTCCCTGCCCCAGCTGCATCCCGGCGGCCTGGAGGGCCTGTGCGGGGAGCTGGAAAAGCTCATCGCCCGGCAGAAGCGCCGCAAGGTCCGCCACGAGGCGCTGATCAAGACCCTGGAGACCGACCTGGAAAAGCTGCAAAACCGCAGCTTCTTCGGAGCCAGCGACCGCTATATGAGCCTGATCTACCCGGAGTTCACCACCGCCGCCGACTATCTGCCCGCCGAGGCCGTCACGGTCTTCTGCGACCACGGCAATCTGCGCCGGGCCGCCGCGGGCTGGGAGGAGGATCTGGGCCTGCAGCTGGACTCTCTGCTCCAGGGCGGGATCCTGGCGGGGGAGCTCTGCGACTTCGGCAAGGACTGGGAGGGCCTCTGCGCCGAGCTGGAGGGCCGTCCCGCCCTCTTCCTGGACGCCTTTTTGCCCTCCGCCTACCCCGAGGGCCTGCGCCCCGGGGCGCTGACGGACCTGGTGGCGAAGCAGCTGCCCTCCTACGGCGGCAACCTGGAGGTGGCCGCCCAGGACCTGGCCCACTACCAGAAAAACGGCTACCGGACCCTGGTGCTCTGCGGCAACCGCCGCCGGGGGGAGATTCTGGAGAGCTATCTGAAAGACAAGGGCCTTGCCGTCAGCATGGCCTTCCCGGCGGCGGACTGGCCCGCCCCCGGGGGCGTGTATCTCACCGACGGCTCCCTGCCCTGCGGCCTGGAGTATCCCACGGTCCGGCTGGCGGTGCTCTCCGAGGGCCAGCTTATGGCCCGGGCCGCCCGGAAGCCCCGGGCCAAGGCCAAGACCACCAATCGCCAGAAGCTCAATTCCTTCACGGATCTGAGCCCCGGGGATCTCATCGTCCACGAGCACCACGGCATCGGCCGCTACCTGTGCATGGAGCAGATGAAGGTGGACGGGGCCGTGAAGGACTATGTGAAAATCGCCTACCAGGGCTCCGACGTGCTCTACGTCCCGGCCACCCAGATGGATCTGATCTACAAATACATCGGCGCGGCCCAGGACAGCCCCGTGAAGCTGAACAAGCTGGGGGGCGACGCCTGGGAGAAGACCAAGAAGCGGGCCCGGGCCGCCGTCAAGGACCTGGCCGACGGCCTCATCAAGCTCTATGCCGAGCGCAAGCGCCGCATGGGCTTTGCCTTCGCCGCGGACACCCCCTGGCAGGCGGAGTTCGAGGACAATTTCCCCTACGCGGAGACCGACGACCAGCTCCGCTGCATCCATGAGATCAAAAACGATATGGAGGCCCCCGCCCCCATGGATCGGCTGCTCTGCGGCGACGTGGGCTTCGGCAAGACCGAGGTGGCCCTGCGGGCGGCCATGAAGGCCATGCTGGACTCCAAGCAGGTGGCGATTCTGGTGCCCACCACGGTCCTGGCCCAGCAGCACTACGTCACCGCCTGCCGCCGCTTCGAGGGCTTCCCGGTGAACATCGAGGTGCTCTCCCGCTTCCGCAGCCAGGCCCAGCAGAAGCGGGCCCTGGCGGGGCTCCGGGCGGGCTCCGTGGATCTCATCATCGGCACCCACAAGCTGCTGCAAAAGGAAGTGGTCTTCAAGGATCTGGGTCTGCTCATCGTGGACGAGGAGCAGCGCTTCGGCGTGACCCATAAAGAAAGATTGAAGGAACTTTCCCGGGGCGTTGACGTCTTAACCCTGTCGGCAACCCCCATCCCCCGCACCCTGAACATGGCCCTCTCCGGCATCCGGGACATGTCCACCATCGAGGAGCCCCCGCTGGACCGCTATCCGGTGCAGACTCTGGTGCTGGAGCAGAACGAGCCGGTGCTGGACGACGCCATCCGCCGGGAGCTGGCCCGGGGCGGCCAGGTCTACTACCTCCACAACCGGGTGGAGTCCATCGCCCAGTGCGCGGCCCGGCTTTCCGCCCGGCATCCCGGGGCGGAGATTGCCGTGGCCCACGGCAAGATGAACGAGGAGCAGCTGGGGGAGGTCATGCAGCGCATGGCCGACGGGGAGATCCAGATCCTGGTCTGCACCACCATCATCGAGACCGGCATCGACATCCCCAACGTCAACACCCTGATCATCGAGGACGCGGACCGGCTGGGCCTGGCCCAGCTCCACCAGCTTCGGGGCCGGGTGGGCCGCTCCAGCCGCCACGCCTTCGCCTATCTCACCTTCCGGCGGGGCAAGGTCCTCTCCGAGGACGCGGAGAAGCGCCTGGAGGCCATCCGGGAGTACGCCGCCTTCGGCTCCGGCTTCAAAATTGCCATGCGGGATCTGGAGATCCGGGGAGCGGGCAATCTGCTGGGGGCCGAGCAGTCGGGCCACATCGTCTCCGTGGGCTACGATATGTATCTGAAGCTGCTGGAGGAGGTGGTCCTGGAGGAGCAGGGCGGCCCCGAGGCCAAGCCCGTGGACTGCACCGCCGACTTCGACATCACCGCCAACATCGACAAGGACTACGTGGAGAGCGGGGAGCAGCGCATGGACCTCTATCGGCGCATGGCCGCCATCCGCTCCCAGTCCGACGCCGACGAGCTGCTGGACGAGATCGTGGACCGCTACGGGGATCCCCCCCGGGGCGTGCTGAATCTCATCGACGTGGCCCTGCTCCGGGCCAAGGCGGCGCCTCTGGCCGTCACCGACATCACCCAGAAGGGCCGGGAGCTCCTCTTCACCCTGCTGGCCCTGGACTTCGAGACCCTTTCCGCCCTCTGCGCCGCCCCGGGTCTGGCGGGCCGCCTCTTCCTGCTGCCCAAGTCCAGGCAGCCCCTGCTGCGGCTGCGGCTGGCGGAGGGAGAAAACAGCCTGAAGGCGGCGGGCCTGCTGGTGGAGACGCTGGAGCGGCTGGTGACAGCAAAGTAAATTTCCAATCGTAACGAAATGTCATTGCATTTTTTTCACGATCCGGATATAATAATAAGTCAAGAAAGAAATCCATCGAAAGGGGGAAACTCCCATGGCAAAAGGTAAATTCCAAGCGGGGAAGGGCGGCGCCCGTCCCGCGGCCCACAACGATCCCTACGCGGTGCAGGATAAGCCCGAGAGCAAGCACTCCGACCTGCGCCGGAAGCTCTGGCCCATTCTGGCCGCCGTGGCCGGCGTGGCCGTGCTGGTGGTGGGCATTCTGATTTTAACCAAAGGCGGCAGCAAGCTCCCCAGCCAGGAGAGCACGATGCCCGCGACCGTGGCCCTGGAGGGTCTGACCCGCTCCGAGCTGGAGCAGCGCTTCCGGGAGCTGGACAAGATCTACGACCAGGCGCTGAGTCTGAAGCTCTCCCCGGAGACCACCGAGGGCGAGCCCACCGAAGAGCCCTTCACCCTGACTCTGACCCGGGCCGACAGCGGCGTGGGCCTGGATCTGACCAGGCTGAAATCCGATCTGGACGCCGGCGTGGGCCAGGAGGCCCAGGGGGTGGACAGCTATCTGCTGGACCCCCGGGACTACTTCAAAATGGACGAGGCCGCCATCCGGGCCTTCCTGGAGGACTTCGTCGGGAAGAACGGCACCGAGTATGAGGCCTCCTCCGCCAAGCTGGAGGAGCCCACCCAGGAGGACCTGCCCAAGGACGAGAACGCGGAGGCCCCCGGCAAGATCCTGGTGATCCACACCGGCACCCCGGGCCGGGGCTTCACCGCCCAGCAGCTCTTCGACACCGTCAAGACCGCCTATGAGACGGCGCTGATCGCGGAACAGCCCGAGACCGTTCTGAGCCAGGAGCTCAGCTACGCCCTGCGCCTGCCGGAGCTGGTGGACGCCGAGAAGCTCCACGAGCAGTTCTGCACCGAGGCGGAGAACGCCTCCTACGACAGCGAAAAGAAGGAAATCGTGGAGGGCAAGGAGGGCTTCGGCTTTGACCAGGAGGCCCTGGCCGAGGCGCTGGCCAAGGCGGAGCCCGGCGCGGTGCTGCGCGTCCCCATGAACCGCATCAAGCCCGAGATCGACGCCGAGAAGCTGGAGGCCAACCTCTTCAAGGACGTGATCGGAGAGGCCCACACCAAGCACACCTCCAATTCCAACCGCACCAACAACCTGCGCCTGGCCTGCGAGGCCATCGACGGCACGGTGGTGCAGCCCGGCGAGGTCTTCTCCTTCAACCAGACCGTAGGCGAGCGCACCGCCGCAAAGGGCTATAAGGAAGCCCTGGCCTACGTCAGCGGCGGCCAGACCAAGCCCGAGCTGGGCGGCGGCGTCTGCCAGGTGGCCACCAGCATCTACTACGCCGTGCTGCTGGCGGATCTGGAGAGCGTGGAGCGGGCGCCCCACATGTTCACCGTGGACTACGTGCCCCTGGGCATGGACGCCACCGTGTACTGGGGATACCGGGACTACAAGTTCCGGAATACCAGCCCCTATCCCATCCGGGTCGACGCCTCCGTCTCCGGCGGCAAGGTCCACATCGTGCTCAACGGCACCGAGTGGAAGGACTACACCGTGGAGCTGAGCTATGAGGTCCTGGAGAAGGAGACCTGGGAGGTGGTGGAGAAGGAGGTCAGCGCCGGCAGCGGCTATTACAACGGCCAGACCATCACCAGCCCCTATACCGGCTACAAGGTTCAGACCTACCGCACCACCAAGGACCGGGAGACCGGCAAGGTCATCGAGACCACCAAGATCGCCCTGAACCACTATGACAAGCGGGACAAGGTGGTGGCGAAGGTGGTGGGAGGCAGCACCCCGCAGCCCACCCAGCCCACGCCTACCCAGCCCCAGCCCACGCAGCCCAAGCCCACGGAGCCCGCGCCCACCCAGCCCAAGCCCACCGAGCCCCAGCCCACCCAGCCTCCCGAGACCCAGCCCACGGAGCCCACGCCTCCCGAGACGCAGGCCACGGAGCCCCAGCCTCCCGAGACCCAGGCCACGGAGCCCCAGCCTCCCGAGACTCAGCCCGCGGCGCCTCAGCCCACGGAGACCCAGCCCGCGGAGCCTGCCCCCGGCGAGGGGGAGGGCGGCGCGTAAGCCGGTCCCGGCGCGGAACGGTAACAGCCCGCCGGGGCGGCCCCAGGCCGCCCCGGCTTTTGTCCGCAAAAAGCGTTCCAATGCTTGCGAAAGCGGGAAAACTGTGCTATACTCAAAGAAAAAAGCCAATGGAGGCGACGACATGTTTTTCGACCGTGAGCGCTATCTGTACCGCAAGCCCCAGCTGGTGGAGGTGATCTGCCAGCTCCGCTTCCCCACCATTCTGTCCATCTCGGCCCGGGAGCCCGCGGATTTCCAGGAGGCCATCCGGGACAACTTCCCCCAGTACAAGCGCCTGCAGGAGCGGCCCCAGCCCAAGCTCAGCGGCGGCCCCGGCAACTTCCGGGTGGAGGAGGGCCAGGCCATCACCAACTACCAGTTCCTCTCCGCCGACGGCCGCTGGAAGGTGAATCTCACCAACAGCTTCGTGGCCCTGGCCACTCCGGCCTATACCAAGTGGGAGGACTTTGCCGCCAAGCTGGATCTGGTGCTCTCCCAGTTCATTCCCATCTATCGCCCCGCCTACTTTGAGCGGGTGGGTCTGCGCTTCATCAACGTCTTTTCCCGCAAGGCCCTGGACCTGGAGGGAGTGCCCTTCCGGGAGCTCTTCCAGCCCGGCTACCTGGGCCTGCTGGGGGAGGAGGACGTCCGGGAGGAGAGCTTCGCCCGCTCCGGCCAGGACGTTGAGTTGGCCGTCTCCGGGGGCTGCCGGGTCAAGCTCCACGCGGGCCCCGGGATGCTGCAGCGGGGGAACCAGAAGGACAACGAGGTGAAGTTCATCCTGGACAACGACGTGTTCATGAACGGCAAGCTCCCGGTGGAACAGTGCGCCCCCGCCCTCCAGACCGTCCATCTCCAGGCCGACCGCCTCTTTGCCGGCGCCATCACCCAGCGGCTCCACGAGGCCATGGAGCCCGCGCCCCTGGACTGATCCCGGAAAAACGGAAATCACGCAAGGAAATCCAGCCGCCCCGGCCCCGGAGCGGCTGGATTTTGAACGCTTTTTTAACTTTCCGTGAATTCTCCGCCCAGTTTCTTGATTTTGTCGGAAAAGCGGATATAATGAACAGTGCCGGGAATCCCCGGCGGATATCGTTTTCCGCAAGGTGGTGGAAACTGTGTTCCGAAGAATGCTCCAGCGATATTCCGCGGCCCTGCGGCGCTTTATGTACGGGCGCTGCGGCGCGGACCAACTGAATGTTTTCCTGCTCATTACGGCAGTGGTGCTGAACGTCGTCAGTCTGATTCTCACCCGCCTGGGCGCGGTCTGCGCCGTCATCGGCATGGTGGTCAATCTCCTGGCCTACGGCGTTCTGATCTGGTATCTGTTCCGCTTCTTCTCCCGGAATCTGGAGAAGCGCATCCTGGAAAACCGGCGCTTTCTGACCTGGAAATCCCGGGTCACCGACCGGCAGAACCGCTATTACCGCTGCCCCAACTGCAAGCAGACCGTCCGCGTCCCCTGGGGCCGGGGCAAAATCTGCATCAAGTGCCCCAAGTGCAGCGAAAAGTTCATACGGAAAAGCTGAAACCGTCTCCGGCCACGCCGGGAGGCGGTTTGCTTTATCAGTTCTTAGTTGTCAGTTCTTAGTTCTTAGGGGCGGTATCCTTCAAATTGCGATTTGAAGGATGATAAATAATATATTTCCTTCGGAACAATCAAGACTGGAGCGAACGACGGATTTCTTATTGATTTTTCTTTTTTTCATGCTATAATAAGAAGAAAAATTTTCAATGGACGGGGGGAACTGTGCGGAATGAGTGGATACAAGCAGCTGATCGTATGGCAAAAAGGCATCCAGCTGGTGAAGATTGTCTATTCCCTTTCCCGCCGCTTTCCGCCGGAGGAGCAGTACGGTCTGAGCTCCCAGCTGCGCCGGGCTGCCGTCTCCATCCCTTCCAATATTGCCGAGGGTAACGGAAGAGCTTCCCGAAGCGAATATCTCCGCTTTCTGAGCATTGCCAGAGGCTCCTGCTTTGAACTGGACACCCAGCTGACCATTTGCCGGGAGATCGGGTTCTGCACAGAGGAAGAGCTGGCCCCAGCCTTCTCCCTGGCGGAGGAAATCGGCCGCATCCTCAACGGGATGCTCCGCAAGCTGGCTGATTAACGGCTGGTGCCGAGAATTCACCGAGTTGTTAGTTGTTAGAAATTAGTTCTTAGGGAATGTATCGTTCAAATTGCCATTTGAACGATGAAAATAATTGATTTTCCATTTTCCATATCGCAGATATGGAAAATACCTCCCCTAAGAACTAATACCTAAGAACTAGTAACTAAATTGAACGAATACCTAATAAGGAATCACTAATATTTTTAAGGAGAACATAAATTGTCTGACAAATTACGCATCATCCCCCTCGGGGGCCTCAATGAGATCGGCAAGAACATGACTGTCCTGGAATACGGCAAGGACATGATCGTGGTGGACTGCGGTCTGGGCTTCCCCGAGGACGATATGTACGGCGTGGATCTGGTGATCCCCGACGTGACCTATCTTGTCAACAACCAGAAGAAGCTGCGAGGCTACTTCATCACCCACGGCCACGAGGACCACATCGGCTCCATCCCCTACGTCCTCCAGGCCGCCAACGCCCCCGTCCACGGCACCCCCCTCACCAACGGCCTGATCCGCCTGAAGCTGGAGGAGCACCGCCTCACCGACGTGGTCAAGCTGGTGACCCACAAGCCCGGCGACGTGGTGAAGGCCGGCTGCTTCCAGGTGGAATTCATCCACGTCAACCACTCCATCGCCGACGCGGTGGCCTTCTGCATCCACACCCCCGTGGGGAAGATCATCATGACCGGCGACTTCAAGATCGACCCCACCTCCCCCGAGGGCATGGCCGACCTGGCCCGGCTGGGAGAGCTGGGCAAGGAGGGCGTCCTGGCCCTGCTCTGCGACTCCACCAACGTGGAGCGCCAGGGCTACACCCCCTCCGAATCCGTGGTCACCGAGGGCATCGACCGCCAGTTCCGGGGCTGCGACAAGCGCATCATCATTACCACCTTCGCCTCCAATATGTACCGCATCCAGTCCATTCTGAACATCGCCAAGCGCCACGGCCGCAAGGTGGCCGTCACCGGCCGCAGCATGGAGAACATTCTGAAGGTGGCCGCGGAGCTGGGCTATCTCCAGGTGGCCAAGGATCTGGTGGTGGACATCGGGGAGATCAAGAGCATCCCCGCCAACCGCCTGGTCATCGTGGCCACCGGCTCCCAGGGGGAGAATATGTCCGCCCTGTCCCGCATGGCCTTCGATACCCACCGGCAGGTGAGCCTCACCGCCCAGGACCGGGTGCTGATCTCCGCTTCCGCCATCCCCGGCAACGAAAAGGCCATCGGCAAGATCATCAACGAGCTGTACCGCAAGGGGGCCGAGGTGATCTACGACAAGTCCGAGGGGCTCCACGTCTCCGGCCACGCCTGCCAGGAGGAGCTGAAGCTCATCCACGCCCTGCTGAGACCCCGCTTCTTCATCCCCGTCCACGGGGAGCAGCGGATGCTCCGCACCCATGAAAAGCTGGCCCTGCAAATGGGCATGAGCCCCAAGCGGGTCTTCGTGGGGGACATCGGCCAGGTCTTTGAGCTCACGGCCAAAACCTGCAAGCTCAGCGGCGAGACCGTCCCCGCGGGCAAGGTCTTTGTGGACGGCGCCGGCGTGGGCGACGTGGGCAGCGTGGTGCTGCGGGACCGCAAGCACCTGGCCCAGGACGGCATGGTGGTGGTCTGCGTCAACATCTCCGCCCAGGACGGCTCCGTCCTCTCGGGCCCGGACATCATCACCCGGGGCTTCATCTATGTGAAGGACGCCGAGGATCTCATGGAGGCCCTGCGCTATATCGTCAACGACACTCTGGATCACTGCCGGGCCAAGCGCCTGCGGGATCACAGCGCCATCAAGGCCGCCATTAAGAACGACCTGTCCGCCTATCTCTTCAAGACCACCAAGCGCAATCCCATGATTATCCCCGTGCTGACGGAGCTTTAAGCTCAGAACGAAACAGGAGAACCCGCCATGAAACAGACCGCCTCCCGCGTCATGCTCCGGATCAGAGCCCTGTATACGGACCAAAAGGCCCGGGCTGCCGCCGCAGCCGCCCTGCTGACGGGGCTGCTGGCCTACGGCTACGGGATGAGCAACAGCATCTCCAACTACGACAGCATCTACAACAACCCCGGCATCGGCGTGGGCGGGCTGCGCTCGGGCCGCTGGCTGCTGGAGCTGCTGACCCGGCTGACCGAGGCCCTGGGCTGGCGGGGAAACCTGCCCTGGTTCAACATCGGCTTCTCCCTGCTGCTGCTGGCCCTGGTCTGCGTGCTGCTGTGCCGGCTCTTCCGCCTGCCGGATCGCCGGTCCTGCGTCCTGCTCAGCGCCGTCACGGTGGCCTTCCCCGCCGTGGCCTCCATGAGCTTCTTCTCCTTCACCATGCCCTACTACGCCCTGGCTCTGCTGCTGATTGCCGGGGGCTTCCTGCTGGCGGAGCGCTGGCGGAGCCTGCTCCGCTTCCCCCTGCTGGCCCTGCTGCTGGCCCTGGCCGCGGGCATCTACCAGGCCTACTACCCCTTCGCCCTGGCCCTGGCGGTGCTGCTGCTGATCCAGGACTGCCTGGACCCCGCCGGGAAGCCCGGGCAGATCCTCCGCAAGGGTCTGGCCTACGTGCTCACGGTGTTGGGCAGCTATCTGCTCTACCGCCTGCTGCTGGCCCTCTGTCTGAGCCTGGCGGATACGAGTCTGATCCAATACCAGGGCATCGACGAGATGGGCAGGCTGGAGCTCTCCCGGCTGCCGGAGCTGCTGAAGCAGATGGCCGCCCACTTCTACCTGCTGCCCTTCGACGGCTACATGTCTCTGGCTCCCAATCTTCCGGCGAAGCTGCTGCTTCTGCCCCTGCTGCCCGGCTCAGTTCTGCTGCTGCTCTTCCTGTGGCGGGAGAAGAACCGCTGGAAGCGCCTGGAGCTGGCGGGCCTTCTGCTGCTGGCCCTGCCCCTGGCCTCGGATTTCATCGTGCTGATGGTGCCCCGGGGCAGCACCTATACCCTCATGAGCCTGGGGCTGGTGAGCCTCTTCTATCTGCCCCTGCTGCTGGTGTACCGCCTGCCCTTCCCCAGGGCCGGGGCCAGGCGGGCCGCCGTGGGTCTGCTGACGGCGGTGCTGCTGCTGGCCTCCTTCAACTACGCCCGTCTCAGCAACGGCTGCTGGCAGGCCCTGGAGTGGTCCAACCGGCAGACGGAGAACTACTATACCACCCTCTTCACCCGGATCAAGGCCGCCCCCGGCTACCGGGCGGAGTACCCGGTGCTGCTCTCCGGCAGCGTCATCACCGACCCCTCCTACGAAAACCCCTGGTACGACCCGGCCCAGCGCTTCGGGGGCGTCCACCAGTTCGACAGCAAGGACCCGGAGAACAACGGCTTCAACGAGTACTCCCGGCTGCGCTTCATCCAGATGTACCTGGGCTATACGGCCCGGAGCCTGAGCTCCGCCGAAGCCGAGGGCTACGCCGCCCTGCTGGCGGAGATGCAGCCCTACCCCAACGACGGCTCCATCCGCGTCCTCGACGGGGTGGTGCTGGTGAAGCTCCAATAACAGCACAAAAAGAGAGCGTCCGGCCAGGACGCTCTCTTTTTGTTCAGTTTTTCCGCATCTGTCGCAGGAAGGCCAAGACGGCCAGGGCGGTGAGGACGATTGCCCAGCCCAGCACCCAGAGCAGATGGCCGGGGACGGCGGCGAAATCTCCGGCGTAGAGAGCCCGCTGCAGCTCCACCCCGTGCCGGAAGGGCAGCAGATCCGCGATGGTCTGGAAGATGCCTCCCACCAGGGCCACGTCGAACCAGATGCCGGAGAACCAGGCGGAGAGATTGGTCAGCAGGGCCCCGCAGACGGCTCCGGCCTGCTTGTCGTTCATCAGGCTGCCGCAGAGCAGGCCCAGAGCCAGGAAAACCAGGGCCATGGGGAGCCCCAAAACCAGGCAGAGCAGGATCCGGGGCGTCCAGCCCAGGCCCAGCACCAGGCCGAAGACGTAGCACACCGCCGTCTGCATCAGGGAGATGGGCAGCATGGGAAGCAGATAGCCCAGAATGTAGTCCACGGGCCGCAGGGGGGTGGTGTAGAGCCGCAGCAGCAGGGCGGAGCCCCGATCCTTGGACACCAGCAGGGCCGAAAACAGGGCCATAAAGGACAGGCCGAAGACCGTCACGCCGGGGGCCAGCTGCGCTATGGCGAAGAGGGGCACCGGCACGTTGGCCTGAATGGCCGAGAGCAGAGACAGAATCACCAGGGGGAAGCCCAGGCCGAAGGCCAGATTCAGGGGATCCCGCAGGATCTCCTTCCAGGTTCGCTTTGCCAGGATTATGGATTTCATCTCGCCGCCTCCTTTGCCAGCTCAATAAAGGCCTCCTCCAGACTGGCCCTGCCGGTGCGGGCCTTCAGCTCCGCCGCCGTGCCCACGCAGAGCAGCCGTCCCGCCCCCATGACCCCGATGCGGTCGGAGAGGGCCTCCGCCTCCTCCATGTAGTGGGTGGTGAGGATGATGGTCATGCTGCCCTTCAGACCCCGGATCAGCTCCCAGAGCTCGGCCCGGGCCAGCACGTCCAGCCCCAGGGTGGGCTCGTCGAGAAAGAGAATTTTCGGGTGCAGCACCAGGGCCATGGCGATGGAGAGCCTGCGCTGCCAGCCGCCGGAGAGCTTCCCCGCGGCCTTGCGCAGCACCTGACCCAGGCCCAGCTCCCGGCTGATGGCCTCCGCCCGGGCCGCGGCCTCCGCCTTGTTGCAGTCCGCGATCCGGGCCAGCAGCTCCAGGTTTTCCGCCACCGTCAGCTTGGGGGCCACGGCGCTGTCCTGGGGGGACACCGCCAGCAGCTTCTTCACCGCCTCGGGCTCCGCTGTGACGGAGCGCCCCAGCAGCAGGGCGTCCCCGGCGCTGGGCCGGGTGAGACAGGAGAGCATCTTGATGGTGGTGGTTTTTCCCGCCCCGTTGACCCCCAGCAGGGCGAACAGCTCTCCCTGCCGTACCGTCAGCTCCAGCCCATCCACGGCGGTGAGATCCTTGTAGCGCTTGGTCAGCTTGTGGGTTTCAATGGCATTCATGCTCCGGCCTCCCTTTTTTGTTTGATTGCGAGATATACGTCGCTGAGCATCCGGCTGACGGTGCCCTCGTCCAGGGGCAGATAGCCCGTGGCCGCCATGACGGCCACCCCGTGAACCAGAGCCCACATCTCCAGGTGAAAGAGCTCCGCCTCCGGTCCCGCCAGCCCGGCGCTGGATCCGGCCATGCGGGTGTCCGGGGCCCAGTCCACCGCCTCGGGGCTTTCCCGCTCCCCGCTCCGGCTGCGCATGAACAGCAGGCGGAAGAGGGCGGGCTCGTCCCGGGCAAAGCCGATGTAGGCCAGGCCCGCCGCCTTATAGGGCGGCTCCCGGGAGGCCGCCGTCCGGGCGGCCCGGCTCCGATGGTAGACCGCCAGGGCCTGCTCCAGCACGGCCCGGCGCAGCGCCTCCATGTTGGGGTAGAGCCGGAAGATGGGCTGGGTGGAGCAGCCCAGGGCCGAAGCCAGGGCCCGGGCGTTCAGAGCCTCCGGACCCCCGGCCCGGATCAGCCCAAGGGCGGCCTCCAGCAGAGCCTCTCTGGTGATCTTGACAGGCGCGGCCATTGTGCATTTCTCCCCGCAGTAAAATAACAATTGTTATTTTACTGCGGGCTTCGCTGTTTGTCAAGTCCCTTTCAAAGAGACCGGGAAAATACACAAAATGAAATTGGGCATTTTGTGTATTTTCCGAAAATAGGGGATTATCCCTTGCCTTTTCATTCCAAAAATGATTAAATATATACAGCGGCCCCATATTTATAAAAAAGGAGAATCTGTATGCAACAAAAGCACCTTCCCCGTCGGCTGCTTTCGCTCCTGCTGACCCTCGCCATGCTCTTTACGCTGCTGGTTCCCGCGGTCTCCGCGGCGCCGGACAGCCGGGCAGACGAGGGCCGGGAGCTGGAGCTCAGCCCCCTGGACCCCACCACCCTGCAGGTACAAAAGCTGGGTGAAACCGAGGACGCTGCCCCCGCGGCGGAGCAGTCTCCCTATGCCCTGACGGACCTGGTCCGCGTCTCCATCGTGCTGGAGGGCGCGGCCACTCTGGACCGTTACCCCCTGCGGAACGTGGCGCGAAACAGCGCCGCCCTGGCCTACCGGCAGACGCTGCGGGCGGCCCAGAACGTGATGCAGGCCAAGATCGAAGCGGCCACCGGCAAGAAGCTGGCGGTCAAGTGGAACATGACCCTGGCGGCCAACATCATCTCCGCCAACGTCCGCTACGGCGAGATCGAGACCATCCGGCAGGTCCCCGGCGTGGCCCGGGTGGTGATCGAGAACCGCTACGAGGCCCCCAAGGATGAAGCGGGCGACGCCTCCCCCAACACCGCCAATACCTCCGAGAACATGGTGGGCGCCTGGGAGGCCTGGGATCTGGGCTATACCGGCGCCGGCTCCCGGGTGGCCATCATCGACACCGGCATCGACACCGCGCACCAGTCCTTCGCCGCCGAGCCCTTCAACTACTCCGTGGGCCAGGCCGGGGCGACGGGCGAGCTGATGACCCAGGCCCAGGTTCAGGCCCTGGCCAATCAGCTGAACTCCAAAACCGGCAACTACGTCAACGCCAAGATCCCCTACGGCTACAACTACGTGGACGGCAACACCACCATCGACCACATGAGCGACACCGAGGGCAACCACGGCTCCCATGTGGCGGGCATTGCCGCCGCCAACCGCTACGTCGGCTCCGCCCACGATGACGCCGCCGAGACCGTCGGCGCCGTGGGCATGGCCCCCGATGCCCAGCTCTTTGTCATGAAGGTCTTCGGCGCGAACGGCGGCGCCTACGACTCTGACTACATGGTAGCCATTGAGGACGCCATCGTTCTGGACTGCGACGTGGTGAACCTCTCTCTGGGCTCCGGCTCCCAGGGCTGGACCTATGACGGCACCTACCAGGATATTCTGAACAATCTGACCGACAAGGCCCATAACGAGGGCATGGTGGTGGCCATCTCCGCCGGCAACTCCTATGACTTCGCCTATGCCACCGGATCCCGGAACCTGTACAAGGACGACGTCTACTACCACACCGGCGGCAGCCCCGGCACCTTTGCCAACAGCCTCTGCGTGGCCGCTGCCCAGAACACTCTGAGCAAGGGTACCCCCATGAACTTCAACGGCGTGGGCGACGTGTTCTACTATGAGTCCACCGGCAACGAAGAGGAGGGCACCACCTACACGAACCCCGCCCTGAGCACCATCAAGGGCAGCTATTCCTACGTCTACATCGACGGCGTGGGCAGCGCCGCGGAATACGCCGCGGTCAACAGCGCCCTCTCCCTCTCCGGCAAGATCGTTATCGTCAACCGCGGCGAGCTCTCCTTCGTGGAGAAGGGCGAGAACGCCAAGTCCTACAACCCCAAGGCGGTCATCATTGCCAACAACCAGGACGGTACCATCTACATGGATCTGACCGACTTCACCGGCAGCTTCCCCATGGTGACCATCACCCTGAAGGACGCCAACAAGATCAAGGCGGCCTCCGCCTCCCAGACCGCCGGCGGCTATACCGTTTACACCGGCAGCGTTGAAGTCACCGACGTGGAGAAGGAGGTCACCATCGACCGCTCCCAGGCCACCATCAGCGACTTCTCCTCCTGGGGCGTTCCCGGCTCCCTGCTGATGAAGCCTGAGATCACCGCCCCCGGCGGCAACATCTACTCCGTCAACGGCACCAACAAGACCTCCTCCGGCACCGCAGGCGGCGCCGATCAGTACGTCTCCTACTCCGGCACCTCCATGGCGGCCCCCCACATCGCTGGCCTCTCCGCCTTGGTGGCGGAGTATCTGCGGGAGAATCCCATCTCCGGCCGCAACAGCGAGCTCAGCGCCAACTATTCCACCCGCGCCATCATCCAGAGCCTGCTGATGTCCACCGCCACTCCCATGGCGCCGGATAACGAGTACCTCTCCATCCTGCAGCAGGGCGCGGGCCTGGTGGAGGCGGCGAAGGCGGTTCAGTCCCCCTCCGTCATTATGATGACCGACGAGGGCAACACCCTGACCGTCCGCACCGGTGCCAACGCCGACGGCAAGATCAAGGCCGAGCTGGGCGACGACCCCGCCAAGACCGGGGCCTACAGCTTCGGCTTCAAGGTCTATAACCTCACCGACAACGGCCTGACCTACGAGCTGGACACCGATCTCTTCTCCCAGAAGATCTCCGGCGAGTTCCTGGCCCACGGCACCAGCCTGCTGCCCGCCGGCGGTGTGAGCTATACCTGGAACGGCCAGAGCGCCGAGGCCGAGGGCCACGACGTGGACAAGGACGGCGACACCGACAATGACGACGCCCAGGCCATTCTGGACTACCTGTCCGGCGAGAAGGCCGCCGCCGAGCTGGATCTGACCGCGGCCGACCTGGACGAGGACGGCGAGGTCACGTCCCGGGACGCCTATCTGCTCATCGACTGGGTTCCCGAGGCAGCCCCCGACGCCTCCTACACCGTGCCCGCCCACGGCGTGGCGGAGGTGAAGGTCACCATCAATCTGAGCGCCGACCAGCGCGCCGCCCTGGCCGCCTACGCCAAGGGCGCCTATCTGGAGGGCTTCACCTATCTGAGCTGCTCCGACGGCAGCGAGCACTCCATCCCCATCCTGGGCTTCTACGGCTCCTGGACCGAGCCCTCCATGTTCGACAACATGTCCTATGTGGACGAGCTCTACGGCGCCCAGCGCATCCCCTACTCCGGCACCTCCGACACCAACTACCTGCTGATGAACTACGCCGGGGCCAACGTCAAGTTCTCCGGCAACCCCTACATGGTGGAGGACGAGTTCCCCGCCCAGCGCCTGGCCATCAACGGCAGCACCAATCTGATCCGGATCTCCTACAACCTGATCCGCTCCGCCGCCACCACCGGCTATGCCGTGAGCAGACTGGACGCCGACCACAAGGTCACCGAGGTCATCTCCTCCACCGTCACCGGCAACGGCGTGCTGGGCCAGTGGTACTACGTCAACCAGGGCAGCTGGCAGAACACCATGACCAAGCTCTACGCCATCAACAAGACCGTGGCCTCCTACGGCCTCACCGACGGCGAGCTGTTCCGGGTGGGCTACTACGCTATCCCCGAGTACAACGGCATGGTGGTCAATGAGAGCTACGACCAGGGCGACTGCGGCATGCTGGATCAGACTGGCTTCAACAAGCTGCTGCTGAGCAACAGCCTGGGCAGCGGCGCCTTTGTGGGCTACGACTTCACCGTGGATAACACGGCGCCCCAGGTCACCAATGCGGTTCTGAACGGCAGCACCCTGTCCGTATCCGCCTCCGACAACCTGAACCTGGCCTACGTGGCGGTTCTGAGCCTGGACGGCTCCGTCAAGTACGCCGAGAAGGCCCCCGGCGCCAGCGAGTATACCATCAGCTTCGATGCCTCCGAGGCCATTGCCAACGCCAACGGCTACGTGGCCGTCTTCGCGGGCGACTACGCCGGCAACGAGGCCGCCGTGGCCGTCAAGGTCAACGACAACACCCATGTGGAAAAGACCGTCTACGTCCTCACCGACAGTCTGACTGCCGGCAACGACTACGTCATCGCCGAGGTCAACGCCGCGGGCACCGCCCACGTTCTGGGCTACACCGCCGGCACCTGGAGCAACACCGTGACCGCTGTCTCCGTCACCGTGAAGCCCGCCAGCGCGGACTCCGGCAACAAGCCCTATATCGAGACCGCCGACGTGCCCGCCACCGCCGTGTGGACCGCCAGCTCCGGCGTCAAGCTGATGAACGGCAATTACTATCTGCGCCGGAACTCCAATTCCGGTACGACCCTCCAGGTCAGCACCACCAACAGCTACAACAGCTGGAGCTACGACGCAGCCAACAGTCGTCTGGGCTTTACTGACAGAGCTACCTACTTGCGGTTCTACAACAACAACTTCAGCCTCAGCACCGCCACTACCAACAAGATCTACCTCTACGTCAAGACCACCATTTCCTACGAGGTGGATCCCTACGCCGTCTCCGGCGTCAGCGTGACCCCCGAGACCCTGGATCTCTACAAGGGCGCCACCGCGGACCTTACCGCCAAGGTGACCCCGCTGACCGCCAGCGACCGCACGGTGAGCTGGTCCTCCAGCAACACCGGCGTTGCTACCGTGGACCAGAACGGCCATGTGACCGCGGTTGCCAAGGGCACGGCTACGATCACCGCCAGCTCCAATGCCAATTCCGCCATCAAGGGCAGCTGCACCGTCACGGTGGAGGCGGTGAACAAGGAGCTCAGCGCCATCATCTGGGACGAGGAGGGCAGCGTCTTCTTCTCCTACTTCAACGCCAACAACCTCCCCACCTGGACCAAGCGTACCAACAATGCCACCACCCTGAACGGCAATCCCCTGTATCTGCATAACGCCTTTATGCAGTCCGCCTCCGCCCTGTATGCCTCCACGCTGGACATCAACGACACCTCCGTGATCTACAGCATCAACCGCAGCACCTACGCCGCCACTGAATACGGCACCAACTATGTACCGGCCTTCGGCATGGCCAGAGGCCCCACAGGCTTCTCCGGCTATACCTTCTACGCCTACGGCTTCGCCAAGTATCTGATCCTGGGCAATCTGCCCCCCGAGACCGACGACGAGCTGGGCACCTTCTCCGGCTTCCCCTACGGTCTGCTGGATCTGACCGGCACCGACGTGGGCGACGCCTACGCCGTGGGCATCTGCGCCAGAACCGTCAGCTCCACCTCCTGCTCCTACTATTTCCTGGATGAGACCGGCAAGATCTGGACCACCACCGTCAGCTACAGCAACGGCTTCAACTGGACCGCCCCCACCTTAGTGGTGGACACCGGCCTGGGCGCCGGGCTGCAGTACCAGTCCCTGTACTATGACGGCACCTGGATCTATTGGTCCCGTCAGGCGGACAACGTCTCCGAGCTGATTATGTACAACCCCAGCACCGGCAAGCTCTACAACGCCGGCAACTTCGGCGAGGGCGTCTGGCCCGCCGCCGGTCTGTACGTGAACGGCTCCGCCGCCCCCGCCTCTGTGGAGGAGCCCGCCGAGGGTCTGGAGCTGAAGCCTCTGCGGATCAAGCGCGACGAGCTCATGACGGCTGAAATCAAGGCCCGCTTCGCCGCCGAGACCGAGAAGAACGAGCCCGCCAACCTGGTCAACGGCGGCGCCAACGCGGTCTCCGTCTCCCCCCTGGTCAAGACCACCGACGGGAGCACCGGCGAGGCCGAGAACGGCAGCGTCACCCTCACCCTCACCGAGACCGAGGACGTGAACAACGGCCTGGTCACCGTGACCTACGATCCCGCCGTTCTGACCTACACCGGCAGCAGCTCCGATTTCGCCTATATCTCCGTCCATCCCGTGAGCGGCGTCATCACCCTGGCCTTTGCCGACAAGACTGCCCATACCGACCTGGCTGTGCTGAACTTCAGCTACACCGGCATGCTGAACACCAACGTCACCGTCCATACCGCCCAGCGGAACACCGCCCTGGCTGTTGCCGAGGACGATATGGTGATTAACCTGAAGGACGGCTCCAAGCTCGTCTCCGTCTACGTGGTGGACGAGTTGGACGGCGAGAGCCTCTACGCCTGGGCCTGGGGCAACGCCGGCAACCTGGATGCTGCCTGGCCTGGTCGCGCTCTGAGCGCCGAGGGCGTCGACAAGGGCGGCCACCCCTACTACAAGATCGAGCTGGATCTGGTGGATTATGACAAGATCATCTTCAACCGCAACGGCCAGCCCCAGACCGAGACCCTGAACGTTTCCGCCGACGCCGGCGAAAATGCCTACGTGGTCTACTACATCTACGGCGTCAGCGGCAATGCCCTCCAGGCCTCCAAGGGCACCGACCTCTGGCCCGCGCCCGGCGTGGTCACCGAGCCCACTTGCACCGAGTCCGGCTACACCACCTACACCGGCATGTTCACCGGCGAGACCCGCACCGGCAATGAGACTCCCGCCCTGGGCCACACTTCCGGCGAGCCCGTCCAGGAGAACGTGGTTCCCGCCACCTGCTCTGCGGAAGGCTCCTATGAAGAGGTCGTCTACTGCACCGTCTGCCATGAGGAGCTGAGCCGCGAGACCAAGACCATTGAGAAGCTGGCCCACACTCCCGGCGAGGCCGTCCAGGAGAACGTGGTTCCCGCCACCTGCTCTGCGGAAGGCTCCTATGACGAGGTCGTCTACTGCACCGTCTGCCACGAGGAGCTGAGCCGCGAGACCAAGACCATTGAGAAGCTGGCCCAC
>JAFXYD010000069.1 GCA_017541995.1 Oscillospiraceae bacterium
GCCACTGGAACCCGGTCTCGTGGCGCACTGGTGTGCGCCGCTACGGGAGCGTTTCGACAAATCCGAACCGTGAATGGAGACAGCTATGAACTGTGATATTCTGATCTGCCCCGTCTGCGGGGGCGGCCTGGCCCAAACGGGGCGCTCCCTGCGCTGCCCCGGGGGGCACTGCTTCGACCTGGCGAAGGAGGGCTACGTCAACCTGCTGACGGGCTCCCGCCCCGGGGACGCCACCGGCGACAGCCGGGAGGCCGCCCGCTTCCGCCGGGACTTTCTCAACAAGGGCTATTACGCCCCCCTGCGGGAGGCCCTCTGCGCCCGCTTTGCCGGGCGGCAGGGGCGGCTGCTGGATCTCTGCTGCGGCGAGGGCTGGTACAGCTCCGCCCTGGCGGCCCTGCCGGGGCTGGAGCTCTGGGGCTTCGACCTGTCCCGGGAGATGGTGCGGCTGGCGGCCAGGCGGAGCGCGGAGATGAGCCTGTTCGTGGCCAATCTCAGCCGGGTCCCCGTCCGGAGCGAGAGCGTGGACTGGGCCACCCTGCTTTTCGCCCCCTTCCTGGAGCCGGAGCTGACCCGGGTCCTGAAGCCCGGAGGGCGGCTGACCCTGGTGGTGCCCGGGCGGCGGCATCTCTTCGGCCTGAAGCAGGCGGTCTATGAGCGGCCCTATGAAAACGACGAGGCCCTGCCCCAGGCCAAAAGCCTGCGGCTGCTGAGCACGGAGCGGGTCACGGGCCGCATCACCCTGGCCTGCCAGGCGGATATCCAGGCCGTCTTCCGCATGACCCCCTACTACTACCGCAGCAGCCCCGCCGACCGGGCCAAGCTGGAGCCCCTGGAGCGCCTGGACACGGAGATCGGCTTCGTGCTGGCGGAGTATGAGAAGCCCCCCGAAGCGGGCCGGAACGCGGAAAAAACATAAATCGGAGCGCGGAAAAAACATAAATATTTTCTTGCATCCCGCGCAATAATATGCTATACTGAATTGTAACAAATTATAACAACAGGAGGGACTACCCATGAGCAAGACCATCAAGACCGTTCTGGCCGTCATCGGCGCGCTCACCGCCGTCTGCGGCGTTCTGCTGCTGCTGAAGAAGCTGGGCTGCTTCAAGAAGTGCTGCAAGAACTGCGGCAAGGAGGACTGCGAGTGCGAGGCTCCCGAAACCGTGGAGGATTTCGTGGAGGAGGCCACCGAGACCGTGGAGGAAAAGGCCGAGAAGCTGGCCGACGCCGCCGAGGAGACCGTGGAGGAGGCCAAGGAGAAGGCCGAAGCCATCGCCGAGGAGTTCAAGGACTACGCCGACGTGGAGCTCCCCAACGAATAAGACCCGAAGAGATCCGGTTCCCGCCAGGAACCGGATCTTTTTATTGCGCTCCCGCCCGCCCGCAGGGACGGCTCTCAGCCGTCCGCGCTCCCCGCCCCGCCGTTCCCCGCCCCGCCCGCCTGTAGCGCCGGCAATCTGCCGGCCCTGCGCCCCGCCCGCCGTTCCCTGCTCCACCTGCCTGTAGGGGCGGTCATCGGCCGCCCTGTCCCCTGGGACGGCTCTCAGCCGTCCGCGTTCCCCGCACGGACGAGGCATCAGGGATCAGGGATCAGGCATCAGACCCGCCCGTAGGGGACGGGTTCCCCGTCCCGCCGTACCCCGCTCCACCCGCCTGTAGCGGCGGTCATTGACCGCCACATACACCCCGCCCGTAGGGACGGCTCTCAGCCGTCCGCCGTACCCCGCCCCGCGGGCGAGGCGGGAATTGAAAATTGAAAATGGGGACGGGGGGAACGGATTGCCACGACCAGTCTGCGGACTGGTCTCGCAATGACAATATCGAGACGCTTCCCGCCGTAGGGGACGGGTTCCCCGTCCCGCCGTTCCCCGCTCCACCCGCCTGTAGCGCCGGCAATCTGCCGGCCATGCGCCCCGCCCGCCCGCAGCGGCGAGCGTAACGATATACGAATGTAGGGACAAGCCGTGCTTGTCCGCCCGTTCGATACGCCGCCGCGCATCGGGGGAAACGGCGACGCGGAGCCAGGGCCACGCCAGTGTGCGCACTGGCTCGCAATGACAGGAACGGGACGTTTCTGCCGTAGGGGACGGGGGAAACGGATTGCCACGCCAGTGTGCGCACTGGCTCGCAATGACAATATCGGGACGTTTCCCGCCGCCGGGGGCGGGTTTCCCGGTCCCGGAACCGGCGTTTCTTCCCTTTTTCCGCCGACGCCTTTACTTTTCCCCCGGGGCGTGCTATGATAGACAAAAATCGACGGGAGGCGGCAATATGGCATTTGGATTCTTCCGTAAAAAGAAGCCGACACAGGCGCAGACTACCGATTCCGAGTTTGCACCGGCGCGGGCTCCCGATTCCGGGCCTGGATTGGCTTGGAACGACCGGGCGGTCTATGAGCTGCTCTGCAAAATCGACGGGGGATATCGGCCCACCCCGGCGGAGGGCCGCGCGCTGGCGGAGCGGGAAACGCTGAACCTCAGCTACACCCAAATCACCGCCCTGCCGGAGTCCCTGGGTCAGCTTGCCAATCTGCAAATCCTGAGCCTCTACGGCACCCAAATCACCGCCCTGCCGGAGTCCCTGGGTCAGCTTACCAATCTGCGATACCTGTACCTCGACAGCACCCGAATCACCGCCCTGCCGGAGTGGCTGGGGCAGCTTGCCAATCTGCAAACCCTGTCCCTCAGCGGCACCCAAATCACCGCCCTGCCGGAGTGGCTGGGGCAGCTTGCCAAGCTGCAATACCTGGACCTCTGCCGCACCCAAATCACCGCCCTGCCGGAGTGGCTGGGGCAGCTTGCCAATCTGCAAACCCTGTACCTCGGCGGCACCCAAATCACCGCCCTGCCGGAGTGGCTGGGGCAGCTTGCCAATCTGCAAAGCCTGAGCCTCTTCGGCACCCCAATCATCGCCCTGCCGGAGTCCCTGGATCGGCTTGCCAAGCTGCAATTTCTGTCCCTCACGGGCACCCAAATCACCGCCCTGCCGGGGTCCCTGGGTCAGCTTACCAATCTGCGATCCCTGTACCTCGACCGCACCCGAATCACCGCCCTGCCGGACTGGCTGGGGGAGCTGCCGGCGCTGAACAGGCTGGATCTGCGGGACCTGAGTCTGCCAAGGCTTCCCCGCTCCCTGGCCCTCCGGGGGCTCCCCTTTGTGGATACGGGTGATTATGATTTTTCCGGCGTCAATCTCCGCGGCCTTACCCTCACAGAGCAGGACAAGGCGGTCTTTTTGCAGAACGACCGGGCCCTGATCGAGGCCCTGTATCAAGAAGAGCAGCTCCGCCTGCCGGAGTGCCGGGTCATCTTCTTGGGGGACGGGGACTCCGGCAAGAGCTACACCATCCGCCGCTTCCGGAACGGCGGCAGGCGGGAGACGGCGGTGGAGCCATACGAGACCCGGGAGACCCCCGGGGTGGAGATTCTGAACCAGGACGTGCCCTGTGGGGGCTCCACTCTGTGCCTCCACTTCTGGGACTTCGGGGGCCAGCAGCTCCTCCACGCCATGCACCGCTGCTTTCTGACGGAGGACAGCTGCTACGTGGTGACGGTGAAGAGCCGGGAGACCAAGGCGGACCAGCGGGCCCGCTACTGGCTGCGGAACGTGACGGCCTTCGCCCCCAAGTCCCCGATTCTGCTCTACGTCAACTGCTGGGACAACGACAACGGCCTGCGGGTCCTGGACGAGCCCCGGCTGCGGAAGGAATTCCCCCAATATTCAAAAGGTGGTCTACGTCTCCGCCAAGACCGCCGGGGACGGGGAATTCCGGAAAAAGCTCATGGAGCCCCTGATTGAAACCGCCGCCGGAACCCCGGGCTGCAATCGAAGCGTGCCCCGGAGCTGGAAGGCCGTCCGGGACGCCATCGAGGCCGAAAGCCGGAAGAACAACTATCTCACCAAGGAGCGCTATCACCAGATCTGCGCGAATTACCCGGACATCCGGGACGAAAACGCCCCGGCCCTGCTCTCCTACTTCAACAGCCTGGGGGTCTGCTTCAGCTATCACCGGGATGAAAACAGGAAGGAGCTGGCGGACTACCGCCTGCTGAACCCCGTCTGGCTCACCAACGCCATCTACGCCATCATCGAGGAGGGGATGGCCTACGCCCGGGAGGGACGAATCCCGGTAACTGCCGTCCAACAAATGCTCTGCAATCAGGCCCCGGAGCAGGTAAGGGGAGAACGCTACCGCCGCACAGCCCCGGAGATTGTCTATCAGCCGAAGGAGTGCCCCTATATCATCGACGTGGCGGTGCAGCATAGCCTCTGCTACCGTGTAGATGCCGGACAGCTGTTTTTCCCGGCCCTCTGCTCCACCGACTCCCCGGAGGAGGCCCTGGAGGCCCCGGGGAAAGGACTGCGGGCCGTGCGCTACCGGATGAAATACGACTATCTGCCGGACAGTGTGATCCATCGTCTGATGATCCGCTGCATGCGCCAGAATTTTTCCGTTAAGCAATGCTGGCTGCAGGGGCTGATCCTGGCGGATACCGTGGATCGCCGGGTTCTGATCCGCATGGAGGACGATGAAACGCTGGGCATTGAGCTCTGGTTCCGGCCCGGCTGCCCGGCCCTGTCCATCTTTCTCTGGCTGCGGGAGGAAATCCTGGGCATCAACCGCGCTCTGGGGCTGAGCGCCAGGGATTTCATTGTAGATGAGGCGGATGAGCAGTATTCGGTGGTCAGCCTGATTGAGGCGGCCAAGGACGGCAGCAAGGTATACGGGCCGAACACCGGCAAAAAGCAGGACGCCAGAGCACTGCTGGGGGATTACTTTGAAAGCTGGACCATCGAGGGCATGGAGGTCCGGGAAAACGCCCTGGTTATCCCTATCCTTCCCTACAGGTACCACCATGCGAAGCAGGACGATCCGAAGCTCCGCAGGGCTCTTTATGAGGCTTACAAGGGCATCTGCCCCTACTGCAATCGCTCCCTCCAGGACGAACGGAACTTTGAGGTGGATCACATCTTCCCCTCCAAATATCAAGCGCTGCCGGAGCTGGCGGAGTACGTGAAATATCTCAACTCCCACGGCTTTGACACCTCGAAGCCGGACTATGTGGAGAACTACTTCCCGGCCCACCCCAGCTGCAACCGCGACAAGAGCAACCACACGGAGCCCTTCGCCCTGCTGGCCTGGCACCACCGAGCCGCCCGCATGGCCCCCAAGGCCCTGGAGCTGATGGGAAAACCGGAGGAAACCGAAGGTAATTGAGAAAGAGACCGGAAGGTAATTGCAAAAGAGAAGATTGGAAGATAATTGCGAAAGAGACTGTAAAAACAGCCGAAAGAAAGCGGCCGCCTTCCGATGGGAAGGCGGCCCCATTTTATGCAGCGCCGCCGCCGACGGCGGGAAACGTCTCGATATTGTCATTGCGAGACCAGCTCTGCATAAGTTCCGGCAGCCAAATATGCTGCGCTGAAGCTTGCATATTTGGGCCGTCACTTAAGTCCGCAGACTGGTCGTGGCAATCCGTTTCCTCCGTTCCCGACGGCGGCAAACGTCCCGATATTGTCATTGCGAGCCAGTGCGCACACTGGCGTGGCAATCCGTTTCCCCGTCCCTTACGGCAGAAAACATCCATAATTTGTCATTGCGAGACCAGCTCTGCATAAGTTCCGGCAGCCAAATATGCTGCGCTGAAGCTTGCATATTTGGGCCGTCACTTAAGTCCGCA